>CAJTLK010000081.1:0-5132 GCA_910577415.1 uncultured Oscillospiraceae bacterium
TCTGGGCCACCCGGCAGATGGATTCCTCCACCTCCTTGGCCGCCACCAGCATCAGATCGGCCAGCTCGTCGATGACCACCACGATCTGGGGCATTTTCTCCGCACCGTCGGTCTTGGCGGCATAGGCGTTATAGGAAGCCAAGTCCCGAACTCCCGCCTCAGAGAAGGTGCGGTAGCGCTTCATCATCTCCACCACCGCCCACTGGAGGGCGCCGGCGGCCTTCTTGGGGTCGGTGACAACAGGAATGAGCAGATGAGGTATTCCATTGTAAATGCCCAGCTCCACCATCTTGGGGTCCACCATAATGAGACGGACCTCCTCGGGGGTAGCTTTATACAGCAGAGAGATAATGAGGGAATTGGTGCACACCGACTTACCTGAGCCAGTGGTGCCGGCAATGAGCAGATGAGGCAGCTTGGCGATATTACCCACGATACAATTGCCGCCGATATCCTTGCCCAGGGCAAAGGCGACCTTAGAGTCGTGGTCCTGGAACTGGTCGGATTCAATGACCTCCCGAATGGCCACCGGGGTCACAAGCTTGTTGGGCACCTCGATACCCACCATGGAGATCTTGTCGGGGATGGGGGCGATACGGACGCCGGAGGCGCCCAGAGCCAAAGCAATATCATCGGCCAGATTGGTCAGCTTATTCAGCCGCACTCCCTGGTCCAGCTCCAGCTCGTAGCGGGTCACGGAAGGGCCGCGGGTAACGTTGATGATACTGGCGTCAATACCGAAGGAGTGGATGGTATCGGTCAGGCGGGTCTGATTGCTCCGTAGCTCCCCCGCCACTCCAGCGGCGTCGCTGTCCTTGCCCGCCTTCAAAAGCGCGGTGGAGGGATACTGGTAGTCGGCAACGAGCTGCTTCATGGCCTCCTCCACCTCCTGCCCCACCTGGGCGGAAGCTTCGGCTGCCTCTCCCTTCTTCAGCTTGGGCACCGCGGGTTCCCGGGTGATCTCCGGGAGCTTGGTCTGCCCCATGTGAGCCTCCCTCTCAGAAAACGGCTCGGGAGAGGCCATAACAGGATCAGGCTCGACGGCGGAGTCGCTTTCCTCCTGGACCGGCGCGCCGGTGAGGACCTGATCGGGAGCGGGCACCGTAGCCTTACGGTTAAAGAAACCTCTCTTCTGGGGCTTTTCCTCCGGCGCGGGCTTAGGCTCGGGCTGGACCTCTTCCCCATCGTAGGGAATGTCGATAGAACGGCGGGGTTTCACCTCCGGGACACGGGGCCAGGTGGAGCTGATAGGCCGCTCGATACCGGCGGAGCGCCGGAGGTCATCCTCTTCCTCAACCTCCTCCGCCTCCTCATACTCGGGGTGAGGACGACTCTGGAACCATTCGATCAGGTCGGCGGGCGTGATCCGAAGAACAGCCATGATAAGCCCTGCCATAGCAAAGGTCAGCACGATAATGGCTCCGATCTCACTGAAAACAAGCACCATGGACTGGGAAAGCAGTCCCGCTACCACTCCGCCGGAGGCCAGGGCCTTCCCATCCGTCCAAAGCGTCTTGACCATCTCCATGGCCCAGGGGTACTCCGCCTTCGCCAGAAACAGGTGTAAAAACGCGCCGAAGATCACCGGCAACAGCATGGTACACCACACCCGGAGCTGTACCGGGCGGCCCTTGTGAAAGCCCAGGATATAGGCGCAGCCCAACAGCGCAAAAGGCAGCAGCCAGAAGCCGTAGCCAATAAGGCCCTTCGCCGCGCCGCAGAGGACATTGATAAAGAGCGCGTCTACATGAAAACAGCCCAGCGCGGTAAAAAAGGCCAGCAGCAGACATACCACCGCCCCCACCTCACGGCGGATGGGCTTCTGGGGTTCCGAAGCCTTCCCTCTGCCGCCGCCGCTGCCGCGGCCACTCCCGGTATTGGTGCGGCTGCCTCCCGCGGAGCTTCGGGACGTAGGCGTTCTTGTTGAACTTGTCCCACTCTTCCGAGAGGAGGCCGGATCGGTTTTCTTTTGTGCGGTGGTGGCCATGGGATCATCCTTTCAAGCGTCCTCTCTCCAATTAAGGACACATAATATTCTATAATATATGATACTCCAATCTTTCCAATTTTTCAAGAAAAAAAGACAGCCTTTCTCAGAAAGGCTGTCTTGCTCCGAATGTGGACGCTCTACACTATTTCACCAGGAAATTCGCCACCAGCGCGACCAGTCCGGCCCCCCAGCAATACCAGGCGAAAGCGCCAAACTTTCCCTTGTCAGAGAGCAGATTTACCAGATGGATGGCAAAATAGCCCACCACGGCGGCCACCAGGGTACCCGCCAGATAGACTGGCAGCTGGGTAAGGTCGATCCCCGCCTCAACGGCGTCCTTCAGGGTCAGGATATTGGCCCCTAACACCGCCGGCAGAGACATAAGGAAGGAGAAACGGACGGCGAAAGAGCGGTCAAAGCCCCGCAGCAGTCCGGCAGAGATGGTAATGCCGGAGCGGGAAATGCCGGGAAGCGTACCTACTGCCTGAGCGCAGCCCACCAGCAAAGCGTCGGCCACCGTGGCCGTGCGGGCGCTCTTCCTCCCCTTGGCCATCTGGTCGGAGAGATACAGGATACAGCCTGTAACGATCAGGGCCAGGGCGACAAATGCGGCGTTGCTCATGGCCTCCTCCACGACATCTTTGATCGGCAGAATGAGAAACAGCGGCAGAATGGATACCACAATGAGAAGCACCAACCGCCGGGCGGGAGGCGTGGGCGCAGGACGGCCCCGACGCTGCTTGGCGTGAAAAAGGTCGCCGATGGCCAGGAAAAACTCCCGGATCATGTCGATGATGTCGTGCCAATAATAGACAAAAACAGAGATCAGCGTCCCCAGATGGAGCAGAACAGTAAAGAACATCTGGGTCTCCTCGTAGTTTTCCATGGCAAAAAAGCGCTGAAACAGCGCCAGATGGCCGGAGCTGGAGATGGGCAAAAACTCAGCGACCCCTTGGAGCGCGCCCATAAAAACGGCGGATATGTAGCCCAAAGCGATCCCCTCCCCTTTTAAAAATGTTCCATTTTAATTATATTAGCATATAATGGCCAATATTTCCATCACTTTTTCCTTAATTTTTTAAAAAGAGGGGGCAGCCGGAGCCGGCTGTCCCCTACTTCTCTTTTTTTGCGGCGTCGATCTGTTCATGGAGACACTTTAGCGCCTCACTAAGCCCGCCCACCCGGTCAATAAGTCCCAGCTCCACCGCCTCCTTACCGTAGAGAACGCTGCCCACGTCCGCGGTCAGCTCCCCGGTCTCCAGCATCAGCCGGAGGAAATCCTCCCGGCGGATATGGCTGTTGCGGGTGATAAATTCCACGATCCGATCCTGGGTCCGTTGAAAATAGGCAAACATCTGGCTGACGCCGATGACCGTCCCCGATAGGCGCACCGGGTGGATTGTCATGGCCGCCGAGGGAGCGATGAAAGAGGTTTTTGCCGCCACCGCCAGGGGCACGCCGATGGAATGACCGCCGCCCAGCACCAAAGACACCGTGGGCTTGGTCATACCCGCGATCATCTCCGCGATACAAAGCCCCGCCTCGATGTCCCCGCCTACCGTGTTCAAAAGCACCAGCAGTCCATCCACCTCGTCGCTCTCCTCCACCAGGGCCAGCAGCGGCAGCAGATGCTCATATTTCGTGCTTTTGGCGGTAGGCGGAAGGAGTTGATGTCCTTCGATCTGTCCGATAATGGTAAGGGTGTGGATGGTCCCCCGGTCAGTGCGGATCACTGATGCGCCCAGCTCCTCGATCTCCCGCATCCGTTGTTGCTCCTGTTGTTCCTGCTGCTGCTCCTCCACGGCGTTCCCTCCCTTTCCGGGATAGTATATACAGGAAGGCTTTTCCTTACTCACATAACTTTAAGTAATGCCATCTTTTTCCTTTTTCTATGCCGCTTCTATTTTACTTACCTGAGGTCGTTTTTCCCTTCGTGGAATGTGTCGCATTTTGTCGCTTTTCGGCCTTTTTGAGCACTCGCGCCCTCCAGGCTTGACATAAATGCGGCGGATAATAGCAAAAACAAGACGTTATCCACATTTTGCACAGGTTTTTCCACTCCCCTCTCTCCATTCTTTCCCAGCGGTTTTCCACTTTTTCCACCAAGTTTTCCACACCCCGCAAACGTAGTTTTCTATGGGGAGAAACTCTCCTTTTTTGTTTACATAACACAATTTGATTCTATAAAAAGGCCGGTCACAGATGTGACCGGCCTCGTCAAACCTCCTTATTTTACGGCGGTTTCACTCTTCTTTTTCTTCATGCCCAAACGCCAGAGCTTGCTCCGTTCGCCGTGACGTTTGACGCTCTCCAACGCCTCGGGATTCCGCCCGGAGCGCATATCGCGGTAACCCATACGGAAGCGGCGGGTCACCATCTCGGTCCCCGACACCAGCTCGTCATAGCGGGCCTTGAGTCCCCGCCCCACCTCATCCAGCTGGCCGGGAAGCAGATCATCCAGCCGCTCGGTAAGAAGGGCCTTGGCCCCCTCCACCTTTCCGGCCAGCTCGTCACGGCTCAAAATCACCTGGGCACGCAGCTCGTCGCCCGCCTGTTGCAGCCGGACCAGCATCTGGGATGTACGGATAAGCTGGTAAACCGTAGCTGTGGCGTCGGCCAGCAATATCCCTAAAAACACACCGTCCAGAAAATATCTGGGAATGGGGGGTATCCCTTCCAGTACTCCAGCCACCCTGGGATGGATAAAGTAAAGAACAAGAAAGGACAGTACTCCCCAGGCAAGGCACACCCAAAGGCAGATGCGCCCGTGAAGATTGAAGCGGTACATGCTGTAATCCCAATATTTGATGTGGGTGGTCGTCTCCAAAAACCAGCCCACGAGATACTCCCAGGCGGACATGCAGACCGTGGCCGTCAGGTAAAACAGCACCGGATTACCCATCAGGGGCTGGAACCAGCAGATCATCATCAGCACGCCTACCCCATAGATGGGGCACAGAGGACCGTAGAGGAAGCCCCTGGGTACAAAGCGCTTTTCCAGCACGGAGCAGTAGACAGTCTCCACACACCAGCCCATCACGGCATAGGTGATAAAATAGAGAAACGCCATACTGATGGGCAGACCAAATACCATCGGTTCGTTCATCCCTTATTTCTCCTTATCCTCGTCCGCGGTCAATGC
>CAJTLK010000081.1:5142-8210 GCA_910577415.1 uncultured Oscillospiraceae bacterium
TGCGCTCAGCACCGCGTTGAATATCTGCTCCGGCCTTGCCCGGAAGGCGTTGATAAGCCTGTCTGCCTGGACTCCGTCCGGGCAGAGCAGCTCCAAAGTCATCAAATTCCCGCTCACATCGTCCAGCGCCATCCGGGCCGTTACAGAGCCATCTTCATTTTCCCTCTTCTCCCCCTGAACCTGAGCAGCCCGGCGGAGAGCGGCGTTGACGGGGGCCAAGTCCTCATCGCAGCGGCGGCGGACGGAATAGGGCAAACTGCTCTCGCAGGCTTCGGAGTTAAGTTTCCCCTTCTCCGTAATAACATACCGCTCATTTTCCACCGCCAGGTGGCCGCTTGCCACCAACTCGGCGGTAGCCTCAGTAAAATCAAAATATTCCACGCCCTCGTGGCGCATGGTCAACTCAGCCAGAGTGTCTGGGCCGATGGGGCCAGCCGCCCGGGCCAGAAGATAAAGCTCCAGCATTTTCAGGTCCAGTTTATCATGGATATATCCCTGTCGGGCCATCGCCCTCACCTCTTTTCACTGGGGAAATTATACCACATTTACGTCCGTTTCGCAACCCTCCGGCCTCTTGACACGATGGTTTCCGAGGATTATGATAAAAATGTTCTATTTTCGCAATCATTGTATTGTAAAGGAGACTTCCATGACAAAGATACTTTTCGTCTGCCACGGCAATATTTGCCGTTCCCCCATGGCGGAGAGCGTGATGGCCTATCTTGTCAAGGAAAAGGGCATTGCGGATATTGGGGTGGATTCCGCCGCCACCAGCACCGAGGAGATCGGCAACGGCGTCCATCCCGGCACCCAACGGGTACTCCGTGCCCACAATATTCCTCTGATCCCTCATCGTGCGCGGCAGCTCACCTGGTGGGACGGACAGAACTACGACCTGCTTATCGGTATGGACGCCGCCAATTTGCGGAATATGTCCCGGATGATAGGCGTCAGTGAGAAAGTCCACGGTCTGCTGGACTGGTCGCCCCGCCCACGGGATATCGCCGATCCCTGGTACACCGGGGATTTTGAGACCACCTTCCGCGACATATGGGAGGGCTGTACCGCCCTGCTGGAAGCGCTGACACAATAAGGCAGACACAATAGACGGCGGAGGCCGGAACTTTTCCCGACCTCCGCCGTCTATTGTCATGTCACCTTTCAAAGCGGTTCTTCCGCCGCCGGACTGTTGAGCCAACGGGGACAGGCTCCCTCCTCCCGGAGAGACAGCTCTCCAAAGATCCGCTCCACCAGCGCCCGGTATTCCGCCGCATCCGTGGTTTTCCGCAGCCTTTTTTCGTACTTCTCCGTCCCGTCAAAAAGGCAAAGCTGGTAGGTCCATATCTCCTTCATTCGGTTCAGGGCGCTGCGGGCATGACCGAACACAGAGCTGTAAGTCTCGAATAGCTCCTCCGTGTAGCGTTTCAGTGTCTCCCGGTCCGCCGCCTCTCCTCCCTGGATACGCCGGAGCAGCGCCGGATCGGCCACCACTCCCCGTCCCAGCATAGCCGCCGGAGTCTCGGGGAATCGCGCCTGAAACGATTTAAACAACTCCACGCTTGCCAGGTCGCCGTTGTAGCACACCGGGTTTTTGCTCTCCCGCAGGGGCAGGGCAAAGTTCTCTGGCTGAGCGGGTCGGCGGTAAAGGTCGTCCCTCACCCGGCAATGGACCGTCAATTCAGAAATGGGGTAGCTGTTGAACAACTCCAGCAGTCGGGGAAATTCCTCCGTGTCCTTCCGTCCCAGCCGGGTCTTTACCGATACCTTCGCCTTCAGCGGATAGTCGAAAATGCCGTCCAGCAGTGCCTTCAGCCCCTCCGGGTGGTCAAGCAGACCGCTCCCCTTCCCCTTCGCCACTACAGTTCCCGATGGGCAGCCCAGGTTCAGGTTGATCTCCGGGTAGCCCATGTCAGCCAGGGCCTTGGCTGCCCATAGGAAGTCGGCGCTGTGCTTAGTGAGGAGCTGGGGCACCACAGGCAACCCCTCATTCAGCTTAGGGTCCAGGTCCCGCAGGCTCCGCCCGGTAAAGCGTCCGTCATTGGTGGGAGAGAAAAAGGGCGTGAAGTATTTATCCGCTCCCGGAAAATACCGATGATGGACGCAGCGAAACACGTGATCGGTGATCCCCTCCATAGGGGCAACGTAAAGCCGCATCTTTCCCCCTCCCTTCTCCCCTATTGTAGCAAATCTGAGGGAGAATGGGAAGTCCTCAGCCGATAAACTGCTGGGTCCAATAGTCGCCCTGGGCCACATAGCCCACGCCGATCTCCTTGTAGGACGCCTTGAGGATATTGGCCTTGTGGCTGGGAGAGTTCATCCAGCCGTCCATCACCGCCTTGGGCGTAGCATAGCCCCGGGCAATGTTCTCCCCCGCCGTGCGGTAGCTCAGGCCAAAGTTGCGGATCATCTGGAAGGGCGTGCCATAAGTAGGACTGGTGTGGGAAAAATAGCCCTTATCCTTCATGTCCTGGGACTTGTACCGCGCCACGCGGGAAAGCTCCCAGTTGATGGTGAGCGGCGCCAGCCCATTCGCCGAGCGGACCTCGTTCACCAGCCGGACTACCTCTGCCTCATAGCTGAGCACCTTGTTGTCTATCTGAGGGATGTTCAGCACCTGGCCCGGATAGATAAGATCAGGGTTTGACACCTGCCGGTTGGCCTGGATGATCTCGCTGGTGCCAACCTCGTATTTTACCGCCAGCTTCCACATAGTATCCCCGGACACCACGGTGTGCGTCAGTCCGGCTGCCCCAGCGGCAGGGCACATGATCGCCGCCGACAAAGCCGCCGCGGCGCAAGCTCTCCATATTCTCTTCATAGCTGTCTCCCTTTTTCCGTATTCCGCCTCGCGAGTGGTAAGAAAATTGTAACCGTTTTGTAACTATTTTGCAAATGCAATTGCTGGAAATGGCTTCAACGTCTTCTCCCGCAAGCACAGAGAGAAAAAATAGAAACAAAGTCTTTACAACGCCATTTTGATTTGCTATAATAATTAAGCAAATTTCATATGCGTCCGTAGTTCAATTGGATAGAGCGTCAGATTCCGGTTCTGAATGTTGGGGGTTCGA
>CAJTLK010000082.1 GCA_910577415.1 uncultured Oscillospiraceae bacterium
CGAAGTCTCCCCCTCCTGTCCCTGTGCCGCACTGACAACGGCAGAAGCGGTGGAGCGGATAAAAGAGAAAGCGCCCAGCTACCGGGTCCGGGTCCCCCGAAAAACCATTTCCTTTTCCGACGGTCTTCAGGGCGAATACCGGCAAGACCTCTGGACCGAGTGCGGCGACTTTCCCATCAAGCGCGCCGACGGAGCCTGGGCCTATCAGCTGGCCGTGGTGGCGGACGACGCCGCCATGGGCGTCACCGAGGTGGTGCGGGGCCGGGACCTGCTCTCTTCCACTCCCCGGCAGCTCTTTCTCTATGAGGCCCTGGGGCTGGAGGTCCCCGTATTTTATCACGTCCCTCTCCTCCTGGCCCCTGATGGCCGCCGTCTGGCCAAGCGGGACGCCGACCTGGACATGGGTGCCCTGCGGCGAAGGTACTCCCCCGAGGCTCTGGTGGGTCTTCTGGCCCAGATGGCGGGACAGCAGGAGACACCCGAGCCGGTGTCCGCCGCCCAGCTTGCCCGGCGCTTTGACCGGGCCAAAGTCCCCCACGAGGATATCCCGGTCACCGCGGATCTGATGAAATAAAAAGAACGTCCACCCGAAAAGCTCGGATGGACGTTCTTTCTTCTTTGCTTTACCGTAAAGCCCACAGCACCTTGGCCGCCTCGCCCCGGCTCATGGGTGCGGTGACCTTCAGGGTGCCGTCGCCGTAGCCGTTGACAATGCCCTGGCCCACCAGGCTGCGGACGTAGCTCTCGGCCCAGGCTGGCACCTCACTCCCATCGCTGAAGCCGTCCAGCTCCGCTTCGGGATAGCCCTTCATCTGGGTGCGGCCCAGGATGGTCATCACCTCGCAGCGGCTGACCCCGGACAGGGGGTGGAGATAGAGCACCCCGCCATCCAGGCTGCCCTGGATGACCCCCCGCTGGTACATGGCCTTCACCGGAGCCAAGGCCCACTCCGGGACATCTCCCAGGTCGGCGAAGGGCAGCTCCACGTCCTCATACTGGCTGAGGTCAAGTCCCATCCACCGGGCCACCAGGGTAAAGAACTCCGCCCGCGTAATGTTGGAGTTGGGCTGGAAGTAGACCTGGTCGCCGTCGGCCACGCCGTAGGTGATACCCTGCTCAAAGAGGTATCCGGCATAGGGCTGGGCCCAGTGGTCCACCATATCCGCGAACTCTACCACGGCCTCGTTGGGAATGTCGTAGGAAGCCCGGCCCACGTTGCCGCTGATGTCCACAGCCGTCACCGTGACCCGATGGCTGCCCAGGGTCAGCTCAGGCAGGGTGGCCTTAAAGGTGTTGGCCGCGGCATTCCACTCACCGGAGATCATGGCCCCGTCATACTGGATCATCACCGCGCCCGCGGCGATGGTCCGGTCCACATCGTCGCTGATGGTGGCGGTAAGCTGAGTTCCGTCGGTAACCTCAATGACGATCTGCGGCGGCGTCAGGTCCTCCCGCTCCTCATTGGCGGTGGTGAGCTGATCCAGCCAGATCGTGCCGGTGCGCTCCTCGCCGCCACCGTAGAGGAAGATCAGCTGCTTCAACGTATCACAGCCCTCGGGCAGCGGGACAAGCACGTGCTTCCAGCCGGTAAAGCCCAGGCCGCAGAGAGGCACCGATTCCTCGGCGTCTGGCCCGGTGAAGTGGGCAATGAGACTATCCATGGAACCGTTGCCATAGACCCACAGTCCCATATATTTTTCCCCTGCCGGGATAGAGATGTTGGCGCTCAAGCCGCTCCAACCGCTCTCCCCGGTATCATAGTCCACCCGGAGGCTCTGGCGGCCCACGCGCACATGGGTCAGGTCAGGATCGGGGATCGCCCCCACCAACTCGGTGGAGGTAAAGAGGGTATCCTCCTTCTCCATGTCCTCCAAGAGCAAAATATGGCCCGCTACATTCACCGGGATGGTCTGGGTGTGATCCCCGGCGGTGACGGTGATCTCTCCCGAGGCGGTCTTGTCCCCGGCAGTAAAGGCCCCGTCTGGGGCAATGACGCCGACAGCCTCATCGCAGGCCCAAAGGTAGTTCTCGTCCCTGGACTGGAGAGGCAGATTGCGCCAGAATGCCTCGGAGCGAAGGGAGACCTCCTCCCCCGGGTCCAGCGTCAGGTTCAGCACCAAGCCCCCGGTGGTCTCGTTTGTCACCTCAATAGCGTCAGGAGTTCGGATGGTAGTGAGAGTAGCCTGCCCGGTCAACTCTCCCTGGCGGGCGGTGAGAGTGGTGACGGCATCCTCCGTCCCGGCCTGGAAGGCTCCGCCCTCCACGATGCTGCCGCCGCCCTGGGCTTCATATTCCACGTTGGAGGCGGCGCCAAGAAGGCGGTAGCCGGTGTCCACCCGGTAGCTCACCAGGGGCAGAATGGCCCCAGACAGCAGCAGAGCGTCTCCAGGCTCGACCTGCAAATAGGACGGCTCCCCGGTCCCCTCCAGTTCGGTGGTCAAAAAGACAGCGCTGGTATTCCGGCGTTGAACACCGTCGGAGGGCTTGTTCAAAACGCCAAAGGAATTGTCCAGCGTCCCAGTGGCTCCCAGAGTGGTGGAGCCGCCGCCGTCCAGCCCCACCGCGTCCACGCAGCCCAACTCGGCCAGCCGCAGGGCGATCTGCTCACAGGTGGCTCCCACGCTGTACTTGGGCTGACGCCCGTCCAGAGTATAAAAAACTACATCGCCGTTTTCCTTCACGCCGATGGCGGTACGGGGGCTGGTCTGGCCGCCGTTGTTGTCCTCCAGCCCTTGGCCCAGCTGGCCGTTCTCCAGCAAGCGAAACAGTCCGCCTATGCTCTCAGTGACCTCCTCCCACCGCCTGTCCTCGGTGGTCAGGTCGATGAGGACCTCATCTCCCGGCTGAAGAGAACGGAGCATATTCAACGTTCCCTCATCATCCTTGCCGTTCATGGTGAGCACGAACATCCCCTCGGGGATGGGATTGGCCCCGGCAGCCTCGGAGACATAGTCCACCTCGCAGCGTACCCGGCTGCCCACCCGAAGCTCTTGTGAAAGAAGAAGCTCCCGCCCCAGTCCAGTATCTTCAGCGGAAAGGGTCTCCCCCAGCCGTTCATCCTCCACGGGCTTCAAAAACACGTCCACGCCGGGAGCGGTATTCTGGGTGTTGGCTCCAAAATCCCCGGTGAGCAGGGTCAGGCCGCCGCCGTCCTCATTGCGGATCTGGCGGACCTTGTTGATCCCGCCAAAAACTGTCACCCGCTCGCCCTGCATGACGGCGGAGACGTTGAGATAGGGCGTGCCCACAAACGCGGTGCCGTCTGCGCGGAAGCCTATGGCGGGATGATAGGACGAAGAGGATCGGACCACGCCCTCCGTCACCACCAGACCCAAAGGCTCCCCGGTGGCGGGAACATAGAAGTCGCCGTTGACGCCGCCCACCACCCGTTTGCCTGCTTCCTCCAGGCTTTTGGCCATATCGGATAGGGTGTAGCGGTTCAGGAGGGCGTCTCCATAGACCACCGTAGGCCGGACGCTCTCGTTGGGGGTATAGGTAAAAAAGCGCTCGGTCCGCAGGTCGGAGTATGTATCGCTCCAGAAATAGCTCCGGGTCAGAGTGGTCCCCTCGGACAAAATGGACGTCCCAGCATGTAGATCATGGCCCAGGGCGTCGGAGGCCAGGGCAGCCTGTCCCAAAAGCAGCGACAGGGCAAGCCCCGCCGCGGTCAGTTTTTTCAAAGGGTTTCTCATGGTTCCTCCTTGGGGTGGTGTGCAATACTGTCACGCTTCGCAAAGGTCTGGTCGCTCGGTGCTGTCTCGCAGACCTCTGCTCTACACTTCTTTCATCATAACACAAGCGCCGGACGGTGTAAACCGTCCGGCGGCTGTTTCCAGATGTTGTTTATTTCTCCTTGCCTTCGAGCGGCTCCGTCATGTCCCGGCGGGCGGTAACCTTCAGCTTGGGCAACACACTTTGAAGGCTGGCGGCCTCCTGCACGCCCAACAGGTCGCCAATAAGCTGGTTGGACACCAAAAAGCCCTTGGGGGTCAGATACCACCGCCGGTCCTTCCGCATTGCCCAGCCCTGGCGTTCATATTCTTCCAGCTTTTGCTCCAGAGGGTCGAAGTTCATGGAGTACTCCCGGCGATACTCCCACTCCTCAATGCCCCGCACCGTCCGTAACCGGAGCATCAAATACTCCCCTCCCCGCTCCCGGTGAGGGATGAGCTGATCCTCATCCACAATGGCTCCCCCGCTCAAAACGCCGGCAATATACGCATCCAGGTCCCGGACAAAGGAATACCGCCGGGAACCGAAGTCGGAATGAGCGCCGGGGCCAAAGCCAATATAGGGCTTGCCCATCCAATATTTCAGGTTATGCCGGGACTGAAAGCCCGGCTTTGCGAAGTTGGATATCTCATATTGGGGATAGCCCGCCTGGGCCAGTCTCTCCACCGTCCAAAGATACATATCCGCCTGGAGGTCGTCGCCGGGAAGGGACTCCCCACGGGAGACCCGCCCGTCCAGAGGCGTGCCCGCTTCCACCTTGAGACCGTAACAGGAAAGATGCTCCGGCTCCAGCTTCAACGCTTCCTCCACACTTTTGCGCCAGCTATCCATACTCTGACCGGGGAGGCCGTAGATCAGGTCCAGGGACAGGTTCTTCAGCTTCGCCTTCCGGACGGCCTTCACCGCTTCCACCACCTGGGAAAAGTCATGGAGCCGGTGGACGGCATGAAGCTCTCCGTCACAGGCCGACTGCATCCCCAGGCTCAGCCGGTTCACCCCGGCCCGACGGACTGCCTTTAAAAAGTCCAGGTCGGCGCTCTCCGGGTTTGCCTCACAGGTGATCTCTGCGTCACGGGTCAGGTCCAGGCAGTGGCGAAGCTCCTTTAGAAGAGTCGTCATCCGCTTGGCCCCGAATACACTGGGGGTGCCGCCGCCAATGTAGACCGTGTCCACCTGCCACCCCTTGGCCAGTGGGGCGGTCTCCTTGATATGGGCGGTAAGCGCCTTCAGATAGTCATCCATGGTCCCCTCCCGGCCAGGGAGAGAATAGAAGTCGCAGTAATCGCATTTTGCCCGGCAAAACGGAATGTGGATATAGACTCCTAACTTTTCGCCCATGACCTTCCCCCCTTGTCATAATTGGGAACCTGGCTTTTTATAATGGTATGACCACGGAAAGGCAAAGCGCTTGTCCGTAACTTCTGTTGATAAGAATGATTATACAATATTTCTCTTTGCTTGGAAAGCCCCCAGAAAAAGTTTTCTTCCCTTTTTGCTCATTTTATTGTATAAATTATACAATGCTTCTCTGTGTTAAAGTGTACTTTTTAATAGATTTGACAATTCTTTCCTGTTGTGGTATGATATCAGCGTTTTTTGGCGCCCCGCCCCGACCAGTTTCGATCCGGCCCAGGCGAGGCACGTCGGTTGGGAAAGGAGGTAAACGTATGGATAAGAATGATCCCAGATACGGCAGCTTTGTTCAGATCCTCCGGGAGGAGTTGGTCCCCGCCATGGGCTGTACCGAACCCATCGCCTTGGCCTATGGCGCCGCTAAGGCTCGTGACGTCCTGGGCTGTCTGCCTGACAAGGTCAAGGTGGAGGCCAGCGGCAACATCATTAAGAATGTCAAGAGCGTGGTGGTCCCCAACACCGACGGACTTAAGGGTATCGAAGCCGCCACAGCGGCGGGCATCGTGGCCGGTAAGTCAGAGAAGATCCTGGAGGTCATCTCCTCCGTTACGGACGCCGAGAAGGCCGCCATCCGCAAGTACATGGACGGTCATGAGATCAAGGTCCTCCCCGCTGAGAGCGATGCGATCTTTGACATTATCATCACCCTTTCAGCCGGGACGGACTGCGTCAAGCTCCGCATCAAGGACTACCATACCAACATCGTATACATCGAGAAAAACGGCCATGTCCTCCTGGACAGCGGCGAGATCACTCAGGCGGGAGCCGCCCAGGGCCTTACGGACCGCTCCTGTATGTCGGTGGAAGCCATCGTGGACTTTGTGGAGACTATGGACGTTGATGACGTTCGGGAGCTGGTGGAGCGTCAGGTGGAGTACAACTACGCCATTGCCACCGAGGGCATGACCAATCCGTGGGGCGCCAACGTAGGCAAGGTCATGAAAAACCACCTGGGCACCGACGTCCAGACCCGCGCCCGGTACATGGCCGCGGCGGGTTCCGACGCCCGTATGAGCGGGTGCGAGATGCCGGTCATCATCATCTCCGGCAGCGGCAATCAGGGCATTACCGCCTCGGTCCCCGTGGTGGAATTTGCCCGGGAATTGGGCACGGACCATGACACTATGCTCCGTGCTGTCACCCTCAGCGATCTGCTGGCCACCCACATGAAGACAGGCATTGGCCGCCTCAGCGCCTATTGCGGTGCGGTGTGCGCCGGCTGCGCAGCCGGTGGGGCCATCTGTTGGCTCAATGGCGGCGGCATAAAGGAGATCTCTGATACCCTGACCAATGCCTTGGCCACCGTTTCCGGCATGATCTGCGACGGAGCCAAGCCCTCCTGCGCGGCGAAGATTTCCGCCGCGGTGGGCGCCGGTATCCTGGGCTGGAGCATGACCCGTGACGGCCAGGCTTTTCTGGGCGGCGACGGCATCGTGGGCAAAAGTGTGGAAAACACCATCGTCAATGTGGGCCGTCTGGGCCGGGTCGGTATGCGGGAGACCGACAAGACCATCCTTCGTATCATGACCGACCAGCCCGATCCTGTGTAAATCGGGCTGTGAATGTCAAAGCACCATCAAATCGTCAGTGAGAAGAAAAAAGGAGGAACTGTTCTATGGCTTCTGAGAAGAAAGGTATGAGCCTGCCCCTCAAGTTGCTCATCGGCATCGTGATCGGCATTATCGCCGGTATCCTGTGCAGCAATTTTGAGCTGAAGCAGGTCATGACCATCGTGGTCACGCTCAAGTATGTGCTCAACCAGCTTATCATGTTCTGCGTCCCCCTGATCGTCATCGGCTTTATTGCTCCCTCCATTACCAAAATGGGATCCAACGCCACCAAGATGCTGCTGGTGGCCATTGCCATTGCCTACATCAGCACTGTGCTTGCCACCACCATGTCCATGGTCGCCGGCTATCTGCTGGTCCCCGTCCTCCCCATTGCTTCCTCTATGGAGGGCTTGAAGGATCTGCCCGACGTGGCCTTCCAACTGGACATTCCCCAGATCATGCCCGTGATGAGCGCCCTGGTCTTCTCCGTCCTCATCGGCCTGGCCGCCGTTTGGACCCGCGCCAAGACCATCACCACCGTGCTTCAGGAGTTCCAGAACATCGTTTTGAGCGTCGTAAAGAAGATCGTGATCCCCATTCTACCCTTCTTTATCGCCCTCACCTTCTGCGGTCTCAGCTATGACGGCACCATCACCAAGCAGTTCCCCGCTTTCCTGTTGGCCATCGTCATCGTCATGGCCGGTCACTACGTCTGGATGGCCATCCTCTATGGCGTTGCTGGCGCCTACTCCGGCCACAACTGCATTGAGGTGGTGAAGCACTATGGCCCCGCCTATCTGACCGCCGTTGGCACCATGTCCTCCGCCGCCACCCTGGCTGTGGCCCTGGAGTGCGCCCGCAAGAGTAAGGTCCTTCGCTCCGACATGGTGGAGTTCGGCATTCCCCTGTTCGCCAACATCCACCTGTGCGGCTCCGCCCTGACCGAGACCTTCTTCGTTATGATCGTCTCCAAGGTCCTCTACGGTCAACTGCCCAACGTCGGCAATATGATCCTGTTCATTTTGCTCCTGGGCATTTTCGCCATTGGCGCCCCCGGCGTCCCCGGCGGCACGGTCATGGCCTCCCTGGGCCTCATCACC
>CAJTLK010000083.1 GCA_910577415.1 uncultured Oscillospiraceae bacterium
AAGGCCTTGCTGGCCTCGATGATGGCGGCGTTGGCCCGGGGGCCGAAGGCGGGGATGCCCGCTTGCTCCAGGACGTCCACCATGCCGAGGGCCAGGGGATCGTCTGGGGCCACCATGACGAAGTCCATGGCGTTCTCCTTGGCCCACTTCACCATGCCGTCCACATCAGTGGCCTTGATGGGCACGCACTCCGCCACCTGGGCGATGCCCCCGTTGCCTGGAGCGCAGTAGAGCTTTGTCACCTTGGGGCTCTGGGCCAGCTTCCAGCAGATGGCGTGCTCCCGGCCGCCGCCGCCGACTACTAAGACTTTCATATTTTGCACCTCGCTATTATGAGGGCGGCCACAGGCCGCCCCTACAAATGAAATTGTTGCAGGTAGGGGCGGCCTGTGGCCGCCCGTCGGCATTGCTGGGGTTTTAATGATGGAACAGACGCACTCCTGTAAACGCCATAACCATGCCGAACTTGTCGGCGGTCTGGATGACCTGGTCGTCCCGGATGGAGCCGCCGGGCTGGGCGATATATTTTACCCCCGACTGCTGGGCCCGCTCCACGTTGTCCCCGAAGGGGAAGAAGGCGTCGGAGCCCAGGGTGACGCCCTCCAGCCTGGCAATCCACTCCGCCTTCTCCTGGGCGGTGAGGCCGTCGGCGATGAAGGCGTCGATGGCGTTGTCCCGGTCGGGACGGCGGACATCGGCGGGGAAGGGGAGGGCCAGCACCTTGGGATGCTGCCGCAGCCACCAGATGTCCGCCTTGTTCCCCGCCAGACGGGTGCAGTGGATGCGGCTCTGCTGGCCGGCTCCCCCGCCGATGGTCATGCCGTCCTTCACGTAGCACACTGAGTTGGACTGGGTGTACTTCAGGGTGATGAGGGAGACGATCATGTCGGTGACGGCGCTCTCGGGCAGAGTCTTATTGACGGTGACGATGTTGGTCAGCAGATCGGGACCGATCTTATAATCGTTGTGACCCTGCTGGAAGGTGACGCCGAACACGTCCTTGTACTCCTGCTGGGGACAGGTGTAGTCGGGGTCGATCTGGACGATGTTATAGTTCCCCTTCTTCTTGCTCTTGAGGATTTCCAGGGCCTCCGGGGTATAGCCGGGGGCGATGATGCCGTCGGAGACCTCCCCCTTGAGATAGGCGGCGGTGGCGGCGTCGCAGACGTCGGAGAGGGCCGCCCAGTCGCCGTAGCTGCTCATGCGGTCAGTGCCCCTGGCCCGGATGTAGGCGCAGGCGATGGGGGATAGATCCGCGTCCGGCTCCACAAAGTAGACCTGGCGGTCAACTGCGGTAAGGGGCTTGCCCACGGCGGCCCCAGCGGGGGAGACGTGCTTGAAGCTGGCGGCAGCGGGAAGCCCGGTGGCCTCCTTCAGTTCCTTCACCAGCTGCCAGGAGTTGAGGGCGTCCAGAAAGTTGATATAGCCTGGCTTGCCGTTGAGGACGGTGACGGGCAGCTCCGAGCCATCCCGCATGAAAATACGGGCAGGCTTCTGGTTGGGATTACAGCCGTATTTCAGTTCCAGTTCGGTCATATCGCACACTCCTTGCCCCGCGTTTGCGGGTTCTTTAGTTTACATAATTCATAGTTGCGGGGCTGCCGGTCAGCTGTGCTTGTTGAGAATGGCCACGTCCCGCGCCCCGGTCTTCAGGTCGACGAGCTGGACATAGAGGGAGACCTTGTTTTCGGTGTTGAGGGCGGCCCAAAGCTCCTCCGCCCAGGCCCTGGCAGTGGCGGCGGCGATGGCTACCCGCCAGGGTTCTCCCTCAAAGGAGGGCAGGGGACTGCCGTCGCCCTGGTAGGTATGGATGAAATGGCCTGCCCCGGCGATGGGTTTATCGTATTCAAAGAAATAGCGGCAGCAGCACGCCGGGTCGCCGTCCATGCTTTTGAGGATGGACAGGTTGTAGCTGCCGTCGGGCTTCACCACCCCGGAAATGCGGGGGGTCCAGTTGGGACCGTCCGGCTCAAAGGTGCGGGTATTCAGGGCGTGGCGGTAGCAGTGCCCCGCCTTGATATTTTCCGCAATGGTGTCGGTCTGGTCGCCGTTGGTGACGATGAGCATCCCCTGAGGGAGCAGCCGCACCGGGTGGTAAATGATAAGGGAGGGATCGGTCATCTTGCTTTCGTCAAAGGCTTTTGTCCGAATGCCGTCCTCAGTCTCCTCAAAAACGCGGTTGCGGCTATTGTCGCTGCGGCCCATAATGAAGTAAGCCACCGCCGCCTTGGCGTTATCTGCCGTGCGGCCCAGAACGATGCCCCGGCCAGGGTAGGGGTTGTCTTGCAGAAGTTTACATAAATCAAACATGGGAATTCTCCCTTTCCTCGTAAATTTCTTTTGCCACTAACTCGGTGGCTTGAGGCAGAAGGAGCCACTCGGCCTGCTCCATGACCCGGCGTTGGAGGGTTTCGGGGGTGTCCTCTTGTTTTATGTCAACTGCCCGCTGGAGGAGAATTTCTCCACCGTCGGGGATCTCATTGACAAAGTGGACGGTAGCCCCGGTGACCTTGACGCCCTTTTCCAGCGCGGCCTGGTGGACCTTCAAGCCATACATCCCCTTGCCGCAAAAGGAAGGAATGAGGGAGGGGTGGACGTTGAGGATGCGCCGGGGCCAGCGGCGGGTGAAGTCTTCACTGAGGATGCTCATAAAGCCCGCCAGGATGATGAGCCGTACGCCGTATTCCGATAGGGCCGCGCCGATGGCGGCCTCAAAGGCTTCCTGAGAGCCAAGCTCTTTCCGGGAGCAGACTACGGCGGGAATGCCCGCCGCCTTGGCCCGCTCCAGGGCATAGGCGGTGGGATTGGAGGAAACCACCACCGCCAGCTCCCCGTGGGGCAGCTTTCCGGCGGCCTGGGCGTCTATGAGGGCCTGGAGGTTGGTGCCGCCACCGGAGACCAGCACCGCGATTTTAGTTAACATAATTCTACCTTGTCCTCTCCCTGGACGATCTCGCCCAGGACGTAGGCGTCACAGCCGCTTGCCTTCAGCGCGGCCAGGGCGGCGTCGGCGGTGGCGGGGGAGACCACTATTGTCATACCCACGCCCATATTGAAGGTGTTGAACATATCCCGCTCCGGGATACTGCCCAACCACTGGAGAAGGGAGAAGATAGCGGGGGTCTTGACCGCCTTTTTCTCAATGTGGGCGCACAGGCCAACCGGGATGGAGCGGGGAATATTCTCGTAAAAGCCGCCGCCGGTGATGTGGCTGATCCCCTTGACCTCCGCCGCGGCGAGGGCGGCCAGAACGGGCTTGACATAGATGACTGTGGGGGTGAGCAGGGCCTCGCCCAGGCTCATGCCCAGCTCGGGATAGTGCTTGCCCAGGTCGGCATGCTCCACATCGAAGACCTTCCGTACCAGGGAATAGCCGTTGGAGTGCAGCCCGGAGGAGGGGAGGGCCAGGATCACGTCTCCCGCCGCCATTTTTGTGTTGTCGATGACCTTGCTCTTGTCCACGATACCCACCGAGAAGCCCGCCAGGTCATAGTCGTCGGCGGCCATGGTGCCGGGATGCTCGGCGGTCTCGCCGCCGATGAGGGCGCACCCGGCCTGGACGCAGCCCTCGGCAACGCCGGAGACCAGTTGGACCACCTTTTCAGGTACGTTTTTTCCAATGGCGATGTAATCCAGGAAAAAGAGGGGCTTGGCCCCGCAGCAGACGATGTCGTTGACGCACATGGCAACGCAGTCGATGCCTACGGTATCGTGCTTGCCCATGAGCTGGGCGATACGCTGCTTGGTGCCCACGCCGTCGGTGCCCGAGACCAGCACCGGCTCTTTCATGCCGGAGAGGTCGGGGGCAAACAGCCCACCGAAGCCCCCCAGCCCGGAGACCACGCCGGGGATGAGGGTGCGCCGGACATGCTCCTGCATCAGCTTTACGCCCTCATAGCCCGCCTCGATGTTGACCCCGGCGGCGGCATAGGACGCGGAATGAGATTTTTCCATGGCTCCTCCTTATTCTTTACCTGTCCAACAGTAGGTGCAGACCTTGTCCTTGTCGATGCCGATGGCCTCCAGCAGACCGTCTAAAGACTGATAGCCCAGGGAATCAAAGCCCAGCTTCTCGCAGATGGAGCGGAGCAGACATTTGCCCCGCTGGGTGGAGCTGTCGGAGTATTCCTCCAGGTGCTTCTGCCCCTCGTCCCCCTCCAGCTCCTGGACTACCTTCCGGGCCAGCAGCTCCATGTGGTCGTTGCTGCGGGAGAAGTTCAGATACTTACAGCCGTACATAATGGGCGGACAGGCCGAGCGCATATGCACCTCGGCGGCGCCGGCGCCATAGAGAAACTCCACCGTCTCCCGGAGCTGGGTCCCCCGGACAATAGAGTCGTCCACAAAGAGGAGCTTTTTGCCCTCAATGAGTTCAGGGACGGGGATCTGCTTCATCTTGGCCACCTGGTCCCGGACGTTCTGGTCGGTGGGCATGAAGGAGCGGGGCCAGGTGGGGGTGTATTTCACAAAGGGGCGGGCAAAGGAAATATGACTTTCGTTGGCATAGCCAATGGCGTGGGGGACGCCGGAATCGGGGACTCCGGCTACAAAGTCCACCTGGGGGAGGGTCCCCGCGGCTGCCTCGTCCCGGGCCATGACCGCCCCGTTGCGGCAGCGCATGACCTCCACATTGATGCCTTCATAGTTGGAGTTGGGATAGCCATAATAGGTCCAGAGAAAGGCGCAGATCTTCATCTTGTCTCCGGGGGGGGACAGAGTCTCCCAACCCTGGGGAGTGACCTTGACAATCTCGCCGGGACCCAGCTCGTAGGCGTCGTCATAGCCCAGCTTGTGGTAGGCAAAGGATTCAAAGGAGACGCAGCAGCCGTCCTCGCTTTGCCCCAGCAGTACCGGCAGACGGCCCAGCCGGTCCCGGGCGGCAATGATCTCCCCGTCCCGGGTGAGGAGGAGCACGGTGAGGGAGCCGTCGATAAGGCTTTGGGCCCGGCGGATACCGCTGACCAGGTCGCCCTCTTGGTTGATAAGGGCGGCGGCCAGCTCGGTGGAGTTGACCTTGCCCGAACTCATAGCCATAAACTGCTGGCCCCGACCATCAAAATAAGTTTCCACCAGCTCCTCGGCGTTATTGATGATGCCCACGGTAGCGATGGCATACAGCCCCAGGTGAGAGCGGACCAGCAGAGGCTGGGGATCGGAGTCGCTGATGCACCCCAGGCCGCAGCCGCCCTTGAACTCGTGAAGGTCCTTTTCAAACTTGGTGCGGAAGGGGGTGTTCTCAATACTGTGGATTTGGCGCTGGAAGCCGTTTTCCTTGTCTAAAAAGGCCATGCCGCCCCGGCGGGTGCCCAGGTGGGAGTGGTAGTCGGTGCCGAAAAACACGTCCAGCACCACATCGCGGCGGGAGACCGCACCGAAAAATCCTCCCATCAGGCAAAAAAGAGGGCGGAGAGGGTCATGGGATCAATGTACTTCCCGTCCTTGTAGACCCGCATATTGCCCGAGGCGATCTCGTCGATGAGCATGACCTTGCCCTCGGCGTCATAGCCGTACTCGAACTTGATGTCATAGAGCACCAGGCCCTTTTCCTTCAGATCATCGGCCACGATCTGGGTGATCTGCTGGGTCATGGTCTTAATGTCCTCATATTGCTCGGCGGTCATGACCCCCAGGCAGATGAGACCGTCTTTGGTGACCAGGGGGTCGCCCAGCTCGTCATTTTTGAAGGTGGTCTCCACGTAGGCGGGCAGGTCGGCGCCCTCGGCGATATACTGGCCGTAGCGGCGGTAGAAAGAGCCCACCGCCTTGTGGCGGCAAATGACCTCCAGGCCCTGGCCAAAGACCTTGGCAGGGAGGACCTCCATGGTGGTGTCGTTCAGGTTGGCGCTGACAAAGTGGGTGCGGATACCGGCGGCATTGATCTTCTCAAAGAAGTAGATGGACATACGCAGATTCACATCGCCCACGCCCTCAATGGTAAGGCCCACACTGTTCTCGCCGGGATCAAAGACGCCGTCCTTGCCGGTGCAGTCGTCCTTAAATTTCAGAAGGTAATTGCCGTTGTCCAGAGCATAGACGTTCTTGGTCTTGCCGGTGTAGACGAGTTTCATTTTACATTCCTCCGTTTTATAATGAAAATTTGAGCGATGGTTTACTGATATTGTTCCCGCAGCTCCTTATCGGCCTTCAGAACGGCGGCGGTCTCCTTTTCACGGGCGGCGGAGAGCTTGTCCGCCAAAGACATGTCGGTAACGGCCATGATCTGGATGGCCAGCAGGGCGGCGTTTTTGGCCCCATTTACCGCCACCGTAGCCACCGGGATGCCTGAGGGCATCTGGACAGTGGAGAGCAGGGCGTCCATGCCGTCGAAGTTGGCCCCGGCGCAGGGGATACCGATGACGGGGAGGGTGGTGTTGGCGGCCAAGGCCCCCGCCAAATGAGCCGCCATACCGGCGGCGGCAATGAGAACAGAAAATCCGCTCTCCCGTGCCGATGCGGCAAACTCCCTTGCCTCATTCGGACAGCGGTGAGCGGATAAAACGCGCACTTCCGTATCCACGCCATAGTCCCGCAATACTCCGATGGCCTTTTCCACCACCGGCAGGTCGCTGGTACTGCCCATGACGATCCCTACTTTTCTCATTGGGTCATCCTCCTTATGAAAATAAAAAACTGGGCGCTCCAATACCCTGTGGTATCGGAATGCCCAGACGGTCGGCACGACTTTCCAAGTCTCAGTCTCTCCGCTCCCCTGTGGTGCTCCACATTCCGTCAGTTACGAAGAAATTTACCGCTAAAAAGTATACCACGGAAGAACGGATTTGAACAGACGGGAAAATGAGAGAAATAAGAGAATTTTCCTCCCCCGCTTTTGACAAAATCCACAACCGGCCTTCACGGCTTTATAAAAGGGAGACCTTTTTTGAATAAGTACAGCATATTATTAACGGGACATGGACGGAGGTGGGGGGACCCTAATTTTGAGAATTTTATCGGAAATTGGCAGAGAGTTATTGACATTTCGCCCAAAAGGACTATAATATTGGATAGCTAAAATCATCGAAGTGCCCAATTGCCCAGGGGCAGGCCGGTAGGAGCCCGGCGGCCCCGCCGCTCACAAATTCAAAGAAAAGAGGAGATCCGTATGAAAAAAGCTCTGTCTCTGCTCCTGGCCCTGGCCATGACCGCCTCCCTGTGCGCCTGCGGCGACAAGAAGGCCGATACGCCCGATCCCGCGCCCTCTCAGGCCGCTCCCGTGGAGAGCAAGGCCGCCGAGCCCGCCCCCGTGGAGAAGGACTATTCCAAGTACACCATCCGTATTTATTCCAACTCCAACTCCACCGAGCGTACCACCTGGCTCATCAATGAGGCCAAGGACGCCGGCTTTACCATCTCCATTGACGATAACTCCGTTATCTCCGGTGACACCGCCGCCATCCAGGCCGCCAACGAGAACAAGGACGGCGACCTGATCTTCGGCCTCAACGAGACCCGTTGGAGCCAGCTGGTGGACGGTACTTACGAGAACCTGAAGATCATGGACTGGACTCCCAGCTGGGCCAATGAGGTGGGCGAGTATGTCTACCCCGGCAAGGCTTACGGCCTGGTCATCCAGAACGTGCTGATGCTCTACCGCAACGACGACCTGGGCACCAAGGGAGAGGCACTCAGCTTTGACCACTGGGCCGACATCGTGGACTGCGGCTACACTTGGTATCGCCAGAACAAGGTGGGCGGCACCACCAACGCCAACATCAACTCCGCCATGCTCTA
>CAJTLK010000084.1:0-3690 GCA_910577415.1 uncultured Oscillospiraceae bacterium
GCCGTCGCCGGGGTCGGTTTCCACCTTCGTGCCGGGGGGCAGAATGATCTTGTCAGCGTCCTCCTCGGTGCCCACTTTGACGGTGACGGAGTCCTCGCCTTCGGGCAGGGTGATGGTGGTGTCGGCCTGGCCGTCGCCGTTCTTGTCGATGGTCACAACGCCGCCGCTCTCGTTTTTGATGACAGTGCCGTCCTCCAGGATGATGGTCTCCCCGGGCTTCAGGTCATAGCTGGCCTTTCGCGCCCACCGCACCGGGAAGGTGACAGACCGGCCCGGCATGGTAAAGCTCCCGGTATAGACCGCCTCGGTGGTGACAGCGTCATCCCCCTCGCCGGTGGTCTCGGTGACGGGCACTCCAACCTCATCCAGCAGCGCCCAGCCCGCCAGGTCATAGCCCGTCCGCTGTAGGCCGCAGTCGGCGGCGGGGAGGGTAAAGCTGCCGCCCTCGGCGGTATCGCCCTGGCTGGGAGCGTCGCCCACGGTGTAGGCGTCCTTCTCATAGGTCACGGCGTACTCGGGCACGGGCAGGGCCGCCACCGGCTGGGTCTTGGAGTAGCCGCAGTCGGAGCAGAAGGCGGTCTCCTCTCCGGCCACGCCCACCTGGGGAGCGGTGGTGAGCTGCCAGTCCCCCCAGATGTGAGCGGTCTTGACCGTGGCCCCGTCCTCCCCGGTCTCCACCGCGCCGCAGCCCTCCCGGGCGCATACGTGCCAGTGCTCCGTGTCGTCGCTGTCCCAGGCGGTAAAGGAATGGCCCAGGGCGGGGATGACCTCGGTGGCGGTGTAGCCGCAGACGGTGCAGC
The DNA here is from genome assembly GCA_910577415.1 of uncultured Oscillospiraceae bacterium. GTDB lineage: Bacteria > Bacillota > Clostridia > Oscillospirales > Oscillospiraceae > Vermiculatibacterium. The sequence goes on from CAJTLK010000084.1 coordinate 801, forward strand.
TCTTGACCCGGCTGCCCGCCTGGGTGCAGTTGGCCTCGGTGACGGTAGCCTCGCCATAGGTATGCTCGGCCTTGCTGTCCGCTTCTACCGCGTCGCAGCGGTCACAGACGCGCCAATGGCCGTCGCCGTCCTTGCTCCACGTTTCGCTATAATTGTGACCCTGGGGCTCGCCCACGGTCTGGTCCACCTCCAGGCCGCACTTAGTGCAGGTGAACAGCCGCCGCTGGGCGGTGGTGCAGGTGACGCCGATGTTGTCCACCGATCCGTCGTGACCGCTGTGGTCGCACTCGGTCCAACGGGGGTAGATAGTGGAGTCTCTGCTGAATTTGGTGTCCTTCGTGACTTGAGTACCGCCTGTCCGCGTCGTGTACCAGCCCTCCCAGAGGTAGCCGGGTCGCTGCTCCGGCGCAGCCAGTTCATCTTCGGTGAGCTTTCCGCCGGCATTGGCATGGTGAACGACGCCGTCCATCGTGACCTGAGTGTAGCGCAGGGTCAACTCACCCTCATCGTTTTTGTCCATCTGATTTGATAGCATACCAGTCACTTTGAAATACTTGGAAGAAGTTTTCCCTGCCGCCTCAAGCTCCGGCCACCCTTGGGTAAAGGGAACGAAGGTTCTGCCGCTGGGGCTCATGCCGCCGCCGTTCATAACAGCGACCCGATAGGGTGTTGGGGGTTGTTGGAGGGAAGGTCCTACATGGATCAAGGCCTGTTCTTTGTTTGACTGATAGTAGTTTTCCAAATACAGGTTGACAGCACTGTCGATCTCGGGGGAATCCCACAGGTAGAGTGGGTTTTCTTCAATAGCTACGCTGCCCTTTTCCAATTTCCCCGCGTAAAAATGCCAGGTTCCGATCCCAGATTTTGCAAAGTGCGCATCGGCGTAGATCGTCCCACCATACTGGTATAGCACACTGCCGCTATCCATCGCAACGACATAGGCGTTGCCTGTCGTCGCTTCGATCCGTCCTGTTCCCTTGCAGTCGCAGAGGGTAAGGGAGGAACCCACGCTGCAATGAAACACAGCAGTGTCAGTTGCCGTCAACGTATGTCCGTTCAGGCACAGGGACACGTCCCCATAGATGGTGATAGATTTTGCCAGGGTGATATCTTCGGTGAGGATATAGTTCCCCCCGTTCAGGTCGCCCCCGGTTGTGACGATGGGCTGATACTTCACCGCCTCGTCATGGGCGGGACCGCTGTGGGCGCAGGTCTCACTCCCGCCGCATGGCAAATGCCGGTGGGGCTTGTAAAGCTCCACCGTCTGGTTGTTCCCGGTTCCCACGTTGCGGACCTCCACGCCGGTCAAGCCGGACACGGGGACAAAGTGGGCGGAATAGTCCGCGCCGGCAGGGGTGGTGATGGTCATGGGTGCGGCCTCGGTGGGAGCTACGGCACTGCAGGTCACCGAATATGTTCCTGTAAGGGTGGGGTCCACCGTGATCTTTCCATTGCTGCCATAGAATTGGATATCGCCGTTTGCGCCCTCGATCTCCGGGCTGCCCGAGAGAGATACACTCCCACCAAACAAGTTAATTCCACAGCCCTTGGGAGCCTGAATGGAACCGCCACTGATCGTTACAGCCTTGTTATTGCCAACAAATATGCCATACGAGCCGTTGTTGGTAAGGATACTTCCACCCTCCATGCGGAAGTTGTTTGTATAAATGGATACGGCCTGGGTGATACTCTTAGATTCCAGACTTCCGCTCTTTATGAGGATGTTACTGCCGCCTTGACCATTAATGACAGGTTGATTGGTGGAGACCAGCCTCGCGCCATCCACGGTCACAACGCCATAGGTTGCGACCGCGTTATTGGCTGCGGTAATGGTGCCGCCATAGAGGTGGGTCGTGGTTCCGCTGGTGGTATATATGCCTCTTTTGCTTCCGGCATCGACAACGCCTGTGCCCTGACAGTCGCACAGTTCAAGAGTGGCGTTATTATTCACATACAAAAACTCATTCCCCTGGCCGTCAACATGGGAAAGGGTGTGCCCGTTGAGACAGATACGCACCGTGCCGGAAAATCTGAGTTGCAAGCTGGTGGTGATGTCCTCGGTCAAATAGTAGTTCCCGCCCTCCAATGTTTTGATTTGGGACAGCTCGCTGGTCAGCATGGCCTGGGTCAGTTCCTTTGCAAAGTACACCTCCTCTGTGCCGTTGGGGGCTACCTTGTGTTCATGCCGCTCGGCCCACTGCGCGGTGATGGTGTGGTGCTCCGCCTTGGTCACCACCGTGGCGGCGGTGACGGTCTTGCCGCTTTCATCCTGCCAGCCCACAAAGTTGCTGCCCGCTTTGGTGGGCGCGGGCAAAGCGCCGTAGGACTGGCCAAAGGTGACGGTCTTGCTGGACTGGGCCACGCTACCGCCGTTGGCGTTGTAGGTGACGGTATAGGTGTTGGCCGTCCAGCGGGCGTAGAGGGTGTGGTCGGCGGCTTTTTTCACCGTGGCGGCACCCTCCACCTTGCTCCCGCCGCTCTGGGCGGTATACCAGCCCGTGAAGGCGTAGCCCGTCCGGGTGGGGGTGGGCAGGGTTCCGTAGGCGGCGTCATAGGTGACGCTCTGGGTGGTAGCGCCGCCCATCGTGCCGCCGCCGGGATCAAGGGTGACGGTATAGGCGTTGGCCGTCCATGCGGCGGTGTAGGTCTCGCTCCCGGTAGGGACGGTATCGGCGGTGACGCCGCCCCAGCCGGCGAGGGTGTAGCCCGTCCTGGTGACGGCGGGCAGAGCGCCCAGCGCGTCCCCGGTGTTGACCCGCCGGGTCTCCACTGTCTTGCCGTCGCTTTGGAAGGTGACGGTATAGGCCTTCCGGCTCCACTGGGCGTAGAGGGTGTGGTCGCCGGCGTTGGTGAGCTTGGTGTCCGCCGTCACCCTGGTCCCCCCGGTCTT
>CAJTLK010000084.1:3700-7516 GCA_910577415.1 uncultured Oscillospiraceae bacterium
CCCCCCGGCAGCGGCGGTGTACCAGCCGGTGAAGGTATAATTGGTCCGGGTGGGATCGGCGGGTAGGGTGTACTTGGCCTGATAGCTGACGCTCTGGGAGGCCGGGGCGACGCCCTCGCCCTCGTTGAGATCAAAGGAGACGGTGTAGCTGTTGGCCGTCCAGCGGGCGTAGAGGGTCTGGTCGGCGGCGGGGATGGGGGTGGACGCCGTCACCTGGGTTCCCCCGGTCTTGGCGGTGTACCAGCCTGAGAGGGTATAGCCCGTCCGGGTCATAGTGGGCAGGGGCCCATAGCCCTTGCCGTACTCCACCTTCCGGGTGGAGGCGCGAGAGCCTGTGACCTGAAAATCAAAGGTGATGGTATAGGTCTTGGGCTTGTAGACCGGGGTCAGAGGCTTGGGGTTGCCGGTGGCGGGGTCGATGGTGTCGGCCACAGGGGTATTCTCGTTGACCTCCCTGCCGCCTTCGGTTTCCCAGTGGTCAAATTCCTTCCCCGTGGGGGGCGCGGGGGGCGTAGGCAGGGCGTCGCCATAGGTCTCGCCGGCGGCGATCTCCTGCTCCGCGGTGGTGCCGTCGGGCTTTTGGATGATAACGATGTACCTGGTGTAGCTCCAGCCCGCCGTGAGGACGGCGTCGGCAGTAAAGGTGGTATCGCTCCCAACGGGCTGGCTGCGGTCAGCGTTCAAAAACCAGCCGTCGAAGGTGTAGCCCTTCCGGGTGGGGGTGGGCAGGGTTCCCACAGCCTGCCCCTGCGCCACGGTGACGTAGGAGGGCACGCCGCTGCCGCCGTTGGGCCGCAGGGCCAGCATCAGGGGCCGGACCACCACGGCGTTGCCGCCATTGGTCAGCGATTGCAGCAGAGTGGCGGGTTTCGGGGAAACATTGGGCACGCTGATGGTGAAATAGTCCTTGGGATCGGCGGAGCCCATCTTGGCGCTCCACACGTCTGTGACCCGCCGGGGCGGGTCGATAGAGGCGTTATAGTCTGGGAGGTACACGGTGTAGGGCTTTCTGTTGGTGATCGCCTTGCGTAGCCCGATCAGCCCTTTGCCCAGGTCGATGTCGGCCTTGCCGTCGCCCGATTGCATGGTGGGAGTGCCCTGGAAGTAGATGTTGCTGTTGCCGGTGTTTTTGACGGCATTCTCCTTTTGGCCCAGCAACTCCACACCCTCCAGGAAGATCAGGTTGCCCCCGGTGTTCAGCACGCCTGTATTGGCACCATTTACGGCTGTGACCGCCGCTCCGTCCTCCGTGCCCAGATACAGGTTGCCCGCCCCGGAGTGGGTGATGGCAGCGCCCCCGCTGTTGATGGTGCCGTTGGCGATCTGGGTAACGGTACCCACGCTGCCCCGCACATCCAGGGTGGAGTTATTATAGAGATGGATGGCATTGCCCCCCAGGTCCATGGTGCCGCCCCTGTGCAGAGTGATATTGCCCGTAATGTGCTGTGTGAACACCTGAAGGTAGGCATTCGTGGTGGCGTTGTAGGCGTCGATGGCGTCGCTCAGTCTGGTATAGGGCTTGCCGTTTACCGCCGCGGCGTAGCTTTTCTGGGTCACATTGGCGGCGGTGAAGGTAAACCGGGCGTCCAGGGTGTGGTGGTAGGAGGAGAGCAGCGAGGTGGAGCAGTTCACCCCCACATAGGCTCCCATGTTATAGGTCACAGTCTTTTTCTGGGCGGTGACATTGCTGAAGGAAAGGGAGAAAGTCCCCGTGGACTTGCCGCCGTTTTTGCTGTCGGAGAAATAACGGTAGCCGGTGGTGAGCGTAGCCGCGCCGGGGGTGGGGTAGCGGTTCTCGCCCACGTTGAATTTGGTGGTGGCGGCCTTATCCTGCCCGGTGCCCCAGAAGAAAAGCTCTAAGTAATAGCTGGCCGCGCCCTTGCTGTTGCGCCAGCCCTCAATGGCCAGGTCCAGGTCCACCACTTTGGTGCTGTACGCGGGGACCTCCATAGTGATGGTGAAGGGCTGGTAGATGATGTTGGACTTTTTATATTTCTCCTTCTCGGCCACGATCAGGGTATAGCTGTCCCCGCTGTTGGAAACGGAGGTATTGAAGTTCCCCCGGCCCCTGCCGCTCCAACCGTGGTTGGCTCCGCTTGCGCCAATGGTGCCGCTGATGTCGCCGCCGTAATAGTAATACGACTGGTTGGCGGCGGGCACAGCCATCTGGAAGGGGGCGGCGGCCCGCGCCCCAGTGGAAAAGAGCTGAGGGGCCTCCGCCGTCAGGTTTGCGGTCTCTGTCTGAGGATCGCTGAGGCTGACGGCGTCTGTCTCAGTATCGGCGTCCCAGGCCGCCGGATCCGTCCCTTTGTCGGGAAGGGTGAGAGACAACCCGGCATCCTCTGCGGGCTGGATCACCGGCAGCTCCGGCAATTCCGGCAGCTCCTCTCCCGGCTGGGAAAGGGCATCGTTGAGGAGGGCACCCTCCTCAACGGCAGCCATGGCCGCCCCGTCCTCCCGCGCTCCGGCGAAGGCCGCCGTGGGCAGCAGCCCCAGCAGCATCACCAGGGCCAGCACCAGGCTCAATACTCGTTTTTTCATAGTCGGTTCCTCCTCTATTCTCAGCTTTGGTCAACACAGTCAAAGATCTCCCCGTCCTCCACCGCCACCACCACAAAGGTCCCGTTTTCCCGGTGGTAGCTGCAGGTGGATAGGGTCAGCAGCCGACAGCCGTACCGGGGCTCTATCCCCGTATCGTAAAGGGCCTCCTCTTCCGCCTTTTGGACATATTCCTCAAAGTCCTCCGGCTGGGAAAGGTCGGTATATTGGTAGTACCGAAACCCCTCCTCACCGGGAATATAGGCGTGGCTGTAAAAAGCGGCCAGGACCCGGTATTCCCCGGTTCGCTCAGGGGTATCGAAACGGATGACCGGGTGGGCGGCGGCATAGTCGGCCTGGGCATATTGGGCCAGGGAGCCAAACATGGAGCCATCCCGCATATTGTGGCCGTAAATGATGACATGGGCGCCGCCGGGGGTACAGCCCTCCCCCACGAACAGGCTGCCGCTGACGGCCTCCGAGCCGTCAAAGGCCCGGCGCAGATAGTACTCCGGCTCCTGGGGCGTATACATTACCGGGTAATCGACAGCGGTACCTTCGATCAGCAGCCATCCGGCAAAATCGGGATTTTCCCGGGACAGCTCTTCATAGGGAGAGACCGCCGGGGCGCTTTCCGCCGACGGCGGGTCCTCCTCCCCGCGGCGGTGGACATAGACCGCCCTTTCCTCCTTATGGACCCTTTGGGCCAGCTCCCGGTAGGCCGAGCGCTCCCGGTGGGAGCGGGATATGTCCCAGCCCAGAAGTCCCCCGGAGATCAGGAGGACTGCCGCCAGGAAAAAGAGCAGCGGTCTTTTCCAGGGGGGCGGCGGCAGAACGCGTTTGCCCTTATAGCGCGCCATTTACCGCCGTCTCCGCCGAAGTCCCAATGTCACCGCCATTCCTCCCAGGGCCACCAGAGCAAGCGCTGCCCACAAAAGGGGGTGGGTGGGGTCCCCCATCTTGGGAATGTGGTCGGGAGCAGGGGTCTGGGTGGGGGTCGGCTCCGGGATAAGCTCCCCAGGTACGTCAGGAGCTATCTCAGGACTGGGAGCGGGGGTCTCCACCGTGGGATAGGATGGTTCTGGGGTCGGCTCCGCCGATGGGGTCGAAACGGGAGCGGGCGTCGCCGTCGGAGCGGGACGGGGGCTTTCCGTAGGAGCAGGTGTGGGGTGCGCCGTGTGAGCCGGCAAAGGCGTCGCCGTGGTCCTGGGTGTGGGCCTGGGCGGCGGGTCATCGTCGTCATCCTCGTCCTCCGGGGCGGGTGTTGGAGCTGGGGTG
>CAJTLK010000085.1 GCA_910577415.1 uncultured Oscillospiraceae bacterium
CCTCGATGCCGAACACGTCCTTGGCGTCCTCCTCGTTGGAGATGCACACGTCCACATACTGGCACAGCTCGGTCATGGCGGCGCGAGCCTGCTCCCGGGTCCACAGCTTGCCCCGGTAGTTCAGGTCGCAGGAGATCTTGATGCCCTTGGCCTTGGCGGCCTTGCAGGCTTCCTTGCAGATCTCAACAACGTTGGGACCCAGGGCCGGGGTGATGCCGGTGAAGTGGAACCACTCGGCGCCCTCGAAGATCTTCTCCCAGTTGAAGTCGGCGGTGGTGGCCTCCTGGATGGCGGAGTGGGCCCGGTCATAGATACACACGCTGCCCCGCTGGGAGGCGCCCTTCTCGTTGAAGTAGATGCCCACGCGGTCACCGCCCCGGACGATCTCGGTGGTGTCCACACCATAGCGGCGCAGGGCGTTGACGCCGGCCTGGCCGATGGCGTGGGTGGGCAGCTTGGTGACATACACGGCGTGGAGGCCGTAATTGGCCAGGGAAACGGCTACGTTGGCCTCGCCGCCGCCGTAAGTAAACTCCAGGTGGTCGGCCTGGACAAAACGCTCGTAGTTGTAGGGCTGGAGACGGATCATGATCTCGCCGAAGGTGACGACTTTCTTGCTCATTGGATGGTTCCTCCTTGAAATTTTTATTATAAGCTTCCTTATTTATTTTTGACCAGGTGCACGGCAAAGCCGCCGATGTCGCCCTTGAGGTAGACCACAGTGGCACGGCCCTTGTCGTCGGTCTTCAGGGTATCCATGTCGAACTCCACGCCCTTACGGGAGAGCTGAAAAATGGCCCGGTCCACATTGTTGACGCCGATGGCGATGTGGCCGTTGGCCCCCTTGAAGGGCTTCTTCATGCACTCGATGAGGCTGCCGGCGAAGATGGAGGAGTTACCGGGCTTGTACTCCAGGTCGAACAGGGCGCAGAACTGCTTGGCGACCTTCTCGGCCTCCGCCTCGTCGGCGCAGTTGATGCCCAGGTGGACCAGCTTCATGCCCATCATGGTCTTGACCGCCTCTTTGCACATGGCGGTGATCTCGTCCCACTTGCCGGCCTTGATCATGTCACTCTTGCACATCCAGGTGCCGCCCACGGCCACGATCTGGTCATAGCCCAGGTAGTCGTTGACATTCTTGGCGTTGACGCCGCCGGTGCACATCCACTGGGCGCTCTTGAGGGCGGCGCCAATGTTCTTGAGCATGTTGACGCCGCCGTTGGCCTCGGCGGGGAAGAATTTCAAAGCGGCGCAGCCCTGGTTCATGGCCTGCTGCATCTCGCCGGGGGTGGCGGTGCCGGGGATCATGGTGACGCCCTTGTCGATAACGTGCTGGCAGACCTTGGGATCGTAGCCGGGGGCCACGATAAATTTGGCGCCGGCGGCAATGGCCCGGTCAGCCTGCTCACAGGTAAGTACGGTACCGGCGCCCAGCAACATCTCGGGGACTTCCTTGTTGATGATCTTGATGCAGTCCTCGGCGCAGGCGGTGCGGAAGGTCACCTCGGCAGCGGGCAGTCCGCCGGCCACCAGGGCCTTGCACAGGGGCACAGCCTCGTCCACGCTGTTGAAGGCGATGACGGGGATAATGCCGATCTCGTACACTTTTTTCAGTTCTGCGTTCATTTTGATACCCCTCCTGACAAATTGTGGAAAATAGATAAAACGCAAATAGACACTATGATAATATTATAAGATATTAACAACGCCAATGCAAGAAAAAAGAGGGCGTTTTGCCGGAATTTTCTTGCTCAGCCCCGCAGGTCGAAGACCTTTCCCTCCTCAAGGTGGGTAAGGATCAGCTCCCAGGAGCGCTCCACCTCCCGGCGGGTGTCGGCTTCCTCGGGCAGCAAAAAGGCATTCCGGGGGGTGGGGTAGAGGCAGACGCACTGGGGGAGGCGGTAGGCGGCGGTGAGCGCCGCCCAGGCCCAGGAGGCTTTTTCGCCGTTTTGCTCCACGCTCAGCCCGGTCTCGTCCAGCCGGACGGTATAGGCTGGCCGCTTCTGTGCCAGGCGGAGCTTTTTTGTCTGAGCCTCCACCGAGTGGAGGAAATACATAATGTAAAACAGGGGCAGACCCAGCCCCACCGCCAGCAGCACCCCGCCCAGCAGCCCGGACTGGGGCAGGTCACGGCCCAGGGTAAAGCAGACGGCGGCAAAGGCGGAGAAGATGAGGGCGAAGAGGGCGGGGCCGCGCCAGCGCTTTTGCCGCTGAAAGGCGTCAAAAAGGGCAAAGGCACGGAAGGTCTCCGGCGTGATCCGGCTCAGAAGGATGACAGGCTGATTTTCCATATACATTTTCCTCTCGGCGGCATATCCCGCAATTTAATACCATTATATAACTATACAGCGCGTCCCATATTTTTCAAGATAGCAGGGGACTTTTTGGCGAAACGCCCAAAAGTTGGGGGCCAAATTTGTCTGGTATACTAGTAGACAAGAAAGGGGAGGGATGGTACAATCAAGCTAACCTCAGCACCACATCCATACATCGTTCCAACAAATTTGATAGGAGGGTCCTGAAATGAAAAAGCGCGTTCTCTCTCTGCTCCTGGCTTCCGCCATGGTCGTGGGCCTCACCGCCTGCGGCGGCAAGAAGGCCGACGATCCCGCTCCGTCCAAGGCTGCCGATCCGGCTCCCGCCGCCTCTCAGCCCGCCGCTCCCGCCCCTGCCGACGTGGCCAACGATCCCAAGGTGACCCTGATCTATGCTGAGGTCAACCCTGAGACCTCCATCGTGGGCCAGGTGGCCACTGAGTTCAAGCGTCTGGTAGAGGAGAAGTCCGGCGGTTCCATTACCATCGACGTGAAGTATGCCGGCGTCCTTGGCCCTGAGAACGAGGTCCTGGACGGCATGCTGGCCGGCGACGACTCCATCGACATGAGCCGTATCTCCGCCTTTGCCCTGTCCACCTACGGCTGCGGCAAGGCCACCCTGCTCTCCCTGCCCTATACCTTCGTCTCCCGTGAGCACTGGTGGAACTTCGCCAACAGCGACCTGGCCAAGGAGCTGCTCAACGAGCCCCAGGAGAACGGTCTGCCCCTGCGGGGCCTGTTCTATGGCGAGGAGGGCTTCCGTCACTTCTTCGGCAAGCCCGCTCTGAACAGCATCGAGGACATGAAGGGCAAGAAGGTCCGTGTGTCCACCGACCCCGTCATGGTGGGCATGGTGGAGGGCCTGGGCGGCTCCGCCACCAACGTGGCCTTCACTGAGCTGTACAGCAACCTGGACAGCGGTGTGGTGGATGTGGCCGAGCAGCCCATCGCCAACTACAAGTCCAACGCCTTTGACGAGGTGGCTCCCAACCTGATCCTGGACGGCCACACCCTGGGCGCTATCCAGGCCGTCATCACCGACACCGCATGGGCCAAGCTGACCGAGGGCCAGCAGGCCGTCATCATGGAGGCCAGCGCTGAGGTCCAGAAGTTCAACCAGGATCTGTCCCAGGGCGAGGAGGACAAGGTCCTCGAGGGCCTGAAGGCCAGCGGCTGCAACGTGGTGGACGTTCCCGACAAGTCCGCCTGGCAGGAGGCTTGCTCCGCCATCAATTCCCAGTACACCGCCAACTACGCGGAGCTGTATCAGCAGATCCTGGACTTCGCGAAGTAAGGTATTGACCGCTCTGTAAGGAATGTTCAAAACAGGGGGCGCGGGAGACTCCCGCGCCCCCTGTTTTTCTGAAAGAAAATTTTGAAGGAGAGGAGAAGAACGTATATGCCGAAGCTGTTCAATACGCTGGACAAGATCAAGCCGGTCTATGACGTGGCGGAAAAGGTGCTGATGATCATCTGTAAGCTGCTGCTGATCGCCGACATTCTGATCGTGTCCTACAACGTATGGGGCCGTTGCTGTACCGAACTGGCCAGCAAACACCCCGATACCGTTCTCCGCGTTTTGGGGGTTTTTACCGATCCCGCCTGGACCGAGGAGGTCATTTTGACCCTCATGTCCTATATGGCGGTGCTGGCCGCCGCCCTGGCTATCCGCCACAACGCCCATATCCGCATGACGGCCCTGGATCGCTATCTGCCCCCCGTGGTGGTGAAGGTGCTGGACGTGGTGGCCGACGTGGCCGTTATGGCTCTGGCCATTATCATGCTGAAGGTGGGCTGGCAATTCTCCACCACCCTGGGTTCCCGTGGGTTTTATACCTCCATGCCCTGGCTGAGCCGGTTCTGGATGTATCTGCCGGTGCCTGTGGCGGGACTGTTCATGATCGTTTTTGAGGTGGAGGCGCTCTATAACCACATCAAAGCGTTCTTTGTAAACGATAAGGGAGAGGAGGCTGAGGCGTAATGGATCCTCAAGCGTTTGCTACCTTGGTGCTGCTGGGTTCGTTTGCCATCATGATCTTCCTCCGTTTCCCCATCGCCTACGCCGTGGGCCTCAGCTCGGTATTCTGCCTGATGGCCCAGGGCAACAGCCTGGTGGCCGTGTGCCGGCTCATGGTGAACGGCATCAGCTCCTACTCCTTGATGGCCGTGCCCTTCTTCATTACCATGGGCGTGTTTATGGGCCAGGGCGGCATCTCGGATAAGCTCATCGCCCTGGCCAACGCCTGCGTGGGCTGGATGCGGGGCGGCCTGGCCATGGTGAACATCGTGGCGTCCTACTTCTTCGGCGGCATCTCCGGCTCTGCCGCCGCCGACACCGCCTCCATCGGTTCTATCATGATCCCTATGATGGTGGACCAGGGCTACGACGTGGACTTCTCCACCGCCGTCACCATTACCTCTTCCTGTGAGGGGCTGCTGGTGCCCCCCAGCCACAATATGGTTATCTTTGCCACCACCGCCGGCGGCATTTCCGTTGGCTCCCTGTTCCTGGCGGGCTATCTTCCCGGCGCTGTGCTGGCCATCGCCCTGATGGTGGGTTCCTACATCATTTCCGTCAAGCGCAACTACCCCAAGGGTGAGAAATTCCGCCTGATCAACTTCATTAAGCAGCTGGGCACCTCTATCTGGGCGCTCCTGGCCATTGTCATTGTGGTCTACGGTGTGGTGGGCGGCGTCTTTACCGCCACCGAGTCCGCCGCTATCGCCGTGGTCTACTCCCTGTTCGTCTCCGTGTTCGTATACAAGGGACTGAACTGGAAGGGCGTTTGGAACTCCCTGGGCGACTGCGTCAACACCTTGGCCATCGTGCTGATCCTGATCTCCACCTCCAAGGTATTTGGCGACTGCCTCACCAAGCTGAACGTGCCCGACATGGTGGCCAGTGCCATCGTGGGCTTTACCGACAACCGGATCGTTTTGATCCTCATGCTGGATCTGATCCTACTGGTGCTGGGCTGTATTATGGATATGGCCCCCATTATTCTCATCACCACTCCCATCCTGCTGCCCATCGCCACCGGCGTGTGCGGTCTGGACCCCATCCAGTACGGTATCATGCTGGTGCTCAACTGCGGTGTCGGTCTGCTGACTCCCCCTGTGGGTTCGGTGCTCTTCATCGGCTCCGCCGTGGCCAAGCGGCCCATGGAGAAGGTGGTCAAGGCCACCCTGCCCTTCTATCTATGCATGATCGTAGCGCTGCTACTGGTGAGCTTTGTGCCCAAGATCAGTCTGTTCATCCCCGAACTGCTGGGCGGCTACACCTCCACGGCCACCCCGGTCTGGATGCCCATGCCCTGATAGAAAGGAGAGCGATCCTATGCCAATGCAAATGACCTGGCGCTGGTACGGCGAGGGCAACGATCAGATCAAGCTATCCGACATCAAGCAGATCCCCGGGGTGGAGGGCATCGTCTGGGCCCTCCACGATAAGCTCCCCGGCGAGGTCTGGCAGCCCGACGAGATACAAAAGGCGGCCGATCAGATCAAGCCCTACGGCTTCAACATGGACGTGGTGGAGTCGGTGAACGTCAGCGACGACATCAAGACCGCTGGACCCAAGCGGGACGAGCACATCGCCGCCTATATCCAGACCATCCGCAACCTTGCCCCCTTTGGGGTGAAGGTGATCTGCTACAACTTCATGCCGGTCTTCGACTGGACCCGCACGGACCTGTTCCACCCGGTGGGGGACGGCTCCACCGCCCTTTATTATGAAGCCTCCAAAATTCACGCCGACCCCAGGGAGATGGCGGACTACGTCATGGGCTTCACGGAAAAGTATCACATGACCTTCCCCGGCTGGGAGCCGGAGCGGATGGCCAAGCTGGACGAGCTGTTTGAGAAGTATAAGCCCGTCACCAAGGAGAAGCTCTGGGAGAATTTCAAATACTTCCTGGAGGCCATTATGCCGGTGTGCCACGAGTGCGATATCAAGATGGCCGTTCATATGGACGATCCTCCCTGGGATATCTTCGGACTGCCCCGGCTGCTGGTGGACGAGGCGTCTATCGGCAGGTTCCTGAAGATGGTGGACGACCCCTACAACTGCCTGACCCTGTGCTCCGGCTCTCTGGGGGCCAATTCCAAGAACAACGTGGCTGATATCGTCCGCAAGCACTGTGACCGCATTGCCTTTGCCCACATCCGCAACGTAAAGCATTTCCCCAACGGCGACTTCTCCGAGGCCAGCCACCGGGACTGCGACGGGGATACGGGCATCCTGGATATCCTGAAGGCGTATCACGACGGCGGCTTCCAGGGTTATATCCGGCCCGACCATGGCCGCCACCTGTGGGGCGAAGGTCCTGGCACCGTCCGTCCCGGCTACGGCCTCTATGACCGGGCATTGGGCGTGATGTATATGCTGGGAGTTTGGGATATGTTAAATAAGCTGGGGGGAAACTAAGATGAAACTGAGCTATCAAGGGCTTCAGGACAAGGCCGCCTGGGCCAAGGCGGGGATCAAGCTGCCCGGCTTTGACTGGAAGGCCATGTGCGCTGAGACGGAAAAGGCCCCCACCTGGGTCCACTTTGGCGCGGGCAACATTTTCCGGGGATTTATCGCCGCCCTCCAGCAGAAGCTGCTGGAGCAGGGACTGGTAAAGGGCGGCATCGTGGCCGCCGACACCTTTGACTATGATATCATCGACAAGATCTATACCCCCTTCGACTCCATGACCCTGATGGTGAGTCTGCTGCCCGACGGGAGCATGAAAAAGGAGGTCATCGCCTCCATTGCCCAGGGACTGCGGGCGGGGAAGGGGTACCCCGAGGACATGGAGCGGCTGAAGGCCATCTTCCGTTCTCCCAGCCTTCAGATGGTGAGCTTCACCATCACCGAGAAGGGCTACGCCCTGCGGAACATGGAGGGGAAGTTCTTCCCCTTTGTGGAGGCCGACTTTGAAAATGGCCCGGACAATTGCTCCCACGCCATGAGTATGCTCACCGCCCTGCTGCTGGAGCGCTACCGCGCCGGCGGCACGCCTTTGGCGGTGGTGAGCATGGACAACTGCTCCCACAACGGCGAGAAGCTGCGCCAAAGCGTGCTCACCGTGGTGGAGAAGTGGGAGGAGAAGGGCTTTGTGGACAGTGGTTTCACCGCCTGGATCACCGACGAGGGCAAGGTCTCCTTCCCCTGGTCCATGATCGACAAGATCACCCCCCGCCCCGCCAAG
>CAJTLK010000086.1 GCA_910577415.1 uncultured Oscillospiraceae bacterium
ACGTTGCAGGTGAGAAAGACCACGGGGGAGGAGTCCATATAGGCGGTGGCGATGCCGGTGGTCAGGTTGGTGGCGCCGGGGCCGGAGGTGGCAAAGCACACTCCCACCTTGCCGGTGGAGCGGGCATAGCCGTCGGCGGCGTGGGATGCACCCTGCTCGTGGGCGGTGAGGATATGGCGGATCTTCTTGCCGTAGCCGTGCAGTTCCAGCTCGTCGTATACGTTGAGAATGGTGCCGCCGGGGTAGCCGAAGACGGTGTCCACCCCTTGCTCCAGCAGACATTCCATGATCACTTGCGCACAGGTCATTTTCATGGCTGGGTCTCCTCCAGAACGGATGATTTCAATCATTTATCATACCGGGCCGGGGCCGATTTGTCAATCACCGGGGCGGTATTTTCCGTAACTTTCCGCCGGCTTCTCAATTCTGGGAGGATGGGCTGTCAGGCAGGTCGCGGGCAGAGCAGTCGGTCACTTCCCCTCCTTGTCCGCTCTTTAGCCCTTCGTTGAAAAATTCCCTGGAATTTTTTTGCCCGTTCCTCTGGACTTTTTGTCGGTAATGCACTATTATATAAAGTGTTTTATCAGGCTCAAAATTGGGGAACGAGAAAGCGAAAAAATTGAGGTGAGGCAATGTTGCATCAGTTTTTCGGCGGGGTACATCCCGCCGGGCACAAGGATCTGAGCGCTCACAAGGCCACAGTACCTTTGGCTAAGGCCCCTGCCCAGGTGGTCATTCCCATGTCCATGCATCTGGGCGCGCCCTGCAAGCCGGTAGTGGCGGCGGGCGACACGGTAAAGGTGGGCCAGCGCATCGGCGAGACCGCCGGGCTGGGCGCGCCCATCCACGCCAGCGTCTCCGGCAAGGTGGTCGCTGTGGAGGAGCGGAGTTATGGCGGCGGCGGGACCATGCTGTCCGTGGTCATTGAAAACGACTTCCAGGACACCCCCGACCCGGCCATCAAGCACCGTGACGGCGTAGACGCGCTGTCCGGGGCGGAGATCATTGAGATCGTCAAGAACGCCGGTATCACCGGTATGGGCGGCGCGGGCTTCCCCACCCACGTCAAGCTCTCCGGCGCTGTCGGCAAGGTGGACACTCTTATCATCAACGGCGCGGAGTGCGAACCCTACATAACCTCCGACCACCGGCTCATGCTGGAGCGGGGCGAGGCCGTCATCGGCGGCGCCCGGCTGCTGGCCAAGGCGGTGGGACTGAGCGAGGCCACCATCGGCATCGAGCTGAATAAGCCCGACGCCATCGAGCATTTGAAGAGCCTGGCCGGCGGGGATATCCATGTAGAGGGCTTGAAGACCCGCTATCCGCAGGGCGCTGAGAAGCAGCTGATTCAGATGGTGACAGGCCGTCAGGTGCCTCCCGGCAAGCTGCCCGCCGACGTGCAGTGTCTGGTGTGCAATGTTGCCACCGCCGCCGCCGTGTGGGACGCTGTCACCGAGGGCAAGCCCCTGACCCACCGGGGAGTCACCGTTACTGGCGGCGCCGTGGCCGAGCCTGTGAATCTGCTGGCGCCCATCGGCACTCCGGTGAGCCACCTTATCGATATGGCCGGCGGCTTCAAGACCACGCCTGACCGTGTCCTCTATGGCGGCCCCATGATGGGCAACCCCATCTACGACCTGGACGTGCCCATGATGAAGTCCTCCAACTGTATCCTCTGCCTGACGGCGGAGGAGGCGGCCACCCAGGACCCGGCTCAGACCTGTATCCGCTGCGGCAAGTGCGTGGAGGTCTGCCCCATGAAGCTTACGCCGCTGTTCATGCGCATGAACGTGAACAAGCGCCGCTGGGCTGAGGTGGAGGCCCTGCGGGTGATGGACTGCATCGAGTGCGGCTCGTGCAACTATATCTGTCCTGCCCGGCTGCCCCTGGTCCAGGCCTTCCGCACGGCCAAGTTTGCCATCCGGGACGAGGCCGCCAAGGCCAAGGCCCGGGCAGAGAAAGAAAAGGAGGCGGCGAAAGCATGAATGACTATAAAGATCTGAAGCTCACCGTCGCTTCGTCCCCCCATGTGAATTCCCCGGTGGGCACCCGTGCGTTGATGCTGGATGTGCTTATCGCTCTGGTGCCCGCCCTGTGCGTAGGCGTCTATGTTTTCGGTCCCCGCGCCTTGGCCCTGACGGTGGTCTCGGTCATCGGCTGCGAGGTCTTTGAGTGGCTCTACCGCTTTCTGCTGAAGAAGCCCCAGACCGGGGGAGACCTGTCCGCCGCCGTCACCGGCGTGCTGCTGGCCTTTGTCTGCCCGGTGAGTCTGCCTTACTGGACCATCCTCATCGGCGACTTCTTCGCCATGTTCTTGGTCAAGCAGATCTTCGGCGGCCTGGGCAAGAACTTCCTCAACCCGGCGCTGGCCGGACGGGCGTTCCTGATGCTCTCTTACGCGGGGCTGATGTCCAACTGGGTCAAGCCCGGACTGAACAACTGGCTGGGTGTTACCGGCTCCACCGCCGATGCCATTACCGCCGCCACCCCTCTGGCCGCCATGCACACCGGCGCCATGCCTACGGCTGAGCTTACCGACCTGTTTATCGGCACGGTGGGCGGCTGCATCGGCGAGGTGTCCGCCGTGGCTCTGCTTTTCGGCGGGGTGTACCTCATCGTCCGCGGAGTCATCAGCCCCCGGATCCCCGTAACGTTCCTGGGCACGGTGGCCCTGCTTACCGTCATCTTCTCCCAGGGCAATCCCAATGTGGAGTGGATGCTCTCCCAGCTGCTCAGCGGCGGCTTGATGCTGGGCGCGTTCTTCATGGCTACCGATTACGTCACCAGCCCCTGCACCCCCAAGGGCGAGATCATTTTCGGCGTGGGCTGCGGACTGCTGACCGTATTTATCCGCTACTTCGGCGGCTTCCCCGAGGGCGTGAGCTACGCCATTCTGCTGATGAATATCTGCGTGCCCATCATTGAGAAGTACACCCATCCCAGCCGCTTTGGCCTGTCCAAGGCGGATATCAAAGCGGCGAAGGCTGCGGCCAAGGCCGCCAAGAAAGGGGGCGAGACGGCATGAGTGAAGCGACTGTGGCAAAGAAGGGCAACAACAGCGGTATGCTGAAGCTGACCCTGACCCTGGGCGCCATCTGCGCCGTCTGCGCCCTGCTGCTGGGCCTGGTGGATATGCTGACCCGGGATAAGATCGCGGAGAACGCCATGGCGGCCAAGATGGGCGCCATGCAGCTGGTCCTGGCCTCCGACGAGTATTCTCCCGCCAACTACACCGGCTCCGACGAGACCATTCTCTCGGCCTACAAGGCCGGGGACAAGGGCTATGTCATCGAGGTGGACTGCGCCGCCAGTTCCTTCTCTGGCACCCTGTCCATCATGGTGGGCGTCAATGCCGACGGCACCGTCTCCGGCGTGGAGGTCCTGGACAGCGGCGAGACCTCCGGCCTGGGCGCAAAAGCCAAGGACGATCCCGAATGGCGCAAGCAGTTCGTGGGCAAGTCCGGCTCGGTGGCCGTGGATAAGGACGGCGGCGAGATCGCCGCCATCACCGGCGCCACCATCACCTCCCGGGGCGTATCCATGGGCGTTACCTCCGCTCTGGCCGCCGCGGCCGAGCTGGGTTAAGGAGGGAAGACGAAATGGACTTTAAGAGACAACTCAAAGAGGGCCTCATCACCCAGAACCCCGTTACCGTGCAGCTGTTGGGCATGTGCTCCACCATGGCTATCACCACCAGCCTCTTCAACGGCATCGGCATGGGTATCTCGGTGCTGGTGATCCTGACCCTGTCCAACATCTTTATCGCCGCGCTGCGGAAGGTCATCCCCAACAAGATCCGTATCGCCTGTTTCATCGTGGTCATTGCCACCTTCGTTACGGTGGTGGACCTGATCCTCAAGGCTTACGTACAGTCCCTGTCGGAGAGCCTGGGCGTGTTCATCCCCCTGATCGTGGTCAACTGCATCATCCTGGGCCGGGCCGAGTCCTTCTGCTACAAGAACTCCGTAGCGGCCTCCGCGGTGGACGGCGTGTGCCAGGGTCTGGGCTATACCGTGATCCTGGTCATTATGTGCGTAGTCCGTGAGTTCCTGGGCAACGGCACCTTCGGCGGCGGCCTGCTCAACGGCGGAAACGGTATCGCCCTGTTCCCGTCCGAGTTCGCCGTGGCCGGCCTGTCCCGCCCGGTGGGCGGCTTCCTGGTACTGGCCTGCGTCATCGCGGCCATGCAGTATTTCCTCAATAGACCCAAGAAAGCTGAAAAGAAGGAAGAGGAGGTGGCGAAATAATGGATTGGCAGAATCTTGTTACCATTGCTCTGGGAGCCATCCTGATCAATAACTTCATCTTCTCCCAGTTCCTTGGTATCTGTCCCTTCATGGGCGTGTCCAAATCCACCGACACCGCCCTGGGTATGGGTCTGGCCGTGACCTTCGTCATGGGCCTGGCCTCCGCCGTTTGCTATCCCATCAATAAGTACATCCTGGTGAATCCCGCCCTGTTCCCCGACGGCGTGAATCTGGCCTTTATGCAGACCATCGTCTACATCCTGGTCATCGCCTCCCTGGTGCAGTTCATTGAGATGTTCCTCCAGAAGGGGATGCCCTCCCTGTATACCGCCCTGGGCGTGTACCTGCCCCTCATCACCACCAACTGCGCGGTGCTGGGCGTGGTGCTCCAGAACACCCAGAACAGCTACACCTTCATTGAGAGCGTGGCCTATGGCGTTACCGGCGGCATCGGCTTTCTGTTGGCCATCTATCTCTTTGCCGCCGTGCGGGAGAAGCTGGAGTTTGCCGAGGTGCCCAAGTCCTTTGAGGGCTTCCCCATCGCGCTGGTGACAGCCGGTCTGCTGGCCCTGTGCTTCGGCGGCTTCTCCGGCCTGCAGATTTTCGGGTAAGGGGGAGTAGAGAATGAAAACTGTATTGATCGCTCTGGCCGTCCTCACTGTGATGGGCGCGGCCTTCGGCGCCATCCTGGCCTTTGCCGCCAAGGTGTTCGCCGTGGTGAAGGACCCCAAGGAGGAGGCCGTTCTGGGCTGCCTCCCTGGCGCCAACTGCGGCGGCTGCGGCTTTCCCGGCTGCGCCGGCTACGCCGCCGCCGTGGCCTCCGGCAAGGCTCCGGTGAATAACTGCGCCGCGGGCGGCGAGGCCGTAGCGGCTCAGATCGCCGAGATCATGGGGGTCTCCGCGGGGGACAGCGTAAAGAAGCTGGCCGTGGTCCACTGCACCGGCTGCGGCATCGACCACAGCAAATATAACTATGTGGGCGTCCATGACTGTCTGGCCGCCTCCCGGGTGGCCGGCGGCGGCGCCCTGGCCTGTGACTATGGCTGTCTGGGCCTGGGCACCTGCGAGAAGGTCTGTCCCTTCGACGCCATCCACGTCATTAACGGCGTGGCCGTGGTGGATGAGGACAAGTGTAAGGCGTGTGGCAAGTGCGTGGACGCCTGTCCCCGGCACATCATCGCTTTGGAGCCTTACAAGACCAAGAAGCACGTGGCCATTCCCTGCTCCTCCCACGCCAAGGGCCCCGTGGTCACCAAGGTGTGCGACAACGGCTGTATCGGCTGCGGCATCTGTGTGAAGGCCTGTCCCAAGGAGGCCATCACCCTGGATAACTTCCTGGCTAAGATCGACTACGACAAGTGCATCGGCTGCACTCTCTGCGCCCAGAAGTGCCCCCGCGGTCTCATCACCGTAGACGGCGTGGTGCCCGAGAAGAAGCCCGCCGCCCCTGCTGCCGCTAAGCCTGTGGCTCCCGCCGCCCAGAAGGCGGAGGAAGAGCCTAAGGCCGAGGAGGCCAAGGGCGAGTAAGGCGAAGCCTGGCCGCTCTTTGTTCAGCGAAAACAAGAAGAAGCCCCCGCGGGTCGTTGACCTGCGGGGGCTTTTGCGTGTGGGAGAGTAAATTTTTGAGGGGAATGGCGGGACGCAAACGAGACTTACTGCGAAGCCCTTAATATGCCGCCACTACGCCGCCGTTGTTGGCGTACACCGTGGTGACGCCGCGGGCGTCGGAGATGAGGATGTCCTTGAACTTGCAGGTCTTCAGCGCCAGCTCCCGGACATAGAAGGCCCGTTCCGGGTTATTGCAGTGAGCCAAGTACAGGATCTTGCCGATATGCCCGGGGTCCTTTGCCATGTGCGCCACCATCCGGGAGAGGGCTTGCTTGACGGACAGGGCCTGGCCTACCTTTTTGATCTCTCCCTCGGGGGTGGCCCCCATGAGGAGCTTAATGCGGAAGGTCTCGGTGATCATGGAGGCAAGTCCTGTGAGCCGCCCGTTTTTTCGCAGGTGATCCAGGTTTTCCAGCACAAAGAGGGTGGTCATCCAGGCAATATAGGCGTCCACCGCCGCCACTACGGCGGCAAAGTCGGCCCCGGAATCCGCCTCCTGGGCGATCTTCAACGCCACTGCCACCTCGCCAGCGGCGGCGGAACAGGAGTTGAACACGTAGACATGGGCGTCGGGGTGCTCCTCCAGCCAGATGGCCCGGGCCTGGACGGCGGCGTTGTGGGAGCCGGAGAGATGGGCCGAGAGGGTAACGACATAAATGTCGTCGCACCCTGCATGGGTAAAGGCGTCCAGATAGGCGGCGGGGGAGGGACAGGCAGTTTTGGGCGCCTCCGGGCTTTCCGCCATTAGCAAAAGCAAATGGGTCTGGTCAAAGGTCTCGTCGTCCACAATGTCCTCTCCGGCCAGAGATATGGTGAGAGGTACTCGAAGGAACGGCCCTTGAAGGAGCTGAGAGGCGGTCAGGTCGCAGCAGCTGTCCACAATGATTTTATAACTCATAATAACAACCCTCAAAAATGATTTTGAAAACTATATTTGAGAACATCATAGCATATCCGCCGGAAAAAGGCAAGGGGAAAAAGAGAAGCGCTAAGGAGCGACTGCCCTGACCGCGACGTGCCTGACAGCATAGAAGGGCTAAGGAGCGGGCAAGGAGGGAGCTTGGACTGAAGCGAGGGGAAAATTGGTAAGGCGGCAAGGCCGCCGCGATTTTGCCCGAGACGGAAGGAAAGCGACCGACTGCCCTGACCGCGACGTGCCTGACAGCCCTCAAAAACCCTCTCCCGGATACTCCTCCCGCAGCTCCTTCATCAGTTTCACGTCCTCCTTAGACGTAAGGTCTAATTTTTCATACATATCTCCGCGGCGGCGCTTGGTGCGCAGAATGGCTTGCTTGCGCCGCCATTTGGAGACGGCGGCGTGGTTGCCCGAGAGAAGGATGGAGGGGACCTTCCAGCCATGCCACTCCTCGGGGCGGGAGTATTGG
>CAJTLK010000087.1:0-5327 GCA_910577415.1 uncultured Oscillospiraceae bacterium
GTCTTGCCGTGGTCCACGTGGCCCATGACCACCACCACGGGGGCGCGGGGGATCAGGTCCTCCTCACGGTCCTCGGCGGTGTCGATGAGCCGCTCCTCAATGGTGACGATGATCTCCTTCTCCACCTTGCAGCCCAGCTCCTCGGCAATGATGGCGGCGGTGTCGAAGTCGATGACCTCGCTGACCGAGGCCATAACGCCGTTCTTCATCAGGCACTTGACCACCTCGGCGCCGGTCTTCTTCATCCGGGAGGCCAGCTCGCCCACGGCGATCTCGTCGGGGATCTTCACGGTGACAGGGGCCTTTTTGGCGATCTCCAGCTGGAGCCGGCGCATCTTCTCCTGCTCCTCCTGGCGGCGCTTGTTGCCGCCGAAAGCGGCTCGGCGCTGGGTGCCCCGGTTTTTGAACTTCTCCCGGCCAGCGTCCATTTGCTTGGTCTTGGACGAGGCGATGCGCTCCAGCTTCTCGTCGTACTTGTCCAGGTTCACCCCGCCACCCTTGCGGGTGTCCACCACCCGCTTTTCGGGCACCCGGGTGGTGGGGCGCTGGAGAGGCTGCTGGGGCTTTTGCTGCGCGGCGGGATGAGAGGCGGGGGCCGCGCTGGGAGCCGCCGGAGCGGCGGCCTGGTCCGCCGCCGGGGTAGGCTTGCTTTCGGCGGCGGGGGCGGCTTTTTCTTCCGCGGCGGCAGGGGCCGGGGTGGGAGCGGGCGTCGGCTCAGCCTTTTCAGGCTCGTGATAGACGTCGGCAAAGATGCTCTCGATGCTCTCCACCTGGTTATGCTGGGTGAGGTACTCAAAGATGAGGGTCAGCTCCAGCTCGGTAAGGGCCTGCATATGGTTTTTGGGAGCGGTGGCGTAGGTGGTGAGGATGTCCACGATCTCCTTGGAGTTCCGGCCAAAGTCCTTGGCCACCTCGTGTACCCGGTACTTGATGTTCAGCAAATAAACGCACCTCCTGTATGGGACTTGGGCCAATGAGAAAAAAGGAGAGAGTCTCCCGCTTTCTCATTGGGACAAGCGCCCGATTCCAATGCTTACTGTCGTTTTTCCTTGGGCGGTTCGACCCAGGGCTTGCCCGCTTTGGCGCTCTTGAGCCGCCGCTGTTTTTCCTTTCGGCGGCGGACGGTCTTTTCCGCCTTGTGCCGCAATTTTTCCGCGCTCTCTCCATAGCGTTGGGGATCGGCCTGGGAGAGTTTGTTCACCGCGGCGGCGGCAAGACCTACGTCGGTGAGGGCCACGGCGGCGCAGCTCGCGCGTCCGAAGCACTTTCCCAGCTCCGCCTTGGTCATGTCCGTCCGAAAGCACACGGCGTTGCCGCTTTCAGCGGCCCGCTCCAGACGCTGGACGGTGCCGTTGGCGGCGTCGGCGGCAATGAGGAGGAGTCGGACCTTGTGGGCCAGGGCGGCGGAAAGGATGCTCTCCTCGCCCAGCTCCGCCTTACCTGCCCTGCGGGCCAGGCCCAGCAGACCGGACAGGGAGCTATCCATCGTCGTCACCCGCTTCCATCTGCTCCTCCAGACCGGCCCACACCTCATCGGGCAGGGGGGCGGAGAAGGCCCGCTCCAAGGCCCGGGACTTCCGGGCTTTTTTCAGGCAATTTGGGTCGGGACAGACATAGGCTCCGCGGCCTGGCTTCTTGCCCTTGAAGTCCAGGGAGACTTCTCCCTCAGGGGAGCGGACCACCCGGATCAGCTCGGCCTTGGGCTTGTGCTCCCGGCAGCCCACACACTGGCGCAGGGGTATTTTTTTCGGCATGGGAGAGACCTCCTTTCGAGGGGATAAGACAAAACGTGGGGGACGGCATCACACCTTACAGGCGGATGATATCCGCCCCTACATGATGCCCTGGGTGGGGCGGGGAGGGTCTAAGACCCTCCCGTAGGCAGATCACTCCTCCACGATCAGGTCTTCCTCTTCCTCCTCCGGCTCGTCGGGGGCGGAGACGGGCTTGATGTCGATTTTAAAGCCGGTGAGCTTAGCAGCCAGACGGGCGTTCTGTCCCTCCTTGCCAATGGCCAGGCTCAGTTGGTCGTCGGGCACCACTACCCGGCAGCTCTTGCCGTCGGAGAGGGTGGTGACGCTGACAACATCGGCGGGAGCCAGGGCGGCCTTTACATACTCGCCGGGGTCTTCGGACCACTTGATGATGTCCACCTTTTCGCCCTTCAACTCTTCCACGATGTTGTTGACCCGCGCGCCCTTGGGGCCGACGCAGGCGCCGATGGGTTCCACATTGGGATCGGCAGACCACACCGCCAGCTTGGTGCGGCTGCCCGCCTCACGGGAGATGGACTTGACTTCTACGGTGCCGTCATAGATCTCAGGCACCTCCAGCTCGAACAGGCGCTTCACCAGCCCTGGATGGGTCCGGGAGATGAGCACCTGGGGACCACGGGTGGAGCGGCGGACCTCCACCACATAGACCTTCAGGCGCATACCCTCTATATAGGTCTCGCCCTTGACCTGCTCGCCGGGGGCCAGATACGCCTCGGTCCACTCGCTGCCTGAGGTGATGCGCAGGGAAGCCCCGCCGGTGCGGGGATCGATGCGGGTGATGAGGCCGGTGATGATCTCGTGCTCCTTGGAGGAGAACTCGTCAAAGATCATGCCCCGCTCCGCCTCCCGCATGCCCTGGATAATGACCTGGCGGGCGGTCTGGGCGGCAATGCGGCCAAAGTCGCGGGTCTTGATCTCCATGGAGATCACGTCGCCCAGCATAGCCTGGGGCAGACGGGCCTGGGCGTCTTCCAGGGAAATTTCGGTGGCGGGGTTATCCACCGTTTCCACCACGTCCTTTTTCAGGTACATTCGGACGGTGCCCTTTTCCTCGTTGGCGTCCACCACCACGTTCTCTCCGGCCTCGGGGTGGTCCTTCTTGTAGGCTGAGACCAGGGCCAGGGTGATCTTCTCCAGCATGTACCCCTTGGGGATGCCCTTTTCCTTTTCGATGAGATCGATGGCGGTGAAGAACTCGGCGGCATCCAGCTCATGGCTCAAGGGGGCCTTCTGATTTTTCTTCGGCATAGCGTTCAGTCTCCTTTTTCGGAATTAAAAACGAACGTACAGGCGCGTGAGCGCCACATCCTGTTTGTTGAAAACCTTTTCTCCGGCAGGGGTAGAGAGGGTGACGGCTCCGTCGTCATAGGCGGAGAGGACGCCCACCCAGTCCTTTTTGCCGTCCTCGGCCCGGTAGAGCTTGACCTCCACCTCGCTGCCCAGGCAGGCTTCAAAGTGCTCGGGTCTTTTCAAGGCCCGGTCAGCCCCGGCAGAGGAGACCTCAAAGGTGTAGCTGCCCTCAATGGGGTCGGCCTCGTCCAGCTTGTCGCTCACCGGGCGGGAGATGGCCTCGCAGTCGTTAATGGACACCCCGCCGGCCTTGTCGATATAGAGCCGGAGGTACCACACCCCCGCCTCCCTGACATATTCCACATCCCACAGGGAACAGCCCTGCTCTTCCACAATGGGCCGGGCCAGCTGGGCCACCACGTCGGTGACTTTTGCCATGAAACTCCTCCATTCCAATCAAAAAGAGTGAGGACCCAGCCTCACTCTTCCATACCGACCTTAACTTAACATTAATATTATAGCACGGAGAACTCTCCAATGCAAGGACTTTTTGGGAAAATCCTCCGCTACGGAGGGAAAAAGGAGATAAAGAAATATTTCATTCAGAAAAGCTCTGCCCACCTCTTGCAATAAAAAACGGCTATGATAAAATAAAAAAGAACTTTTAGCGGGAGAAAATCGGGTTTTTCCCCTGAGTAAAAAGTTTACGTAATAAAAATAACTAGAAACTTTTCGGCGCTAAGGAAACAGAAGGGAAGGATAGGATATGAAAATGAAGAAGCGGATCAGTCTGACGCTGGCGCTGGTCATGGCGGTGTCCCTGGCTCTTCCGGCCCGGGCGGCGGAGGGAGGCGGAAAGCTGCACCCCGTAGCGCAGCCGGAGACGCCGGCGCCGGTCCTGGTGTCGGTGCCGGTCCAGCCTATCGCTCCGGCCAATGATGGGAGCTATTCCGATACGGAGGGCCACTATGCCTCCAGGGTGATCGATATCTGGAGCGGTTACGGTGTGCTCAAGGGGTATGAGGATGGTACTTTCCGTCCCGACGGCACCATTACCCGGGCGGAGCTGGCCGCGGTGCTGGACCGGGTGATGGGGTATCAGGAGGCGGCGGAGAATACCTTTGCCGACCTACCCGCCGAGCGGTGGTATACCGATTGCCTTCTCCGTCTGGTTCAGCAGGGGATCTTTAACGGCAGCGAGGATAAACAGATGAATCCCGAGGCTCCCATCACCCGACAGGAGACTTTCGCGGCCCTGGCTCGGGCGCTGATGCTGGAGGAGAGCGACAAGGCCGCCGGCTTTGCCGATGATGAAGACATTTCGGCCTGGGCCAAGGGATATGTGTCCGCCATGAAGCAGGCGGGATATATCCAGGGCGACCAGGACGGGAACCTCCGTCCTGGGGCGCCCATCACCCGGGCGGAGGTCGTCACCATTCTGGATAAGATGGCGGCGGGGTTTATCCATGCCGACGGAACCTATTCCGAGGACTGCAAGGGAAATTTGTTTGTCAACGCTAAGGATGTGAAGCTGAAGGACATGAGCGTTGACGGGGATCTGGTCATCACCGACGGCGTGGGCGACGGGGACGTGTATCTGGAGAATGTGAAGGTCAGCGGCACCCTGATCATTCGCGGCGGCGGAGAGAACTCTGTTCATATTGTGGGTGACGCATCAAAATACGGAGCCATTATCGTCACCAAGACCGCGTCTGGTCGGGTCCGGCTGGTGAGTGAGAAGGGGGCGGTGATCCCCATTATCAATGTAAACGACGGTCTGGACGGCGTGATCATAGAGGGGATCTCCAACACCCAGGTCGTGGTGG
Organism: uncultured Oscillospiraceae bacterium; assembly: GCA_910577415.1. Lineage (GTDB taxonomy): Bacteria > Bacillota > Clostridia > Oscillospirales > Oscillospiraceae > Vermiculatibacterium. The sequence goes on from CAJTLK010000087.1 coordinate 4,892, forward strand.
CGGGTAAAGTAGAGGTCATTTTTGCCGGGAATGTGCAGTCGGCAAAGGTGGCGGTAAATGTGCCCGGAGCCTCCGTAAAGGTGGAGAGCGGAGCCACCCTTGCCAGCCTGGATGTGGCGAAAACAGCGAAGGACAGTAAGGTATCTGTAGAGAAGGGCGCAAAGGTGACTACGCTGACCATGGCGGCCAAGAGCACCGTAGAGAATAACGGCACAGTGTCCCGGATCAAGGTAGAGGCCGACGGCGTCCAGATCGACGGCAAGAAGCCCGGTTCCCTGGTGGTGGCAGAGGGGGGCGCCCGGCCCACGGGTACAGGGGCAAAGGTGACGGTGGCCACCTCCGGCGGCTCCTCTTCCTCTGAGAGCACACCGACTCCCGCACCGGGCACCACCCCCACGCCGGAGCCGGACGTGACGCCTACGCCGCCCCCGGCCTC
>CAJTLK010000087.1:5337-7130 GCA_910577415.1 uncultured Oscillospiraceae bacterium
CCCGGCCTCTACGGAGACGCCTGTGCCGGGAGTGACGCCTACTCCGACACCTGAGCCTACGCCCACGCCGGAGCCGGATGTGACGCCTACCCCCACCCCGGGACCCAGTGCAGAGCCCGTTTATTTTCTGTCCGAAGCTACCATACTTTTAGATCCCCCCCGAACCGGCGTCAAGGCTGTACCATCCCTCGAAGCGGGGATCGGATATATTTTGGCTGTGGAGTGGATCCCGGAGCTGAAGGAGGAGAATGAATGGAGGTTTGAGGCCAACACCGCCTATACCGCTAAGATCTATATCGATCCCTCCGACAGCGACTATGCCTTTGCCCCAGAAATACTGGACGGCGGCATAGAGATCAAAAAGACCGCCCTGAACTACGGCGCAGACGCTGTCCTGAGGGATGTGGCTCTGGTGGACGGAGAGGTGATCGTCACTGCTGAGTATCCTGCCACCAGCGGCGAGGTGGAGATCGTGGCCAAGCTCGTGGACGGGGACAAGGTGGACGACACCACCAATTCCCTCACCCTGTATGAAGATATGCACTGCCAGTGGCTGCGGGTGGAGGCCAAACTGGAGGCGGACGGGAATATCGTTTCAGACCGGCCCATCCAATATGCGTGGCGCTGCGCCCAGCAGAAGGAAGACGAGCCGTACTATAAATATATTTACAGATGGAATGATCTGGGGTGGGACTACACACTTCCCGCTTTTGAAATAGAACCGGGGACATACGACTATATCTGCAAAATAACCGCCGATGGCTGCAAACCGGTGGAGGTCAAGTACACCGTGACTGTTAAGGACTCCACTGGCCTCCAGTTTGATTTCAGCAAAGTTGGCCTGTACTACTACGGGAACAACGGGATCGTTCTGGACTATTCGGAGCAGCCGGACCCGGAGAAGCCGGGCAGCTTTGCGGAGACGACACTGGCCCCCCAGAACGTGCGGGCTACCTATACCTTTGTGCGGGAGGACAGTACCGAGGCGCATCATGTGGACAGCGGAGGCCGAATGAACCACAGCATTGATATTATCCAGGAGTTCTATAACTCCGTTTATGTGAATGGGTGGTACCCCACCGCTGAGACCAAGTATGAGGACAAAGAAGCGCCCATTGACCGGATGGAGAAGGTGACGATCACCAACATTAGGCTAGAGGCGCTGGATAACAGTACGGATGACGTTATCGCGGGACCTTATGACTACAAGTGCAACATCAAGATCCTGCCCCAGGCCACCCAGATGAAAGCTGACGCAGAGAACGCCCTGGTCTACGACCCCGCCACGGATACCCTTACCTTTAATGGTCTGCACAATGGAAAGGCCAATGATTATTATGCGAGAGTACTCGGCAACTTTGTCATCGACGGCTGGCCCACCCTGTGTTGGAGGCTCGACAAGAAGAGTTCCGAGGCTATGTCTTACATATTTCCAGTTGCTTCCAGCAACAACGAAGGGCTCCAGGAGAAGCTGCGTAATGGAGAACAGGTTACTGCGGAGTTTAGAACGATTGGCGGCTATGTCGGTGGCTACGCTGGCGGTCCGGGCTGGCTGTCCGCCGGTGAGGCTGAACTCTACATTGAGTATGTGGAAGGTGTGAAGAGCGTTGTCAAGGATTCTGTGGGCATATAAGCGCCCCGAACGAGAGAGACAAAAAAATCCCCCTCCCAGCTGGGAGGGGGATTTTTTGTGTTTGTTTTCTTATTCCACCTCGGCCATGGCCTTGGCGGCCTCGATGGCCTTCTCCTGGGCGGCGGGGGGGCAGTCCTCGTAGCGGACAAAGTGGAAGGTG
>CAJTLK010000088.1 GCA_910577415.1 uncultured Oscillospiraceae bacterium
CGAGGCGGGAGCCTCGGCTTTTGTGTGCTGATATATTTAGTAGTAAGCGGTTCCGGGCGCGCTATTTCAAAAACATTCGGATCAGCGTATCCTTGCCCTTCGTATAGGGCTGGTAGCGCATGGGCAGGTCCAGGAAGGTCTTCTTGTCCACCATGCTCTTTACATGGCTGAACGCGTCAAAGCCCCGCTTGCCGTGGTAGGCTCCCATGCCGCTCTCCCCCACCCCGCCAAAGCCCATGGCGGAGGTAGCCAGGTGGATAATGGTGTCGTTGACGCAGCCGCCACCAAAGGAGAGACGGCTCTTCAGCGTCTCGATGTTCCTCTTGTCTGAGGAAAAAATATAGAGGGCCAGCGGCGAGGGATGGGACTGGACGGCCTCCACCACCTCCCCCAGGCTCTTCCATGTGAGGATGGGCAAAATGGGGCCGAATATCTCCTCCCCCATCACCGGGTCGTCCCAGGTCACGTTGTCCAGGATGGTGGGGGCGATGCGCAGCTCCTCCGGCGCGCTCTGCCCGCCGCAGACCACTTTCTTCTCATCCATCAGCCCCAGAAGGCGGTCAAAGTGCTTGGCGTTGACGATCTTTCCGTAGTTTTGATTTTGCAGCGGCTCGGCGCCAAACTGCGCGGATATCTGCTTTTTCAGTTCTGCCATGAGCTTATCCTTTACAGCGCTGTGGCAGAGGATATGGTCGGGGGCCACGCAGGTCTGGCCGCAGTTGAGGAATTTTCCAAAGACGATGCGCCGGGCGGCCAGAGGGATATTGGCACTCTCGTCCACCACGCAGGGGCTTTTGCCGCCCAGCTCCAGGGTCACAGGGGTCAAATGCTCCGCCGCCTTGGCCATCACGGTCTTTCCCACCGCCTGGGAGCCGGTGAAGAAAATGACGTCAAATTTCTGCTCCAGCAGGGCGGCGTTCTCCTCCCGTCCTCCAGTGACCACCGCCACATGCTCCGCCGGGAATGCGCTTTCCACCAGCTCCCGAATGACCCGTGAGACATTGGGAGAATATGCGCTGGGCTTGACAACGGCGGTATTGCCCGCCGCCAGGGCGTCCGCCAACGGGTCCAGGGTCAGGAGCACCGGGTAGTTCCAGGGACTCATAATGAGGGCCACCCCGTAGGGGGAGGGCTTTTCAAAGCTGCGGGAGACATACTGGGCCAGAGGGGTCCTCACCCGCTTTTCCCCGGCGAAGCGGCCCACATGGCGGAGCAGGTAGGATATCTCGCTCTTCACCAGGCCGATCTCGCACATATAGCTCTCCGAGGGGCTTTTCCCCAGGTCGGCCTTCAGGGCATCGCAGAGGGGCTTCTCGAACTGCTCCACCGCTTCCCGCAGGGCGCGGAGTGCTTTCTTTCTCCCCTCCACAGGTAGGGTGGCCCCGGTACGGAACCAAGCCCGCTGCCGCTCTACCAGAGCCTTTATTTGTTCACTTTCCATCCGGGCCTACCGCCTTTCTGAAAATGACCTCCAACTCCCTGGCGTCCCAAAGCACGGGGACGGGATAGAGGGGATTGGCCTCCTTGTCGGCATGGGCACAGAGGATGGGGATGTCCTCCTCCCGAATTTCCGGGATGGTCCTGGGGATGCCCAGGCGGTCATTCATCTCCCTGATGGCAGCTATGAACCGCTCCGCCAAGGCCGTACAGTCCTCCCCCTCGCCCCCCAGTCCGGCGCACACCGCCAGCCTGGCCAGCTTCTCTGCGGCGGCGGAGCCGTAAAGCTCCAGCACCAGGGGCAGCAGGGTGGCGTTGGTCTGGCCATGGGGCAGGTCGTACCTGCCGCTGAGGGCATGGGAGGCGGCGTGGACATAACCCACATAGGAGCGGGTAAAGGCCCGCCCCGCCAGGTGGGCCGCCCGGAGCATGGCCGCCTCGGCCTGGACGTCGGCATGGACGGCGGCGCGTTCCAGATTGGCGAAGACCAGCCTCACTGCCTCCTCGGCGTCGGCGCGGGTGTGCTTGTTGGTGGAGCGGCCAATGTACGCCTCCACGGCATGGGTCAGAGCGTCCATCCCGGTGGCCGCGGCCACGGACCGGGGCAGGGAGTGAATGACCGCCGGGTCCAGCACGGCGTAGGGCGGGATGAGGAAAAAGTCGTTGATGACATACTTGTGGCGGGTCTCGGCGTCCACAATAACGGCGGCAAGCGTGGTCTCGCTGCCGGTGCCCGCGGTGGTGGGGATGGCGATAAGCAAAGGCAGCCTGTGCCATATCTTCAGGATGCCCGCCATCTTGCCCAGGGGCTTCCGGGGCCGTGCGAGCCGTGCCCCCACCGCCTTGGCGCAGTCCATGGGGGAGCCGCCGCCAAAGGCCACCAGGCAGTCACAGCCGTTGTCCCGGTAGAGCTTCAACGCCTCATCCACCATTTGGGTGGTGGGGTTGGGCCGGGTGCCGTCATAGACCACAGGGGTCATTCCCGCCCCGGTCAGAGCCTCCTCCAGGGGCGCAGTCAACCCCAGGGAGCGGATAGAGCCGTCCGTGACCACCAGGGGACGGCTCAGGCTATGATCCTTCAGTACCTCCGGCACTTGATCCACCCGGTCCAGAAGAGCCGGGTCCCGGTAGGGCAGCACCGGCAGGGCCAGACGGAGGGCAGCTTGGAAGGTCCTGCACCAGAGCTTTTGCAAAGGGTTCATTTCCCGCACTCCCCCTCCTGAAGATAGCGCTCCAGGTTTTCCGCGATCTGGCCCAGGGTGGCGTACAGCTGGGCCCTCTGGGCGTCGGTAAGGCCCGCGCTCCCCGCCGCCAGGGCCTCGTCCGCCCGGCGGTCAATATAGGCGGCGGTCTCCCGGCCCTTCTCCGTCAGCATGATCTTGCTGCGGTAGGCCCGCTTGTCGGCAGGCACGTCCAGGCGGACATACCCCTTCTCCTCCAGCTCGGCCACTGTCCGGGAGATGGCGGCCTTGTCCTCCCCGCTGGTCCGGCTCAGCTCCGCCGCGGTCAGGCCCCCTTCGGCCTTCCCCAGCGCATACATGCACATCACATGGCCGCTTTTCAGCCCCACGGCCTCCATCTCCCGTGCCTTGATCCGCTGGATGCTGCGGCTGAGAAAAGCAATGGTCGTAGCAAAGGTCTCAAACCGGTCTGTCATTTTACGTACCTCCAAACGATACCTTTATCTGCGCCTCCGAGTATAGCAAACAGATGTTGTTTTGTCAACATCTGTTTGCTGCTGTTGGCGGATATTGACAAGGCGGACGAAATGGGGTATCCTAAAAAAGCCGTTGATACGTGGAGCGGTATCGAAGTGGTCATAACGGCCCTGACTCGAAATCAGGTAGGCGGCAACGTCTCGTGGGTTCGAATCCCACCCGCTCCGCCACGTCGGAGCAAGCGTCATATCGCTTGCTCCGACTTTTTTCAAAAGTCAGAGCGCGCTCATTCTGCTGCTCCTCCTTTCCCCACGAAAACACTTCGTGTTTCCGCGGGGACCCCGTTTTGTCAAACGCTCGGGTGGCATCTATTTTGTCCGGGTGTTACAAAAAGCCCCGGACACCAGTTGTCCGGGGCTTTCCTTTTGAGTTTGCTGCTATTACACTTCGATTTGGGAGAATATCTCCCCGATCTTGCCCGCGATGACCAGGTCGGCGTGGCTGTCGTAAGGAGTTGGCGTCTTATTGATGAGCACCAGGCGGCTGCCCCGGTAGTAGTTTATCAGTCCCGCCGCCGGGTAGACCGCCAGGGAGGTACCTCCCACGATCATCAGGTCGGCCTCCTGAATGGCCTCCACCGCCCGGGCCATGGTCTCCCCGTCCAGCGGCTCCTCGTAGAGCACCACATCGGGCTTTATCATCCCGCCGCACACCCTGCACCGGGGCACGCCCTGGGCGTCCTTCACATACTGGGCGTCATAGCCCTGACGGCACTTCATACAGTAGTTGCGGTGGACGCTGCCGTGAAGCTCCAGCACGTTTACGCTCCCCGCCGCCTGGTGAAGCCCGTCGATATTCTGGGTCACGATGGCCGCCAACTTCCCCGCCGCCTCCAGCTGGGCCAGCTTCTTGTGGGCGGCGTTGGGCCTGGCGTCCAACCAGAGCATCTTCTCCTTATAGAAGCGGTAGAACTCCTCCGGGTCACGGGTAAAAAAGCTGTGGCTGATAATGGTCTCCGGGGGGTATTTGTAACTCTGGTTATAGAGGCCGTCCACGCTGCGGAAATCCGGGATACCGCTCTCGGTAGACACCCCCGCCCCGCCGAAAAAAACGCCCTTCCGGCTCTCGTCCAGCCATTTCTGCAAGGTCTCCAGTTCAGTCATAGCGCCGCCCCTCCTTTTGCATCAGAATACCACAAAAGGAAGGGCGGCGCAATAGCAGGGACCCATACTTCTTTTCGCCAGCGGGCGGATACTATCCGCCCCTACACGGCGGGCAGGGTGGCCTCTACCAGAGACCAAACGTACTCCGCGCTGACCCCGGCGCAGTCATAGCCCACCACTACGCCGTTTTCGTGTAGGACGTAGAAGTGGCAGATCTCTCCCCCGGTATCATGCTCACGCATCCGGGCCTTCACCACCTCCAGGGACATCTCCGACCCCCGGAAGGTGGGCTTGTAGAAGTTCACCTTATACTCCTCCGGGACGCTGTCGCAGATGGGGCCGTCATAGAGCCGCCAGTCGTAGCTCTCCGGGACGCCGGCGTCCACCAGCTTGTGCTCATAATAGTCGTTGCTCTTCCCCTCCGGGATGTGGACCTCCACCTCCACGTCGTCGTAGTTCCGGCTCCAGCGGACGAAGAGGCTGTTGTCCCGACCCTCGTGGTAGTTGTAGCGTCCACCGAAGTCCTTGTTGCCCACGAACTGGGCATACCCCGGCAGCTCCTCCTGGGGCAGATAGGGCGCAAACTCCTCATACTCCAGGGCCTGGGCAAGGCTGTTCAGCTTCTCCGAAGCCCAGGCGGGGATGTCCTCGTTGCGGGCCACCTCGTCCAGGTAAAGCCCGCCATCAGAGAGAGCCTGCCGGACAAAGAGGGTGTTGAAGTAGATGGCCGCCTCCCGGTCATAGGTCTCCCCCACCATCTGGGGCGCGCCGATGTTCTCAAAGCGATAACCGTAGCCGCCCGCCATAAACTCGCTGGTACAGACCACCTCGTCCTTGCCGTCGCCGTCCCGGTCATAGATACGGTGGTAAGAGGTGACGGGGACGCCGTTCACGTCGGCGGTGGCCTCCTCCTCGTCGCTGAGCACCACACAGCAGTCCACAGGCAGTTGACCGGGGGCCACCCGCAGGGTGAACTCATCCCCCTCCCGCTCGCCATGGACGGTGAGCTGCCACAGCTTGCCCTCTCCGTCATAGATGGCCCTGGCCCAGACGGTGCAGCCGCCCCAGTAGAGCGCCCAAGGCAGCTCGGTGTCCGGCTCCATATCCTTGGGCTTGCCCTCCTTGCCCCAAAACATCTTCTGGAGGTCAGCCAGGGTCAGGTCTATCTCAAAGCTGCCCTCAGGCAAGGCGATGGAGGCGGCGATCTCCGGCTCGTCACTCGCGTCCACGAACTTCAGGCCGGGCATCGCATAGAAGGATCTGCACACGTCCGGGTTTTCCATCAGACGGAACGCCCCGGTATCGGCGATGGCGGAATCATCGGGGGCCAGGGTCGGCTCCACAGCCAGGGCGTTCTCGCTCTCCGCCGGGGCGGAGGGCTGGATGGTCTGAACCGTTGCCGGAGGTATAATGGGGCCAGGCTTAGGGGCAACGGGAGAGCTCCCCCCCAGATAGCTGCCAATACCGATGAGCAGGGCGGCACAGGCCGCCAGAGCGCCGAATTTCATATAGTTTCCTCCTAAAAAGCTTCTTTTCCGCTCAGCTGTCTCCGCCGCCGGAGCGGCTTTCGTGTCGGGAGCCTTCTCCCCCAGAGCCAATAGCCGTTGGTGAAGGTTATCCGAGACCGTTTGGCGGTCAAAGTATGCCGTGTATGCTCTCATAATTGCTCCTTTCCACGTCGCCCAGCAGCTTGCGAAGCCGCTCCCTGGCCCTGGAGAGCCGGGAGCGCACCGTCCCCTCCGCCACGCCGGTCATGGCGGCGATCTCCCGGGTGGAATAGCCCTCATAGTAAAAGAGATGTATGGCCGCCCGCTCTTCCGGCGGGAGCTGCCACAGCTCCTCCAGTTCCTCCCGCTCCTCGGGAGAGGGGGCCGGGAGGTCCTCGGGCAGCTGTGTCACCTGCCGCCATTGAAGCCGCAGACGGCTCTTACAGCCATTGACCAATACCCGCATAAGCCATGCGGCGGGGTTTTCCACGTCCTTGGGCGCGCGTTCCAAATATTTCACAAAGGCGTCCTGTACCGCGTCCTCCGCCTCCTGTGGTTCTCCCAGGATCGCCAGAGCCGCGCGGTAGAGACGGTTTTCGTTTTCCGTGACCAGGGCCACCCAGTCCACCGGCCGGTTGGATGTGTGGGCCATGCGCTCACCTCCCTCTGCCTATATGACGTTTGAACGGGGCAAAATGTTGCGGACCGACTGCAAATTTTTCCGGGCATAAGAAAAGGACGGACAGCGGCTGCCGTCCGTCCCTTTTGATCTTGTTTCAATTCAAAGACGAGACTTACTCCTTCTCGCCCTCGTCGTCGTGGTGGTGATGGCCGCAGCAGCAGCCGTCCTCATCATCACACAGGTCGATGACAAACTTCTCGCCACAGGCGGGGCACTCCACGGTGCCCTGTTCCAAAATGTCCTCGTCGATGTCGATCTCGGCGCCGCAGTTGGGGCAGTCCACCTCAAAGAAATCGTCATCGCCGCAGCAGCAGTCGTCCTCATCCTCGTCGTATACGATCTCCTCCACGTCGCTCAGGTCCTCGGAGATGGCGTCGATCTCCTCGCCCAGGGCAGCGGTGTTGTCCTCCAGGTCCTCAATGGACAGGCCGACCTCCTCCAGGATGCCGATCATCACGGAGATGAGCTTGGCCTCCTTGGACTTGGTGGTGTCCAGGTCCAGCCCCTCGGCCAGGCCTTTCAGGTACGCGACCTTCTCAGAAATAGTCATGGCGTAAACTCCTTTCAATTGGGGCAATTAGCCCTTGCAACGCTCCAGGTACTCGCCGGTGCGGGTATCGATCTTGATCTTGTCGCCGATGTTGATGAACAGGG
>CAJTLK010000089.1 GCA_910577415.1 uncultured Oscillospiraceae bacterium
CATGGCCTCCCGGGTACAGTAGCCCAGGTCGGCGCAGTTTTTCCGGCCCCGGGGCGCGCCGTTGTAGCCGGTGGAGATGATCTCGTCGTTTTTTACGATGATGGCTCCGTAGCACCGCCGCAGGCAGGTGGAGCGCTCCAAAACAGTCTGGGCGATGTCCAGATAATAGTTTTCCTTGTCGATACGCGCCATAGGCCCGTCCCCCTTTTTTCTTTTTCAACAGTATAACGGTTTTTTCGCCCCGTGGCAAGCCTTTGTTACCGTTTTGGGCCGCTTGGCGGCACAATTCACATTTTGTTTACGTTTCCCTCCTTGACCTTGGCCACGGAAAAGGCTATCATGTCATATATAATATGGGGAAAGGAGGGACAGCCATGAACTTTATCCAACGGTTCATGTACGGACGCTACGGCTCAGACCAGCTGAACATTGCTTTGCTGGGTGCCTACCTTGTCCTCACCCTCCTCTCCCGTGTCCTCCACAGCGGTTTTTTGAATCTACTTTCCGTCGCCGTCATCTTCTGGGCCCTCTACCGCATGCTCTCCCGGCAGCCGGAGCGCAGAAGGGCGGAAAACGCCAAATTTCTGGAGCTGATCCGTCCCCTGGTCCACCGCTACAATGTGAACAAGTGCCGCCGCAACGACAAGGAGCACTGCTACTTCAAATGCCCCAACTGCGGCCAGCAGCTCCGTGCGCCCAAGGGCAAAGGGAAAATTTCCGTCACCTGCCGCAGCTGCGGAGTGAGCTTTGAGGAAAAAACATAAGGTAATATGAAAGGCCGGGACAATGTCCCGGCCTCCTTTTTATTTCCCCACGCAGAAGCGCTCAAAGACCCGGCCTATCACGTCCTCCCGCACCGTTCTGCCTGTCAGCTCACCCAAAGCGGAGAGAGCCTCCTCCACATCGGTGAGGAGGGCGTCGGGGGTAACTCCCTGGTCCAGGGCGGCCTTCGCCCGCTCCACGGCGGTGAGCGCCCGTCCCGCCGCTTCAGCCTGACGGGCGTTGGTGAGAAGGCTCCCCGCCTCCTCCGCCGTCCCCTGAGGGAAGGTCTGAGCGATCAGTTTTCCCAGGTCCTCCAGCCCCGCCCCGGTCTTGGCGGACACCGAAACGGCGGGGGCAAGGTCCAGTTCCTCCGTCCACTCCAAGGTCCGGGGCAGGTCGCATTTATTCTCCACAATAACAGTAGGGGCCAAAGAGACCGCCCAGCGCACCAGCGCCAAGTCTTCCTCTGTGGCGCTTTGGGACAGGTCCAGCACCGCCAATATCAGCTCCGCGCCCTCCATGGCCTGCCGGGAGCGCTCCACCCCCAGCTTTTCCACCGGGTCGTCGGTATCCCGCACCCCGGCGGTGTCGGTGAGCCGCAGCAGTACGCCCCCCAGAACACATTTTTCCTCCACCGTGTCCCGGGTGGTGCCGGGCACGTCGGTGACAATGGCCCGGTCATAGCCCACCAGGGCATTGAGCAGAGAGGACTTCCCCGCGTTGGGCCGCCCCACGATGGCGCAGCGCAGCCCCTTGGAAAGCAGTCTCCCCCGGTCATAGGTATTCAGCAGCACCTTCAGCCGGGAAAGCGCCTCCTCCAGCGCGGCACGGATGACGTCGGCGGTGAAGGGGTCAACGTCCTCGTCGGGATAGTCCAGCACGGCGTGGAAGTGGGCCATCACGTCCACCAGGCCGGAGTAGACCTCCTCCACCCGCTCCGAGAGCGCACGGTCAAGCTGACCCGCCGCCTGGCGGGCGGCCTGGGGTGTCTCGGCGTCGATCAGGTCCATCACCGCCTCGGCCTGGATCAGGTCCAGCCTGCCGCTCAGGAAGGCCCGTCGTGTAAACTCCCCGGGAAGGGCCTGACGGGCGCCGTGGGCAAAGAGAGCCTCCAGCGCCAGGGAGAGGACCATAGGCGAGCCGTGGCACTGCAGTTCGGCGCTCTCCTCCCCGGTATAGCTCCCCTCCGCCGGAAACCAGACGCAAAGGGCCTTATCAATGGCTCTGCCGTCCCTGTCCAGGACCGTTCCGTACACCAGCGTCCGGGGCAAACAGTCTGCCAAAGCTTTGCCGCTCAGTGGCTGAAAGACTTTTCCCGCACATTCCGCCGCTCCCTCCCCGGACAGCCGGACAACCCCAATGGCGCTTCTGGCCCATCCCGTGGCAACCGCGGCGATCAGTTCGGCACCCATGTCAATCCCCCTTTCGCATTTTCGTAAAAAATGCCTGTAAAATTTTTTGATAATGTATTATGTAAACTATTTTTGCATGAGGTTTTTCCACACCGTTAACATAACAGGTTGTGGATAACTATGTGGAGAATGTGGAAAACCTCGTAAAATCGGTGCTTTGTAACTTTTTGTAACTTTTTGTCGAATGAATATCGTGTTGCATACTGCCTGCCAAAAATGACGAAGAGCCATTACCTGTAAACCGAACCGCAGACCGGTGACGGCTTTCTCATCTTACCACATCTTTTTTGAAATTTCTATCCCTGAAAACGAAGGGCGAAGAGGCGGGCAAGGAGGGCGCTTGGAAAAAAGGCGACCCGCCTGTGGACTTTTCCCGAAATTCTGGTATACTGATGATTGTTGAGCTTTACGGCGGGCAGCCGCCGTCAAAAAAGGAGGAGCTTATATGTTGCTGGAAAATAAGATCGCCATTGTCACCGGCGGCACCCGGGGCATCGGGTACGCCATCGTCAGGGAGTTTTTGAAGGAGGGGGCCACCGTGGTGCTCTGCGGCTCCCGGCAGGAGACCGTGGACAAGGCCCTCAGCTCCCTGAAGGCTGAGAACGCCGCCTGGCAGGTGGAGGGCGCCTGTCCCTCCCTCACCGACTACGCCGCGGTGAAGGCTGCCTTTGACGCCGTAGAAAAGAAATATGGCCGCATCGATATTCTGGTCAATAACGCCGGGGTGTCCGCCTCGGAGAAGATCGGCGATTACACCGCCGAGATGTTCCAGAAGACCATGGACCTGAACGTCACCGCCGTCTTTAACTGCACCCGGGCGGTGGTGGACGGCATGAAGGAGCGCCACAGCGGCGTTATCCTCAATACCAGCTCCATGGTGAGCCGATACGCCCAGCCCGGCGGCGTGGCCTACCCCACCAGTAAGTTTGCCGTCAACGGCATGACCCTGGCCCTGGCCCGGGAGCTTGGCCCCGATGGCATTCGGGTCAACGCCGTGGCCCCCGGCATCACCAAGACCGACATGGTGGCGGCCCTGCCCGAGCAGATGATCGCCCCCCTCATCGCCCAGATCCCCCTGCGCCGCATCGGCGAGCCGGAGGACATCGCCAACGCCTTTGTCTTCCTGGCCAGCGACAAGGCCAGCTATATCTCCGGCCAGGTGCTGGGCGTGGACGGTCTGGCCCGGAGCTGAGGAGCGGACAACACAGGAACACATGAAGGAGCGCCCCCCCACAGGGAGGGCGCTCCTTCGTCGTTCATTTGGCCGCCGCATAATTATGTCAACTTATTTTTTGTTTTATGTCAACTACATCCGCCTACGGTAATGCCGGTATAATACCACTCCAATATCTCCTGGAAGTTCTTCCCTTCCCCCGCCAGAGCGTTGGCCCCGTATTGGCTCAGGCCCACGCCATGGCCATAGCCGGTGACGTGGAACGTTACCTCCTCCTCAGTGGCCTCAGCGGTGAAGTGGGCCGAGCGCAGACCCAGGATCGTCCGGGCCTGGCCGCCGGTGATCTCCACTCCGCCAATCGTGACCTTACTTACCGCCCCGGAGGCGTCGGTGCTCAGGCCCTGTATCCAATTTTCCGGCCTGCCGCTGAAGTCGGCCTGGGGACAGGAGGTGGTGAACCGGGTAATAAATTCCGCCGCCGGAAAGTTGACCACCGTCCGCCAACCGGGGACCTCTTCCCCCTCCGGGCTGTCCACCGCCGCCAGGTAGGGCACATCAGCCCCCCACACCTCCGCCGCGGCAGAGGTGCGCCCTGCCGAGGAGGAGAAAAACACCGCGTCGATGGGCGCTCCGTTATAGAGGCACAGCAGCCCATCGGTGTCCCGGACGGCGGCGGAAATTTTGTCCGTGTAGCGCCCGGCCTCTCCCCCCCAGCTCTGGGCAGCCTGTTCCCGGGTCAGGTATGCCTGACAGCAGGTAAAGTCGGTGCAGACGTCGGCGTCAGGGTGCTTGTCCGGCGCGTTTTGCCGCTGGTGAATACAGTAGGTCCGGGCACACACCACCTGCGCCTTCAGCGCCTCAGAGTGAAAGGAGGCGGGCATCTCCGCCGCCGCCACCCCCCAGAGATAATCATCCAGGCGCAGTTCCTCCACAGAGCCGTCGGAACGCCGTAGGCGGACGGTCTCGGCGGCGTCGGCGCCGGGAATGGGGGCTATGGCCGCCGCCGTGGGACCCGCTGACACATCCGGGGCCTGCAGCGTCGGTAGGGTAGCGGTGGGCTGGGGCGGAGCATCGGGCCGTGTCTCCTCCCCCGGCAGCATGAGCAGCGGCAGAAGGAAAAAGAGGGCCAGAAGGACCAGGGATATTACCGCCGCCTTTCCACTCCAGGTCGCCGTGGAGCGTCGTTCCTGTCTCACCATCTCTTTCCTCCCTTTCCTCTTCCCGGTTTTTGACGAGCGTGAAATATTGACCCCACCCGCAAAATGCGGTATACTGATAGTAGAAAAATTTTTGAAAAGGAGGCGCCAGCATGGCCCTGAGCGAAGCCTTTATGGCCGATCTGTGCCAGGAATATGAGACGAACACCCACATCAAAATGTCCGATTACGAGCGCTGGGACGTGAAGCGGGGCCTGCGCAATGCCGACGGCACCGGCGTCATGGCCGGGGTCACTGAGATCGGCAACGTCCGAGGTTACTATGTCCAGGACGGAGAGCGGGTGCCCATGGCGGGCCAGCTCACCTACCGGGGCATCGACCTTTTAGAGCTGGTGCAGGGCTTTACCTCGGAACACCGCTTTGGCTTTGCCGAGACCGCCTACCTGCTGTTGCTGGGCGCTCTGCCCACCAAAACTCTGCTGGACGAATTTGAGGCGCTGCTCAATGAAAACCAGCATCTGCCCCCCATGTTTACCGAGGACATGATCCTCAAGGCCCCCAGCTCCGACGTGATGAACAAGCTCGCCCGGGGTGTGCTCACCCTCTACTCCTACGATGATAACCCCGAGGACATGACGCTTTCCAGCGAATTAAGGCGAGCCATCGTTCTCATTGCCCGTACCCCCCAGATCGTAGCCCACGCCTTTGCTGCCAAGCGGCGGTATTTCGATGGCGAGAGCCTCTATCTTCACGATCCCCAGCCGGGGCTTTCCATTGCGGAAAACTTTCTCTGGGCGGTGCGTCACGACAACCACTTCACCCCCCAGGAGGCCCAGCTCCTGGACCTGTGCATGGTCCTCCATGCCGAGCATGGCGGCGGCAACAACTCCGCCTTTACCTGCCGGGTCCTCTCCTCCTCGGGCACCGACCTATACTCCGCCATCTCCGCCGCGGTAGGGTCCCTCAAGGGTCCCAAGCACGGCGGTGCCAACAAGAAGGTCATGGAGATGTTCTCCTACATTTCCGACGGGGTGAAGGACTGGAAGGACAACGACGAGGTCTCCGCGTACCTGGGCAAGCTCCTGGACAAGGAGGCCGGGGACCGTTCCGGCCTCATCTACGGCATGGGCCACGCCATCTACACCCTCTCCGACCCCCGGGCCATCGCCCTGAAGCACTTTGCCCGCAGGCTGGCTCAGGACAAGGGGATGCTGGACGAGTTCCAGCTCTATGAATCTATAGAGCGGCTCACCCCCAAGGCCATGGCCCAGCGGGGCAACCACAAGGTCATCTGCGCCAACGTGGACCTGTTCTCCGGCTTTGTCTACAAGATGATGGGCATCCCCCAGGAACTCTATACCCCCCTCTTTGCCATGTCCCGCATGGCGGGCTGGTGCGCCCACCGGCTGGAGGAGCTGTACTCCCCCGGCGCCAGGATCATCCGCCCGGCCTATAAGGCGGTGGCCCCCCAGCGGCCCTTTGTGCCGTTGGAGGATAGATAACGATCCATAAAAAGGACTGGAGGACCGCTTTTCAGCGGTCCTCCAGTCCTTTTTATGAAGGTGTGGGCGGATGATATCCGCCCCTACGGAAAGGGGCACAGGTATCCAAAAACAGCGGGGCGAGGGCGCCCCGCACCACAGAGGGCGTCCTCCCTACTCACACAGGGGCAAGGTAATAACAAAGGCGGTGAGGCTGCCGGTGCTCTCGGCCCGGATGGTCCCGCCGTGAAGCTCTACGATCTCTTTGGCGATGGCCAGCCCCAGTCCCGCACCGCCGGTACGGGTGGATCGGGCGGCGTCCAGGCGGTAAAACTTCTCAAAAATATTGCTCAGCTCTCCCTCAGGGATCTCCAACCCCTGGTTGGTAACGGTGACGACTGCGTTCTCCCCCATTCCCCTGGCTGTCAGGCCCACCGCGCCGCCGGGAGAAGAGTAGCTGACGGCGTTGCGGAGGATATTGTCAAAGACACGGGCCAGCCGGTCTCCCTCCCCCCGCACCACCAGGTGGGGTTGGATGTCCAGCTCACATTTCAGGTCCTTGGAGGCAAAAAGGGGATAAAACTCGTCGGCCAGCTGCTCCAAAAGGAAAGAGACCTGCACGGGCGTGGTCTTGTCCAGCTTCAGGTCCATGGTGTTGATGTCAAAAAACTCCCCCACCAGCTCCTCCAGCCGTCTGGCCTTGTCCAGAGCGATGTCGGTATACTTTGCCCGCTGCTCCTCGCTCAGCCCCGGCTCGTCCCGGAGCAGCTCCAGATAACCCAGCACCGAGGTAAGGGGCGTTTTCAGATCGTGGGCCAGGAACGCGATCAGCTCCTGCCGCCGCCGCTCTTGCTCCCGCAGCTCTCCGTCCTGCCGCTCCAGCTGGAGCCGCAGATCAGCCAGCTCTCCGCCGATGCTCCGCAGGGCGCGGGGAGTCATCGTCTCCTCCTCCGGGTGCTCCATGATCCGCCGCAGGTGCTTGCCCGCCTGGCGCAGACGGAGAGAGGGCAGCGCCACCGTC
>CAJTLK010000090.1:0-1454 GCA_910577415.1 uncultured Oscillospiraceae bacterium
GCCACGGCGGAGAATTCCCTACCGACTATGATAATATCCGCGCCCTGGCGGGGGTGGGAGACTACACCGCCGGGGCCATTGCGTCCATCGCCTTGGGACAAGCAGTTCCGGCGGTGGACGGTAACGTGCTGAGGGTGGTCTCCCGGCTCACGAACGACCACCGGGACGTGACGAGACCTGAGACCAAGGCCGCTGTGACAGAGGTCATTCGGAAGGTGCTGCCCGTCCACGCCGCCGGAGAGTTCAACCAGGCGCTCATGGACCTGGGGGCTACGGTATGTCTGCCCAACGGGGTCCCCCTGTGTGAGAGGTGTCCCGCTCAGCGCTTTTGCGCCGCCCACCGGGAGGGCCATGAGATGGAACTGCCCGTCAAGGCTCCCAAGCCCTCGCGGCGGGTGGAGGAGCGGACGGTGTGGCTCATTTTTCATGAGAGAAAGGTGGCTCTCCGCCGACGGCCCAAGCAGGGGCTGTTGGCGGGGCTGTGGGAGTACCCCAACGAGCCTGCGGGGGGAGGTTTTGAAAGACCCATTTCCCTAACGACGGAGGAGGTCGCGGCGCCCCCCGTTCCTCCCATTCCCGGCCCGGTCTCCTTTGCCGCGGCGGGGAAGCACATTTTTACTCACATCGAATGGCGTATGAAAGCTTACACCGTGAAAGCGGAGGGGGAGGAGCTGCCTCCCGGCTGGGTGTGGGCGGATAAGAGGGAGCTGGGGGAGCGGTATCCTGTTCCCAGCGCCTTTCAGGCGTTTTCCCATATCGTAGAAGAAAACCTGTGACCCGATCTGGCAATGGGCCGGGAGAGGGTGGAGAAAGAGAAAAGGTGGAATGACGGATGGCGAAGCTCTATTTTCGATACGGTGTAATGGGTTCCAGCAAGTCGGCCAACGCCCTGATGGTGCGCTATAACTACGAGGAGCGGGGGCAGAGAGCCTTGATGGTGAAGCCCGACATCGACCAGCGGGAGGGCAAGGCCATTGTCAACTCCCGCATCGGCCTGAACTACCCCTGTGTCTGGCTTGACGAGCTGCGGGCTATGACAGAGGCGGAGATCAAGTCCTGGCAGTGTATCATTGTGGACGAGGCCCAGTTCCTCACCAGGGAAGAGGTGGACTTTCTCACCCATGTGGTGGACGACCTGAATGTGCCCATCATCTGCTACGGCCTCCGGGCGGATTTCAAGGGAGACCTCTTTCCCGGCTCGGAGGCTCTGCTGGCCTGTGCCGACATCATCGAGGAGATCAAGACCATCTGCTGGTGTGGCCGCAAGGCCACCTGCAACGCCCGCTTCGACGAGACCGGCAAGGTCCTAAAGGAGGGCGAGCAGGTGGTACTGGGGGCCAACGACAAGTATATCGGTCTGTGCCGCCGGCACTGGAAAGAGGGCAATTTAGGACCTGACGCCCAATGAGGGAGCGGGTATTTCTCCACTGTCTGGGACAAGGACCTGAGAGCTG
>CAJTLK010000090.1:1464-6992 GCA_910577415.1 uncultured Oscillospiraceae bacterium
GTTCTCTTTGCCGCCAGCCACACGGCCCAGGTACTCCAGGCGCATGGCGCCCTCCTCCAGCACGGGCCCGCTGACCTGCTCAGGCAGGATCCTGACGGCCAGCCCGGCCAGGTAGTTGCCCAGGGGGAGCAGTATCAGCGTGGTGCCGATGTTGAACACCGTGTGGGTCATGGCGATCTGGGCCATGGGGGCGGAGGGGAGTGTCCTTTGTCCCGGCTTGTCCGATTGGATGGAGGAGGGGGCGGACTACCCCCATCTCTACCAGGGCTTTGCTCACTGGTGCGATGAACTTGACGGGCCGATCCATCTGTGTGGGCTTTCTCTGGGCGGGATCCTGGCCCTGCAATATGCCGCCCAGTACCCGGAACGGATGGCGTCCCTGGCCCTCATCGGTACCCAGTACAGAATGCCGAAGGGACTGCTTAGGTTCCAGAACGCCTTATTTTCCCTCATGCCGGAGTGGCTGTTCCAGGGAGCGGGCATTGGGAAACGGAATATGATGGTCCTGACTCGGTCTATGCTGGAACTGGATCTTGAGGAAGCGCTGAACGGTTTACGCTGTCCCGTCCTGATCCTGTGCGGAGAGCGGGATCGGGCCAACCGGGCCGCCGCGGAGGAAATGAAGGAGCGGCTGCCCCATGGGGAGTTGGTCTTTCTTCCGGGGGCCGGACACGAGG
The DNA here is from genome assembly GCA_910577415.1 of uncultured Oscillospiraceae bacterium. Lineage (GTDB taxonomy): Bacteria > Bacillota > Clostridia > Oscillospirales > Oscillospiraceae > Vermiculatibacterium. The sequence goes on from CAJTLK010000090.1 coordinate 2,142, forward strand.
TAAATGTGGACGCGCCGGAGGCTCTGGGCGCGGAGTTGAAAGAATTTATGGGATAAAGGCCCGAGGCGGGGTGCTTTGGAGCATTTTTGACAGGGGGGGGTGGGGGCATGACCTTTGACGAACTGAAAGAGAAAGCTCATGCCCTGCCGCTGAAGCCCGGCGTCTATATCATGCAGGACGCCCAGAACACCGTTATCTATGTGGGCAAGGCCAAGGCTCTGAAAAACCGGGTGAGCCAATACTTTGCCAATTTGGCCTCCCATACCGAGAAGACCAGGGCCATGGTCTCCTCCATCGATCACTTCGACGTCATCGTGGCCGACAGCGAGTTTGAGGCCCTGGTGCTGGAAAACTCCCTCATCAAACGCCACCAGCCCCACTACAACATACTTTTGAAGGATGATAAAGGGTATCCATACATCCGATTGGACGTAAAGAGTGACTACCCCAGGTTCTCCCTCTCCAACCGGGTCCAGGAAGATGGCGCCCGGTATTTTGGCCCTTACGGCAGTCGGGGAGCCACCTACGCCATTGTGGACGCGCTTCGTGAGGCGCTGAAGCTGCCCTCCTGTGGGAAAAAATTTCCCAGGGACATCGGCAAGGAGCGACCCTGCCTCAATTACCACATGGGCCTGTGCGACGGCTACTGCCGCCCTGAAATGGACCAGACGCACTACCGGGAGGCCATCGACCAGGCCGTGCGGCTTCTGGAGGGGCAGTTCAAGGAGGTCAAGGCCGACCTCACCGCCGAGATGGACCGGGCGGCGGAGGAACTGCGCTTTGAGAAGGCGGCCCAGCTCCGGGACCGGATCAACGCCATCGAGCTGCTGGGCAAGCGGCAAAAGGTGGTGGCGGGGTCCCTGGCCGATACCGACGTGGTGGGCTGGTACCGGGGGGAGGCCAAAAGCTGCTTTGTAGTACTCCACTTTGCCCTGGGCGACCTGGCGGCCAAGGACTGGGAGCTGATGGAGACCCCTATGGAGGAGGGGGAGGGAGAGATCCTCTCCGCCTTGCTTCGACAATATTATGTTAACCGAAGCCATCTGCCAAAACAAATTTTGCTTCCCTGCGAGCTGGAGGATGAGGTGGCAGTCACTCGGCTGCTCAGCGAGAGCTGCGGACGCCGGGTAGAGCTTTTGACGCCCCAGCGGGGAGCCAAGATGGACCTTATCAAGCTGGCGAATAAGAATGCCGCGGAAGAGGTGGAGCGGGCCACCACCAAGGCCGAGCGGGTCTCCAAGACCCTGGAGCTGCTGGGGACGATGCTAGGTATGGCCACGCCGCCCCAGCGCATCGAATCCTATGATATCTCCAACCAGGGAGCCGACGACATCGTGGCCTCCATGGTGGTCTACCAGGGCGGACGGCCCCTGAAGCGGGATTACCGCCGTTTCAAGCTTAAGGGAATGGATGCCCCTAACGACTACGCCTCCATGGACCAGGTGCTCACCCGACGTTTCCAGCGGTATCTGGATGGGGATGAGAAATTTTCACCTCTCCCCGATGCCCTCTTTATCGACGGCGGCGCGGAGCATGCCCGCGTGGCCGTAGGGGTGGAGGAGCGGCTGGGGTTTCACATCCCGGTTTTCGGCATGGTGAAGGATGACCGCCACCGCACCCGCGCGCTGGTCACTCCCGACGGGGCCGAGATCGGCATCCAGCGTATTCCTGTTGTCTTTGCCCTGGTGGGACAAATTCAGGAGGAGACCCACCGCTTTGCCATTGAATTTCATAGGCAGCAGCAATCCCAGCGGGTGAAAGGGTCGGAATTGGACAAGATACCCGGTATAGGGGAAAAACGCCGGGGAGAGCTGCTGAAGCAGTTCAAGAGCGTGAAGGCGGTGAAGGAGGCCAGTCTGGCCCAACTCCAGGCCGCCGTGGGCAAGGCCACCGGGCAGGTGGTCTATGACTATTTTAACATCACGCCTGACACATAGCTGAGTTTTGCTGTGGGGCCTGACGACCTCGGCAGGCTCTGCCCAGGCGCGCCGAGGTCGTCGCGCCCCACATAAGAAAGCAGATATACCCGAAAGGATGAGCTGTTATGCGCGTCATTACCGGCACTGCCAGGGGCCGCAAATTGAAGGACTTACCTGGGATGGATACCCGGCCCACCACCGACAAGGTGAAGGAGTCTATTTTCAACATTGTCCAGTTCGATGTGGAGGGCCGCCGGGTGCTGGACCTCTTTGCCGGTACAGGGCAGCTTGGCATCGAGGCCCTGAGCCGGGGAGCGGAAAAGTGTGTCTTTGTAGACGTTTCCCGCTCTGCCGCCAATGTGGTAAAAGAGAATGTGGCCGCCACCGGCTTTGAGCAGCAAAGCCGGGTGGTCCAGTCCGACGCCCTCAGCTTTCTTTCCTCCTGTCGGGAGAAGTTTGCCCTGTGCTTTCTCGACCCGCCCTACGCCTCGAATTTGCTGGACCAAGCCCTTACGCGCATTGCGGAGATTGACATTATGCTCGAAAATGGTATAATTGTCTGTGAAAGCGCGGCAGACAAGCCTATGCCCCAGCTTCCGGCGCCTTATCGGATGGGCCGGGAGTACCGTTACGGCAAGATCAAGCTGACGCTCTACCATAGGATGTGTGAGAAATGAAAACCGCCATCTACCCCGGCAGCTTTGACCCCATTACCTTGGGCCATCTCAATATCATCAAGCGGGCCAGTGGGTGCTTTGATAAGCTCATCGTCTGCGTCATGGTCAACTCGGAAAAGAGGGAGTCCGGCCTCTTCACTCCCGACGAGCGCGTGGATATGATCCGCCGGGTGGTAGGCAAGTTGCCTAACGTGGAGGTGGACCAGTCCGAGCTGCTGGTCTCCGAGTATGCCAGGGAGAAGCGGGCCTGCGCCCTGGTCAAGGGCCTGCGGGCGGTGTCCGATTACGAATACGAACTGCAGATGGCACTTATCAACCACAAGCTCAATCCCCGCCTGGAGACCCTGCTACTGCCCTCCAGTGCGAAATATACCTATATCAGCTCCAGCGTGGTCAAGGAGATGGCCCATTACGGCGCCGACCTCAGCGACTTTGTCCCCAGAGAGATCATAGAGACCGTGAACGAAAAAATAAAGAGCGGGAGGAAATAACAATGGCAAGCGACGTCAATGAACTGTTGGATATGCTCTTTGATATGATCGAGGAGGCAAAGAGCGTGCCTCTGTCGGCGGACAAATGTATGGTAGACCGCTCTGAGGCCCTGGACCGTATCGACGAGATCCGCAGCGCCTTCCCCATGGAGCTTGCTGAGGCCCGGAAGCTGCTGGCCGCCCGAAACGACTATCTGGCCTCCGCCAAGCGGGAGGGCGACCTTATCATTCAACAGGCCGAGGAGAAGGCCAAGCAGATGCTGGCCGAGGACGAGATCCTGGCCCGGGCTAAGCAGCGTTCGGCGGAGCTGGTGAAGCAGGCCGAGACCATGACCCGGGAACTGAAACAGGCCGCCAACGCCTACTGTGAGGACGCCTTGCGCCGCACCGAGGAAGCCGTCAGCGAGGCATATGATGAGATCAAGAAGTCTCACGCCCGCTTCCGGGCCGTGGCCAGCGGCATGGCCGAGGGCCAGAGCGCTGGAAAGGCATACGACATCGAGCTGGACGACTAAACGCCGCCCATAGAATAAACCAAGCCGCTATCCCCCTCACGGGTCTCCGTGAGGGGGATTTTTTGTCGAAGTCCATACTGTCCGCGACTGATGGACAAAAAGGAGCGCCGACACAATATCTTGGGGCAGGGATCGCCGCTACCTCCATAAAGTGTAAAATTGTCCGCTGTAAAAATGACAAAAGGAAAACAAAGAGTTCAAAAGGATGAAAAAATCCGGGAACAGCGGGGAAAAATTTCGCAATTTCGGTGAAAAAAATTATGGTAAACTATTGCAATTTTGTAACCGGTCAGGTATACTGGTGGAGCAAAGTGGAGCAGCAGCCCATAAAAATTCACTCAAGTGGGGGGTGAGGACATGACCGGCACCTATGAGCATTCTATCGACGGCAAAGGCAGGCTTTTCATCCCCGCCAAGCTGCGGGAGGAGTTGGGCGTGTCCTTTTACCTGGCGGCGGGCGTGGACGCCTGCCTTGCCATCTACCCCCAGGAGACCTGGGAGCGCTTTACCGAGAAGTTTTCCTCCCTGCCTATGAGCGCCACGAAAAGCATGCGCCGGCTCTTTGCCAATGCAGCCAAGTGCGAGCTGGACAGCCAGGGGCGTATCGTGATCCCTCAGAAGCTTCGCGGCTACGCCAATCTGGACAGGGACGTGGTCATCATCGGGGTCAACGACCGGGCGGAGATCTGGTCGGCAGAGACCTGGAATGCCCAGGAGGAGGAAGAGATGACCCCGGAGAAAATGTCCGCCTGTATGGAAGCGCTCGGTTTTTAAGAGGATGGAAGAGTTTACCCATAAGCCGGTGCTACTGGATGAGTGCATCGATGCCCTGAACATCAAGCCCGACGGGGTCTATGTGGACGGCACCCTGGGCCGGGCGGGCCATTCCCGGGAAATCGTCAAGCGTCTCACCGCCGGGCGGCTCTATTGTATTGACCGGGACATGGCAGCCATCGATGCGGCGAAAGAGCGACTGGCCCCTTGGATGGACAAGGTAACGCTTCTTCATGGCAATTTCACCGACCTGGACAGCCTCCTTTCTGGGGCGGATGCTCCCCCGGTGGATGGAATGCTTTTTGACCTGGGCGTTTCCTCACCACAGCTGGACGATCCCAGCCGCGGGTTTTCCTATATGCACGATGCGCCCCTAGACATGCGGATGGATCAAAGTCAACCCCTGACGGCCCGGACGGTGGTAAACGAGTGGCCCCAAGAGGAGCTGCGGCGTATCCTCTACCAATATGGAGAG
>CAJTLK010000091.1:0-6386 GCA_910577415.1 uncultured Oscillospiraceae bacterium
TCGCCCCAGTAGCGCTGGCGGGAGAAGACCCAGTCCCGGAGCTTGTAGTTGACCTGCTCGTGGCCCAGCCCCTTCTCTTCCAGGTACTTGACCATGGCGGGGATGGCCTCGCGGACGGTGAGGCCGTTGAGAAAATCGGAGTTGACCAGGATGCCCGTGTCGTCCTTAGCGGTAAAGGCTTCCTTCTGGACGTCCTCGCCGCCGGAGACCACCTCAATGATCTCGCAGCCGAACTTCTTGGCGAAGGCCCAGTCCCGGGTGTCGTGGGCGGGGACGGCCATGATGGCACCGGTGCCGTAGCTGGCGAGAACGTAGTCGGAGATGAAGATGGGGATCTGCTTGCCGTTGACCGGGTTGATGGCCTTGACCCCCTGAAGCTCTACGCCGGTCTTCTCCTTGTCGGCGGCCAGCTCCGTGCGCTCAAAGTCGCTCTTCCGGGCGGCCTCGTCCTGGTAGGCGGCCACAGCGTCCCAGTTGGTGATCTGGTCCTTCCACTTCTCCAGCAGCTTGTGCTCCGGGGACATGACCATATAGGTGGCGCCGAAGAGGGTGTCGCAGCGGGTGGTGAAGACGGTGAGGGTATCGCCGGTGGTGACAGTAAAATTGACCTCTGCGCCGGTGCTTCTGCCGATCCAGTTCTTCTGCTGGATCTTGACCCGCTCAATAAAGTCCAGATCGTCCAGGTCGTCGATGAGCCGCTGGGCGTACTCGGTGATCTTCAGCATCCACTGGCTCTTCTCCTTGCGGATGACCGGGGAGCCGCACCGCTCGCAGACTCCCTCCACTACCTCCTCGTTGGCCAGCACACACTTGCAGGAGGTGCACCAGTTTACCGGCATGGTGGTCTTGTACGCAAGGCCCTTTTTCCACAGCTGAAGAAAGATCCACTGGGTCCACTTGTAGTAGCTGGGATCGGTGGTATTGACCTCCCGGTCATAATCGAAGGAGTAGCCCAGCATCTGGAGCTGGGAGCGGAAGTTTTGCACATTGTCGTGTGTCACCTTTGCGGGGTGAATGTGGTTCTTGATGGCGTAATTCTCGGTGGGCAGACCGAAAGCGTCATAGCCGATGGGGAAGAGGACGTTATAGCCGTCCATCCGCTTCTTCCGGGCCACTACGTCCATGGCGGTATAGGGGCGGGCGTGGCCCACATGAAGGCCCTGGCCCGAGGGATAGGGGAACTCCACCAGACCGTAGAACTTGGGCCGGGAGGTATCCCCGGTGACGGCGGCGAAGGTCTTTTCCTCCAGCCACTTCTTTTGCCATTTCGGCTCGATGGCGCCAAAATCGTACTTCATGGTATCACGCTTTCCTCAGTAATATAGCGAACGTGCCCATTATTATAATGGAAACGGAAAAGAAATGCAACCCCCGAAGAAGGCGGAAAAGCTATGCCTTATGGGAAAGAGCCGGCTTCTTTTCGAGAAACTTAATACTTTCTTCAGGACAATTCATTTTGCGTGTGATATAATCAGCCATATCAAACGGGAGGAGGGGCGGCCATGCGGCAAAAGACCAGGACCATCTATCTGCTCTTTACTCGATCAGAGACCTACCCCTCCCGGGCCATCCACTTTTTTACCCATGGGGAATACACCCATGTATCCATTGGCCTGGAGGGTCCGACGGGCGTATTTTACAGCTTTGCCCGGAAGTATCCCCAATACCCGCTCCCCGGCGGCCTTGTCCAGGAGCAGACCGAGCGGGGGTTTTACTCCATCCACCCCGACGTGCCCTGCTGTCTGCGGACGTTGGCGGTGTCCGAGGATACATACCGCTTCCTCCGCCGCCGGCTGGGGAGCATGTACCGGGAACGGGACTGTTATCATTACAATCTGATGGGGGCGATCTCCAGCAGGTTCAACCTGCCCCTGGCCCGGCAGCGGCACAAGTTCTGCTCTGAGTTCGTGGCAGAGCTGCTCCGGGAGAGCGGCGCGGTGCGGCTTGAAAAGGCCCCGGCCCTCACAAAGCCCATGGATATATACGGACTTGGCAGTCTGAATACCATTTACCGGGGCAGCGTTGGGAGCCTGGGGGCGTAGGAGCCGCCGGGTATGGGAAAATACGAACAGGGAGCGTGGAAAATTTCCACGCTCCCTTTTTTATTTGTTGGGGCTTTTGCAGCTGGAGGCTTTGCGGGACGGGAAAGTTACCCGCCCAATTGGGCAATGCCCTTTTTGATACGGGCAAGGGCTTCCTCACGGCCAAGAAGTTGACATAATTCGACAGCTCCGCCGGGGGTCACAGCCTTTCCCGAGAGGGCGGTGCGCACCGGCCACATGATGCGTCCATTCTTCAACTCCAGTTTCTTCGCCAGGCCCATCAGAGCGTCGTGAATGGCGTCGTAGCTCCACTCGTTCAAGCTTTCCAGCACAGGGAGCACCGCGTTGAGGGCCTCCAGGGAGTTGGGCTCGTCGGTCTTCATCTTCTTGTGGCAATAAAGCTCGTTGGAGTACTCCGGCAGAGTGTCGAAGAAGTCCACCTGGGGGGCGATGTCCAGCAGGGTGTCGCACCTGCCCTGGACCAGGGGGGCGACAAGTTTTATGTCAACCTGCGGGGCGTGAATGGCGTCCTTCAGATAGGGCTGGGCAATGGAGAAGAACGCCTCGGGGGAGAGGGCGCGGATATAGTTTGCGTTGAAGTATTTCAGCTTCTCGATATCAAAGATGGCGGGGGATTTGGAGATGCCCGCCAGGTCAAAGATCTCTGCCAGCTCCCGGAGGGTGAAGAATTCCCGCTCGGAGTTTTCCCCCTTGGGAGCCCAGCCCAGCAGGGAGACGTAGTTGACCACCGCCTCGGTGAGGAAGCCTTGGGCCAGAAGATCCTCGTAGGAGGGGTCGCCATGGCGCTTGGACATCTTGTTGTGGGCGTCCCGCATGACGGGAGAGCAGTGGATATACTCAGGGACCTCCCAGCCGAAGGCCTCGTAGAGCAGGTTATACTTGGGGGCGGAGGAGAGGTACTCACTGCCCCGGACCACATGAGTGATGCCCATCAGATGGTCGTCGATGACGTTGGCGAAATTATAGGTGGGCAGTCCGTCCCGCTTGAGGAGCACCTGATCGTCCAGGTCCTTGTTCTCCACAGTGATATCGCCGAAGCTGGCGTCGTGGAAGGTGGTGGAACCGGTCTGGGGGATACGCTGGCGGATAACGTAAGGCTCTCCTGCCGCTACGCGCTTCAAAGCCTCTTCCGGGGGCAGGTCCCGGCAGGGGTCGGCGGTTTTGGTGAAGTCGCCGCTGTCCTCGGCGGATTCGGCCTTATCGCAGAAGCAGTAGTACGCGCCGCCCTTCTCCACCAGAAGCCGGGCATACTTGCCATAAAGGTCCCGGCGCTCGGTCTGGATATAGGGTCCCACCGGGCCACCCGCGTCGGGCCCCTCGTCCCAGTCCAGACCGCACTGCCGCAGGGTCTTGTAGATCACGTCCACGGCCCCTTCCACCAACCGGCCCTGGTCGGTGTCCTCGATGCGGAGGATGAAGGTGCCGTCCTGGTGCCGGGCGATGAGCCAGGTATAGAGAGCGGTGCGGAGGTTGCCCACGTGCATATACCCCGTAGGGGAGGGGGCAAAGCGGGTGCGGACCTTGCCGTGGGGAATGCGCGCTTCCATCTCCTCAAACCATTTCATATCCATAAAAACGCCTCCTGAAAAGCCTTTGTGTTTCCGTGCTTGTCCCTATTGTATAAGTCCGGGAAGAACTTGTCAAGCGTGGGGAAATGTGGTATGATAAATCAAACTGTGTCATTGTACCTATTTGAAGCGGAGTTTTTCAACGCGAGGAGTGTTTGAGAGATGGAAAAGGAGAAAAAAACGCTGCTTTCCGGCATCCAGCCCAGCGGCGACCTGCACTTGGGCAACTACCTGGGGGCCATCAAGAACTGGAAGGAGTTGTGCGACCAGTTTGACTGTTATTGGTTCATGGCGGATATGCACACCATCACCGTCCGTCAGGAGCCGGCTGAGCTGCGCCGCCGCACCCTGACCCAGATCGCCACCTACATTGCCTGTGGACTGGACCCGGAGAAGAACACCATCTTTGTCCAGTCCCATGTTCCCGCCCATGCCGAGCTTGGTTGGGTGCTGGACTGCTACACCATGTTCGGCGAGCTTTCCCGTATGACCCAGTTTAAGGATAAGTCGGCCCGGAATGCTGACAATATCAACGCGGGGCTGTTTACGTATCCCTGTTTGATGGCCGCCGATATCCTCCTCTACCAGCCCGACTTTGTTCCCGTGGGGGAGGATCAGAAGCAGCACGTGGAAATCTGCCGGGACATCGCAAACCGCTTTAACCACGTTTACGGTGAGGTCTTCCGGGTCCCGGAGCCTTATATTCCCAAGACCGGCGCCCGGGTCATGGGCCTGAGCGCTCCGGAGAACAAGATGAGCAAATCCGTTCCCGAGGGCTGCGTGTTCCTCATGGAGAAGCCGGAGGATATCATGCGCAAGTTCAAGCGGGCGGTCACTGACAGCGACACTGAGCGCTGGGTTCGTTACGACCCGGAGACCAAGCCGGGGGTATCTAACCTGATGAGCATTTACGCCGCCGTCACCGGGAAGACTTATGAGGACATCGAGCGGGAGTTTGACGGCAAGGGCTACGGCGCGTTCAAGCCCGCCGTGGGCGAGGCGGTGGTGGAGTTGCTGCGGCCCATCCGGGAGGAGACCGAGCGCCTGCTGGCCGACAAGGCCTATCTGGAGAGCGTCTACCGTGCCGGGGCCGAGAAGGCGTCCTATGCGGCCAATAAGACCCTGCGGAAGGTATACAAAAAAGTGGGCTTCCTGCCCCGGTAAGAACTGCCTTTTGGATAGTAGAACACTGTAGGGATCGCCGTCCCGGTGGTCCGCCGGATATGCCGGGCTTTCCAACTTTTTCATAACACCGAGGAGATAGAAAAATGCCGATTTCACTGGAACTGATCGGAAGAGTGGCCGCCGCCCTGGCCGTGGCCTTCCTCATTGCCCTTATTCTCACCCCGGTGGTGCGGAATCTGGCGGTGCGGATGGGAGCGGTGGACGACCCCAAGCGGGACAAGGACGCCGAGCGGAGGATGCACACCCGTCCTATCCCACGGATGGGCGGCCTTGCCATTTTCCTGGGCTTTCTGCTGGCTACCCTTGTCTTTTTGCCCATGACGCCCCAGCTCCGCCGCATTCTGCTGGGGGCGGTCATCGTGGTCGTGCTGGGGATCTTTGACGACGTCTACGATCTGCCCGCCAAGTTCAAGCTCATCGTGCAGATCATCGCCGCCCTCATCGTCACCGTGGGCAAGGACGGCATGGTCATCGAGGCGCTGAGCAACCCCAATATCTTTTCCTCCGATCCCTATTGGGTGCTGGGGTGGCTATCTTATCCTATCACAGTCATTTGGGTGGTGGGCATCACCAACGCCGTCAACCTCATCGACGGTCTGGACGGTCTGGCTTGCGGCGTCAGCTCCATCAGCTCGTTGACCCTGCTGGTCATCGCCCTGCTGCTGGGGGAGCCTCAGGTGGCTATTCTGGTGGCCGCTCTGGCGGGAGGGTGCCTGGGCTTTTTGCCCTATAACATGAACCCGGCCAAGATATTCATGGGGGACACCGGCTCCACCTTCCTGGGCTACGTTCTGGCCTGTATTTCCATCCAGGGCCTTTTCAAGATGTATACCCTTATCTCCTTCGTGGTGCCCTTCCTTCTCTTCGGCCTGCCCATCTTTGACACCTGTTTTGCCTTCACCCGGCGTATTGCCCACGGGCAAAGCCCCATGCACGCCGACCGCAGCCACGTCCACCACCGGCTCATCGATATGGGGTTCTCCCAGAAGCAGGCGGTGGCGGTGCTCTACGTCATCACCGCTATTCTGGGCCTTAGCGCCGTGGTGCTCACCACCAGTGGCGCCATGAAGGCCATGCTGCTGCTCATGGCCTTTTGTGTGGCCGGGGCGGTGGCGTTGAGTATTTTTCAGACCAGCCACCACAAGAGTGGCAGCCAGGAGGAAAAGAAATGAAAAAAATTCGTGTTATGTCCATCTTTGGCACCCGGCCTGAGGCCATCAAAATGGCGCCGCTGGTCAAGGAACTGGCCGGACGGGAGGCCATTGAGAGTCTCTGCTGCGTCACTGCCCAGCACCGGGAGATGCTGGACAGCGTTCTGAATATTTTCCATATCACTCCCGACTTTGACCTGAACATCATGGAGCCGGGGCAGACCCTTTCCACCATCACCACAAAGTGTCTGCTGGGGCTGGAAAAGGTCTTTGAGGAGGCCAAGCCCGACCTGGTGCTGGTCCACGGGGACACCACCACCGCCTTCTCCGCCGCACTGGCGGCGTTTTATCACCAGATCCCGGTGGGCCACGTGGAGGCGGGACTTCGTACCTATGACCGGTACTCTCCCTTTCCGGAG
>CAJTLK010000091.1:6396-6929 GCA_910577415.1 uncultured Oscillospiraceae bacterium
GCTTACCCGTACCCTGGTGGGGGATCTGGCCAGTCTGCATTTCAGTCCCACCCCCGCCAACCGGGAAAACCTGCGCCGGGAGGCCATCACGGAAAATGTGTTTTTGACAGGCAACACGGTCATTGACGCAATGGCGTCCACCGTGCGGCCTGATTTTCATTTTCCCACCGAGGTTTTGAATGAACTGGATTATGTTAACCGTACCGTCATCCTTGTTACCTGCCACCGCCGGGAGAACTACGGAGAACCCATGAAGCATATCATGACCGCCCTGCGGCGGCTGGTGGAGGACTATCCCCAGGTGGAGCTTGTCTATCCTGTTCACCTCAGCCCAGTGGTGCGCCAGGCGGCGGGGGAGTATCTGGGGGGCCATGAGCGCATCCACCTTATCGACCCGGTGGATGTGGAGGAGATGCACAATCTGATGGCCCGGTGCTCCTTTGTGATGACCGACTCCGGCGGACTTCAGGAGGAGGCGCCCGCCCTGGGCAAGCCGGTGCTTGTCCTCCGCCGGGAGACCGAGCGGCCCGAGG
>CAJTLK010000092.1 GCA_910577415.1 uncultured Oscillospiraceae bacterium
CTTCCTTCAGCTCGCCTCGGTCATCCTGGCCCCCATTCCCAGCAACATCACCGCGGCGGCGGGCGGAGCCTTATTCGGCACTCTGCTCTCCTTTCTGCTCACCGCTTTGGCGGTGGTCCTGGGGTCGGCACTGGTCTTTCAGCTCTCCCGGATATTGGGCCAGTCCTTTGCCCAAAGCTTTGTGGAGAGCAAATATTGGGAAAAGTATGGCGAGGTCATCCGCCGCAAGCGGGACAGCTTCCTTTTCCTGGCCTTTCTCTTCCCCTTTTTCCCCGATGACCTGCTGTGCATCATGGCGGGGCTGACCGACATTCCCTTCCGTCGGTTTTTCCTCTTAGTGGTGCTGGCCCGGCCCTGGGGACTGCTGGTGGCCTGCGCGGTAGGTGGCTCGGCCTTTCACATTCCTCTTTGGGGAATGGCGCTCCTGGGGATCGGCGCCGTCGCCCTATTTCTTCTGGCACTGAAATATGGGGACACCTGGGAGGGAGTCATCCTGAGAAAGCTGAAAAAGTGAACTGCGGAATGTCTCTTACAAATCAGATGATCGCCGGCCCTGTGGTATAATCCATACCGCAGGGCTTTGCTTTATCAAAGCACAGTCCAAAGAGATCGGTGCCCCGGCACTCCATGGCGAAAAGCGCCTGGGCCGCCTCCCCCAGCTCTCTAATGTGAGCGGGTTTGGTAAGGACGGGCAGAGAGGCTTTTTTCTTCATCTCTCGCAACAGGACCTTTCCCCGGCCATTCATGCCCAGCACCCGGAGGTACTCAGGCCGGTCTCCGCGGTCAGCGGCGGTCAGGCCCAGAAAGGCCCACAGGGCCAGACGGCGGATACGGGCGTGGGCATAGCGTTTGGTCTTGGCTTGGGCGTAGAACGCTTCCAGGTCCTCCGCCTTCCCCGCGGCTTTCACCAGCCGGGCAGGCAGCCCCTCGGCGGCGCCGCTGTCCGGGAGGGCGGCAAAGTCTTCTTCCCTCATGCTCCGCAGCCGGGCCAAAAAGGCCCGTTCCACGTTCTTCATATCCGTGATCCCGGCGGTTTGGAGCCGCTTCACGCTCCCCCCGGGGAGCCACTCCTCCGCCGCCGCCCACTCTCCCGCCCGGATCAGGCGCCGGATCAGGGTAGCTGAGGCGAAACCATCTGCGGGACAAACGCTGTCATGGGAAACACCCTTACGTTTTACCGTCACATAGCCCAGCTCGTCTCCCGCCGCGCGCAGGTATTCCACCCCCAAGCTGTCGTTGGTGCCCCGGAGAAGATGGACCGTCTTTCCCACACATTTTTCCGCCGCTTTTTCTCTTGCTGCCGCAAAGGGAACTCCCTTGTCAAGTTCTGTGCGGAGGGCCTTTCTGTACTCTGCGCTCTCCAAGGTCGAGGCCAGGGCCTTCAGCGCCTCCCCATCACCGCTCTCACTGCCAAAGGAGAGGGTATCCACCACTCCGGCGGACTTGAGAAGCTCCACCGCCCCCCGGGCAAACCCCTCCGCCGAGGAGACCGCCCAAGGCAGGGGCAGCTCCAGCACCAGATCGGCTCCGCCCCTCAGGGCCAACTCCGCTCTTGTCCACTTGTCGGTAAGGGCGCACTCCCCCCTCTGTCGCCAGCTCCCGGACATGACGCAGACCACCGGGACATTCTCTCCCAGCAGCCGCCGGGTCTGGGCAATGTGGTAGCTATGGCCCAGGTGAAAGGGATCGTATTCCGCGACGATGCCAACAGCATTCATGGCCTGCCTCCAAAACCGCAAAAGTTTTCCAAAAAGGAGTTGTCCTTTGGGAAAAAAAGTTATACAATGACAATATCCGTGCAACACTGGAAAAAATGTAACATATTTTTTCCGTCGCAACAAGTATTTTTTGAAGGAGAGAGTATCTATGAAGATCCTCGTCATCAACGCCGGCAGTTCCTCCCTGAAGTATCAGCTCATGGACTCTGTTACCCACGATGTGCTGGCCAAGGGCCTGTGCGAGCGTATCGGCATCGATGGCCGCCTGACCCACAAGGTCCCCGCAAAGGACATAAAGAAGGAGTTTGAGATCTCTATGCCCACTCACGCCGAGGCCATTCAGTCCGTGCTGGACGCTCTGGTCTCCCCGGAGCATGGCGTGATCGCCAGCGTAAAGGAGATCGACGCCGTCGGCCACCGGGTGGTCCATGGCGGCGAGTCCTTTGCTCAGTCGGTCCTTATTACTGATGATGTGATGAAGGCCATTGAGGATTGTATCCCTCTGGCCCCCCTCCACAATCCCGCCAACATCACCGGCATCAAGGCTTGCCAGAAGGTTATGGGCAATGTGCCCATGGTGGCCGTTTTTGATACCGCTTTTCACCAGACCATGCCGGAGAAAGCCTACCTCTATGCTCTGCCCTATGAGTATTATGAGAACGACAAGGTCCGCCGCTACGGTTTCCACGGCACCTCTCACCGCTATGTCTCCGCCCGTTGCGCCGACATGCTGGGCAAGCCCATCGACCAGCTGAAGATCATCACCTGCCACCTGGGCAACGGCTCCTCTATCGCCGCCGTGGACCACGGCAAGAGCGTGGAGACCTCCATGGGCTTTACTCCCCTGGCCGGTCTGCCCATGGGCACCCGTTCCGGCGACCTGGACGCGGGCATCCTTCAGTATTTGATGAACAAGTACGGCTGGAGCATTGACGAGTGCCTCAACGTACTCAACAAAAAGTCCGGCGTGCTGGGCATCTCCGGCGTCTCCTCCGACTTCCGGGATATTGAGTCCGCCGCCAAGGAGGGCAACCACCGCGCCGAGGTAGCCCTGGAGTGCTTCCAGTACAATGTGAAGAAGCTTATCGGGGCCTATGCCGCCGCCATGGGCGGGGTGGACGCCATCGTCTTCACCGCCGGCGTGGGTGAAAACGACGCCAAGACCCGTATGGCCGCCGCCTCCGGGCTGGAATTCATGGGCGTCAAAATGGACCCCGACGCCAACAACACCCGTGGTAAGGAAGCGGTCATCTCCGCTCCCGACTCCAAGGTGAAGGTCCTCCTCATCCCCACCGACGAGGAACTGATGATCGCCACCGATACCGCCGAGATCGTGGGCAAATAAGCAGATTTACATAGCTTTAACAAAAAGAGAGGGCGTGACCAACGGTCACGCCCTCTCTTCTATTCTGTTTTGCGGGATAATTACACGATCCCCTGGGCCAGCATGGCATTGGCCACCTTCAGGAAGCCCGCGATGTTGGCTCCGGCCACCAGGTTGCCCTTCATCCCGTACTCCTCGGCAGCAGAGGCGGCGGCATTGTAAATGCTCACCATAATGCCGTGGAGCTTTTCATCCACTTCCTCAAAGCTCCAGCTCAGCCGGAGGGAGTTCTGGCTCATCTCCAGCCCGGAGGTGGCCACGCCACCGGCGTTGGCCGCCTTGGCGGGGGCAAAGAGGACCCCAGCAGCCTGGAACACAGCCACCGCCTCGGGCGTAGAGGGCATATTTGCTCCCTCGGCCACGGCGAAGCAGCCGTTCGCCACCAGCGCCTTGGCGCTGTCGCCATCCAGCTCGTTCTGGGTGGCGCAGGGCAGGGCCACGTCGCACTTCACGCTCCAGATGCCCTTGCAGCCCTCCACATACTTGGCGGTGGGGACATAGTCCAGATAGGTCTTGATGCGCGCCCGCTTGACTTCCTTGATCTCCTGGATGACCTTGTAATCAATACCCGCCTCATCCACGATATAGCCGTTGGAATCGGACATGGCAATGACCTTGGCCCCCAGCTGGGTGGCCTTTTGGTTGGCGTAGATGGCCACGTTGCCCGAGCCGGAGATGACCACCCTGGCGCCCTTAAAGGACTTTCCATTGGCCTTGAGCATCTCGTCGGTAAAGTAGCAAAGGCCGTAGCCGGTAGCCTCGGTCCGGGCCAGGGAGCCACCGAAGGGAATGCCCTTGCCGGTAAGGACGCCGCTGTACTCGTTCTGAAGGCGCTTGAACTGGCCAAACATATAGCCGATCTCCCGGCCACCCACGCCGATATCTCCGGCGGGAACGTCGGTAAACTGGCCGATATGACGCTGCAGCTCAGTCATAAAGGACTGGCAGAAGCGCATGACCTCAGCGTCGGACTTGCCCTTGGGGTCAAAGTCGGAGCCGCCCTTGCCGCCGCCCATGGGCAGAGTGGTGAGGCTGTTCTTGAATATTTGCTCAAAGCCCAGGAACTTGATAATGGACAGGTTCACACTGGGATGGAGCCGCAGACCGCCCTTGTAGGGGCCGATGGCAGAGTTGAACTGCACCCGGTAGCCCCGGTTCACTTGGACCTTGCCACTGTCGTCCACCCAAGGCACCCGGAACATCACGATGCGCTCCGGCTCCACCAACCGCTCGATGATACCGTTCTTCTCCAGCTCAGGGCGGCGCTCCACCACCGGCTCCAGAGACTCCAGCACCTCCTGTACAGCCTGGAGAAACTCCGGCTCATGGGCGCTCTTCTTGGCCAGATCGTCGTAGACCTTCTGCAAATAAGCGTTTTTCAATGCCATATCGATCAGACTCCTTTTGAATAGGTAGTCCGTCCCCCTTGACGGGCTTGGCTTATTATATACTCTGCCACACTAAAGCGCAAGAGAAAATTGCCACAAAGCGAAAGTTTGTTGTGTTGAATAAAAAGATGTGATAAAATGAGGCAAACTTTTGTCAGAGAAACGGGGGCGCGGGCCATGATAAAACTTCAAAATCTCTCCCTGCCCCTGGACTATGGCGAGGCGGAGCTGCGGAAAAAAGCCGCCGCCGCACTGAAGCTCTCCCCTGCCGCGCTGGGGGAAGTGCGGCTGCTGCGCCGCTCGGTGGACGCCCGGAAAAAGAATGACGTTCACTTTGTATGCACTCTGGGCGTCACCGTTGAAGACGAAGAGGCTCTTATACGTCGACGTCATGACCCCAATATCATGCGCTTTTCTCCCCGGCCCTATGTGTTCCCGACAGTGCGCCGGACCTCTCCCCTGCCCCCGGTGGTGGTGGGCATGGGACCGGCGGGACTGTTCGCCGCCCTTTTTCTGGCCCGGAACGGCGTCCCCTGTATCATTCTGGACCGGGGCCGGGATGTGGACAAGCGCACCGGGGACGTAGAACACTTCTGGCAGACCGGGCAGCTCTCCCCCGCGTCCAACGTACAGTTTGGCGAGGGGGGCGCCGGCACCTTCTCCGACGGCAAATTGAACACCAACACCCACGACTTCCGTATCGGCGCCGTGCTGAAGGAATTTGTCCGCCACGGCGCGCCGGAGGATATTCTCTGGCAGCAGAAACCCCACGTGGGCACCGACCTGCTCCGTGACGTGGTAAAGTCCATCCGCCGGGAGCTTCTCTCCCTGGGCTGCGAGGTGCGCTTTGAAAGCCAACTCACCGAACTGAAGACCGCGGGCGGGCAGCTTACCGGCGTCACGGTTACCGCCGGGACAAGATCATATCAGATGGATTGCGACACCCTCATTTTGGCCCCCGGTCATTCCGCCCGGGACACCTTCCGTATGCTCTTAAACAGCGGCGTGCCCATGGAGGCGAAGTCCTTTGCCATCGGCTGCCGTATTGAGCATGACCAGGCGCTCATTTCCCAAAGCCAGTATGGCCCCGCCTGGGAAAAGCTGCCTCCGGCGGACTATAAGCTCTCCTGTCACCTGCCTACGGGCCGCTCTGCCTTCACCTTCTGCGTCTGCCCCGGCGGCCAGGTGGTGGCGGCGGCAAGCGGTTATGGCCAGGTTGTCACCAACGGCATGAGCCACCGCGCCAGAGACGGACAAAACATCAACGGCGGTTTCCTGGTAGGCGTTACCCCCGCCGACTTTGGCTCCGGCGTTTTGGACGGCGTGGCTTTTCAGGAGTCCTGGGAGCGGCAAGCCTGGGATATTGGCACCGGCTACGCCCCGTCGCTATTTGGCCCGTCGGATACCCTCTTTCGCGCTCCGGCCCAGTCCGCCGCCGATTTTCTCTCAGGCCGGGCCTCGACGGCCATGGGGCGCATTTCTCCCTCCTACCGCCCTGGCGTTACCCCCGCCGATCTGAACGAGTGTCTGCCGAAATATGTCTCCGCCACCCTCCGCGCCGCCCTGCCCCTTTTTGACCGGCAGCTCCACGGCTTTGCCGACGGCGGCGCTGTCCTCACCGGCATCGAGACCCGCTCCTCCTCCCCGGTGCGTATCCTCCGGGACGAGAGCGGCCAGTCCGCCCTGCGGGGCCTTTTCCCCTGCGGCGAGGGGGCGGGCTATGCCGGAGGCATCACCTCGGCGGCGGTGGACGGCATCCGAGCCGCGGAGGCTGTGGCGGCAGCAGTTGGTTAAGCTGCGGCCACAGGCTGAAATATATGGCAAAGAGGCCGTTCCCGGCTGGGAACGGCCTCTTTGCATTCTCCATCTTTTTTAAGACAGCAACAGCTTGTCGTCGGCCTCGTCGCTGCCGGAGACCTTGCTGAACATATTGAGCAGGGTCTCTACCGTAAGCTTCTTTTTCTCCTCGCCGGAGACGTCGATGGCGATACGGCCCTCATACATCATGATGAGCCGGTTGCCGTGGGCAATGGCGTCGCGCATGTTGTGGGTGATCATCAGGGTAGTGAGCTTATCCCGCTGAACAATGGTCTCAGTGGTCTCCAGCACCTTGGCCGCCGTCTTGGGGTCCAGGGCGGCGGTATGCTCATCCAGAAGAAGGAGCTTGGGTTTTTTCAGGGTAGCCATCAACAGGGTCAACGCCTGCCGCTGGCCACCGGAGAGGAGACCCACCTTGGAGGTCATGCGCTCCTCCAGCCCCAGCCCCAGTCCGGCAAGCAGCTCCCGGTACTGTTCCCGCTCTGCCTTTGTGATGCCGGAGCGAAGCCCCCGCCCCTGTCCCCGGCGGGCGGCCAGGGCCAGGTTCTCCTCGATCTGCATGGT
>CAJTLK010000093.1 GCA_910577415.1 uncultured Oscillospiraceae bacterium
TTGGAAGGCTGGGATTCTACCATTGAACTACACCCGCACAGGCTTGACATCCTCAATGTCAGCCTTAGTATGATAGCATAACCCCCATTTATTTGTCAATGGTTTTTCTCAAAATCTCCTTTGGAACGGGATAGACCTACTTTGAGGTCATACCACCTGGAAAATGAAAAACTTCAGATAATCAGTCTCGGGGACGCCCCAGAGGATGGGGTGGTCCGGGGCCTGCTGGCGCTCCTCGATCTGCTTGAGCTGCACCCCGGCGTCTCGGGCGGCGGCGGCGATGACCCCCTGAAAGCGGTGGGTCTCCATGAAGTGGGAACAGGAGCAGGTGGCCAGGTACCCTCCCCGGGGCAGCAACTTCATGGCCCGGTAGTTGATCTCCTTATAGCCTTTGGCCGCCTGGTCGGCGGTGCGGCGGGACTTGGTGAAAGCCGGGGGATCCAGGATGATGAAGTCCCACTCCCACCGTTTCTCCTCCACCAGCTTGGGAAGCAGGTCGAAAACATCGGCACAAAGGAACTCCATACGGGATTCCAAGCTGTTAAGGACGGCGTTGCGCCGGGCCATCTCCACCGCGCTCTCCGACACATCCACGGCGGTGACTTTCTCCGCCCCACCCAGGGCGGCGTTGAGGGCGAAGGAGCCGGTGTGAGTGAAGCAGTCCAGCACTCGTTTTCCCTTGGCCAGCCGGGCCACTGCCCGGCGGTTATATTTCTGATCCAGAAAGAACCCGGTCTTTTGACCGTTTTCAAAGTCCACAGCGTATTTGACGCCGTTCTCGGTGATCTGCGTGATGGTTTTGATAGGCGCGGCCTCGCCGGGGAGGGAGAAGAAACCTTTGGAGTGTTCCAGTCCCTCCTTATTCCGCAGGGCTTCGTCATTGCGCTCGTAGATGGCCCGGATGTCCTGACCATCCTCCCGAAGAGCTTTGAGGAGGAGGGGGAAGAGCCGGGCCTTTCGCTGCTCCATGCCAAAGGAGAGGGTCTGGGCCACCAGAATGTCCCCAAAGCGATCCACCGTCAGCCCCGGAAGGCCGTCAGCCTCTCCAAAGACTACCCGGCAGCAGAGCAGATCGGCGGCGTCCAGTACGGTCTTACGGTAGGCCCAGGCATATTGGAAGCGCCGGAGCCAGAAGTTGTCGTCAAAGCTGTCGTTGGGATTGCGGCTGAGCAGCCGTACCCGGATGAGGGACTCCCGGCTCAGCAGTCCAGCTCCCAGCCAGGCACCCTTGTCCGAGCAGACGTCCACCACGCAGCCGTTTTCGGCGCTCTCGGGGCAGGAGAGGACCTCTCCGGCATAGACCCAGGGGTGACCGCTCTCAATGGAGCGCTGGCCCTTGCGGGTAATGGTGACGATAGGGTAAGGGCGGGTGGCTTTCATAGAAATCCCTCATTTCAAAGTACAGGGGCGGCTCTTGGCCGCCCCTGCTTTCATTTTCTTATTCCGCGGTGTAGTTGTCGAAATACCCCTGGATATAGACGATGGGGGTGCCCTTGTCACCTGAGCCTGAGGTCAGGTCGCACAGGGAGCCGATGAGGTCGGTGAGCCGACGGGGGGTGGTGCCCTCGGAGGCCATCTGGCCCTTGAGGTCGGCGTCCTTTTTCTGAATGGCCCCCGCAATGGCATCCCGGAGGGCCTCGCCGGACAGGTCGGCAAAGTCGTTGTCGGCCAGGTATTTCAGCTTCAGCTCATTAGGGGTGCCCTCCAGCCCAGGGGTGTAGGCGGGGGAGACCACCGGGTCGGCCAGCTCCCAGATCTTGCCCACCGGGTCTTTAAAAGCGCCGTCGCCGTAGACCATGACCTCCACGTGCTTGCCGGTGCGCTTGAGCATTTCAGCCTGAATGGCGTCCACCAGAGGTTGGGGGTCCCGGGGGAAGAGTTTGACCTTGTCCTCGGTGGCCTTGTTGGAACCCAGCAGGCCGTAAGAGGGATTATAGCCGCTGCCGTTTACGGTTGCGTCCATGATCTGATCCAGGGAGAAGACCTTCTCGCCGCCAGCGGCCTTTAGTAGCCGTTTGGACCGCTCCCGAGTGTGGATGTCGCAGGTGATGACGTTCTTGGTGTGCTCCAGCACTGCCCGGGGGTCGTTGGCGAAGATGACCTCCACCTCGGCTCCACAGTCCCGGATAAGCGCTTCATAGTATTCCACATAGTCCACGCCGGTGAAGGGGTGCTTCTCATAGCCGAACAGCTCCCGGTATTTCTCCAGGGTGAGCACGTCCTTATAGGGGTCTACGCCCTTTTCATCCATGGCGTCCACGCTGATGAGATGGTTGCCCACCTCGTCGGAGGGGTAGCTGAGCTGGAGGACGATCTTCTTCGCCCCCTTGGCGATGCCCCGGAGGCAGATGGCAAAGCGGTTGCGGGAGAGGATGGGGAACACCACGCCCACAGTGCCGCCGCCCAGCTTAGTTTTTACATCGGCGGCAATGTCCTCCACGGTGGCGTAGTTGCCCTGGGCCCGGGCCACGATGGCCTCGGTCATGGCGATGATGTCCCGGTCCTGGACGGTAAACTCCCCCTCCTCCACAGCGGCGAGGACACACTGGGGGACAAGCTTGCTCAGATCGTCGCCCTCACGGAAGATGGGGGCGCGGATACCCCGGGAGACGGTGCCGACGGTACGGCTCATAACTGACACTCCTTTTCATGCAGATCGATGATCTCGTTTCTCTTAGGGCCGGTGGAGACGATGCGGATGGGCACCTCGATCTCCTTCTCGATGAACCTCACATAGTCCTGGGCGGCTTTGGGGAGCTTGTCAAACTCGGTAATGCCCCGGATGTCGCACTTCCAACCGGGAAGGGTGGTGTAGACCGGTCTGGCCCTGCCCAGCAGGGCGGGGGTGGGGAAGTCACGAGTCACCTGGCCGTCTATCTCATAGCTGGTGCACACCTTGATATCGTCCAGATAGCCCAGACAGTCGATGGCGGTGAGGGCCGCCTCGGTAGCGCCCTGGACCATACAGCCGTAGCGGCTGGCCACCGCGTCGTACCAGCCCACCCGGCGGGGCCGCCCGGTGGTGGCGCCAAACTCGCCCCGGTCACCGCCCCGGCGGCGCAGCTCGTCTCCCTCGTCTCCGATCACTTCACTGACAAAGGGTTCCGCGCTGGAGCCAACGGAGGAGGAGTAGGCTTTCGTCACGCAGATCACGTCCTTGACAGCGGTGGGCGGTACGCCGCCGCCCACACAGCCAAAGCCGGCCAACGTGTGGGAGGAGGTGACAAAGGGATAAATGCCGTAGGTGGGGTCCTTCATGGAACCCAACTGTCCCTCCAGCAAAACGGTCTTGCCTTCCTTCAGGGCCTTGTGGATGAGGGACACCGTATCGGCGACATAGCTTGTCAGCGCCTCCCGGTAGCCCATGAGGGTGTTGAAGAGAGCCTTGGCCTCCAGAGGCTCCTTATGGTAGAGGTGCTCCCAAAGAACGTTCTTCACCTCGCAAACTCGCTCCAGCCGCTCTAGGAGGCGCACCTCATCAAAAAGGTCGGCGATCTCAACGCCGATCTTGGCGTACTTGTCGGAGTAGAAGGGGGCGATGCCCGACTTGGTGGAGCCAAAGCTTTTGCCAGCCAGACGTTCCTCCTCATAGGTGTCCTGGAGGACGTGATAGGGCATGAGAAGTTGTGTTCGCTGGTCAATGAGGATGTGGGGGGCGGGGACGCCGCCGTTGGAGAGCTGCTGGAGTTCCTCCAGAAACTTTTTCACGTCCAGGGCCACTCCCGGGCCGATGATGTTGACGGTGTGGGGGTAGAACACGCCGGAGGGGAGCTGGTGCAGGGCGAAGCGGCCATAATCGCAGATGATGGTGTGCCCCGCGTTGGCCCCGCCCTGAAAGCGGATGACCATGTCGGACTTTTCCGCCAGAAGATCGGTGATCTTGCCCTTGCCCTCGTCGCCCCAGTTGGCGCCTACAATGGCTCTTACCATGCCGTTACCTCTTGGCCCCGGGATTCGCAATCATGTAGAATGATTTTGCCTTTTCCGGCGGCCATAACGAACAAGAGTATTATAATATAAGAAAAGCGTATGCGCAAGGACTTTTCTGCCGGGGCTGTGGCTTGTCTTTCAACAATAATTGTGTTATACTGGTAAATCAAGAATAAAATGCAGTAGTAGCGCTTATCGGTAGGGCAAGGGGCCTGATCGGGGCGGTACGGTTGACCTGGAGGAGGGATAGAGCTTGAAGATCGTGGTCTTAGCTGGCGGTATCTCCCCCGAGCGGGACGTCTCCCTGTCCTCGGGGACTAAGATCGCCCAAGCCCTGCGGGGATCGGGCCACCGCTGCGCCCTGGTGGATATGTATCTGGGACTGGAGGATTACCCCGGCCTGACGGGGGAGGAGCTTTACGCTGCCCCCTTGCCTGAGCGGTGGCGGCAGGTGGGCCGGGTCGAGCCTGACCTGGACGCCGTCCGGGCAGGCCGGAAATGGGATGGCAAGGGGGAATTTGGCCCCGGCGTGCTGGAGCTGTGCCGGGAGGCCGATGTGGTCTTTCTGGCCCTCCACGGGCAGTGCGGCGAGGATGGCCGGGTACAGGCCGCCTTTGACCTGCTGGGCATTCCCTATACCGGTTCAGGCTATCTGGGCAGCGCCATCGCCATGGACAAGGACCTGACCAAACGGCTGGTGCGGAATGTGGTGAACACCCCGGAATGGAGCTTCGCGGAGTATGCTGAGACGGACATTGACGCTCTGGCGGAAAAGACCCCGCTGCCTTGTGTGGTGAAGCCGGTGGACTCCGGCTCTTCGGTGGGGGTCTCCATCGCGTGGGATGAGGCCGGGCTGCGCGCCGCGCTGCGGGAGGGGCTGAAGCATGGTGGCCGCTGTGTATTGGAGCGGTATGTGAAGGGCCGGGAGATCCAGGTGGCTATCCTGGACGGTAAAGCTCTGCCCGCCATTGAGATCGTGCCCAAGGAGGGCTTTTACGATTACGAGAACAAGTATCAGGCCGGGGCGGCGGAGGAGCTTTGCCCCGCCCCCATTACGCCGGAGCAGACCCGTGATGTGGCGGCGCAGACCGAGGCGGTGTTTCGCACTCTGGGTCTGGCGGTCTACTCCCGGGCGGACTTCATTTTGGATGAGGACGGGAAATTCTGGTTTTTGGAGATCAACACCCTTCCCGGCATGACCCCCACTAGCCTTGTGCCCCAGGAGGCGGCTGCGGCGGGGATCGATTACCCGGCGCTGTGCCGGCACATCATTGACAGCTCCCTGGCCTTAGGCCGGTAAAGGAGGAAACTATGGAGGCTCTGAGCATACGGCAGCTTCTGGAGGCGGTGAATGGCCGATTTTTGGGCGACTTTGCCGAATTGGACGCCACAGTGGACAAGGTGGAGACCGACAGCCGCACCATCACCCCAGGCGCCCTTTTTCTACCCATCGTGGGTGAGCGGTTTGACGGCCACGCCTATATCGACCAGGCCCTGGCAGCCGGCGCGGCTGGCTGCTTTACCCAGCGGGAGCGGGATAGCTATCTGCCGGGAAAGTTCTATATCAAAGTAGACTCCACCCACCGGGCCCTTCGGGACCTGGCGGTGTGGTACAAGCACCGCTTTGACATTCCTGTGGTAGCCATCACCGGCAGCGTGGGAAAGACCACCACAAAAGACATGATCGCCGCCGTGCTCAGTGAGAAGTTCAACGTTTTGAAGACTGAGGGCAATAAAAATAACGACATTGGTCTGCCCCTGACCCTGCTGCGGCTGGAAAGGGAGCATGAGATCGCCGTGCTGGAGTTGGGCATCAACCATGTGGGGGAGATGGAGTACCTCTCTGGTATGGCCCAGGCCGATGTGTGCGTCATCACCAACATCGGCGACTCCCATATTGAGAACTTTGGCGACAGGGAGACCACTCTGGCGGAGAAGTCGAAAATATTTACCCACGCCCAGCCCGGAGCCATGGCCGTTCTCAGCGGCGACGATCCCCTGCTGCTGCGCCTCCGGGACAGGACCCCCGGGAAGGCGGTATTCTGCGGGCAGGGAGTGGGGCTGGATTACCACGCCGGGGAACTGGAGAGCGATTGGAAGAGCCAGGTGAGCTGCCGGGTGGACACCCCCACGGACAGCTGCCATATGGTCATTCCCGCCCTGGGTGAGCACATGGTTTATCCCACCCTGATGGCCGCCGCCGTTGGTGAGCATTTTGGTATGACCCTGCCCGAGATCGCCGCCGGGGTGCGGAATTTCGCCCCCACCAAGATGCGGATGAATGTCCTGGACCGGGGCGAGGGGATCACCATCCTGGATGACGCCTACAACGCCAATCCCCAGTCCATGCGGGCGGCTATCGAGGTGCTGGACGGTTATACCGGAGGGTACAAGGTGGCGGTGTTGGGAGATATGTTTGAGTTGGGTCCCCTGGCCGCCGTGCTCCATGCCGGAGTAGGGGAGTACCTGGGACGTAGCCGCATTGATTGCCTGGTGGCGGTAGGGGAAGAGGCTAAGAACATCTACGACGCCGCTATCAGTTCCCAGGTGCCGGAGTGCTATTACTTTGAAACAAAGGAAAAAGCAGTACTGACGCTCCACGATCTGCTCCGGCCTGGGACCACCATATTGGTGAAGGCCAGTCGGGGCATGGAATTTGAATTCATTGTAGATTATTTAAAAGGTATTACCAAGGAAGCATAAGCGGGAGAAGCTATGATAGACATCTCAGTCAGCGGCCTCACTATCGAGTTTGAGGTAGGCAGAAAAATTTTAGACGGCCTCACCTTCCAGGTGGACCAGGGGGAGCGGGTGGGCTTGCTGGGCCGGAACGGCGCGGGCAAGACCACTTTG
>CAJTLK010000094.1 GCA_910577415.1 uncultured Oscillospiraceae bacterium
CGGCGGCACCGAGGACTCCTCCTCCACCTGCTACCTCCGCCCCGAGACCGCCCAGGGCATCTTCCTCAACTTCAACAACATCCAGCGCACCACCCGGAAGAAACTGCCCTTCGGCGTGTGCCAGGTGGGTAAGGCTTTCCGCAACGAGATCACCCCCGGCAACTTCACCTTCCGTACCCGGGAGTTTGAGCAGATGGAGTGCGAGTTTTTCTGCGCCCCCGGCACCGACCTGGAGTGGTTCGCCTACTGGAAGGACTTCTGCCGCAGCTGGCTCCTCTCCCTAGGTATTAAGGAGGAAAACCTTCGCTTCCGGGATCACGAGCCTGCCGAGCTGGCTTTCTACTCCCGGGCCACCACCGACATCGAGTACGCCTTCCCCTTCACCGACTGGGGCGAGCTGTGGGGCATCGCTGACCGCACCGACTTCGACCTGGGCCGTCACCAGGAGGCCAGCGGCAAGGACCTCACATACTACGACCAGGAGAAAAACGAGCACTTCGTCCCCTACGTCATCGAGCCTTCCCTGGGCTGTGACCGGGTGGCCCTGGCCTTCCTCTGCGAAGCCTATGACGAGGAGGTAGTGGACGCCGAGAAAAACGACGTGCGCACCGTGCTCCACCTGCACCCCTTCCTGGCCCCCTTCAAGGCTGCCATTCTGCCCCTGAGCAAGAAGCTCTCCGAACCGGCCCGGAAAATTTACGACGAGCTGTGCAAGGACTTTATGATCGACTTTGACGACGCCGGTTCCATCGGCAAGCGTTACCGCCGTCAGGACGAGATCGGCACTCCCTTCTGCATCACCGTGGATTTCCAGACCGTGGGCAGCGAGACCGAGGAGGCCGACGGCTGCGTCACCGTCCGGGAGCGGGACTCCATGGAGCAGGTGAGAATGCCCATCAGCGAGCTGAAGGCATACCTGACCGAAAAATGCGCGTTCTAAGAAAGTAGTTTCTACAAAACGAACCCTCTGTCCGCTACGTAGTGCGGACAGAGGGTTTTCTTTTTCAGGAGAACAGCTGTGGGGAGTTTCCAAAGAGGGGCCACCGCAGTGGCCCCTCTTTGGTCGTTTAAGGGGGAGTCCAGAGGGGGAAATCGAAATCCCCCCTCTGGGCTTTCTTCGGGGGTTTGGGGGAATTCTTTGGCATCAAAGAATTTCCCCAAAGTCTTTTTTATCTCCAGATATAAAAGCTTAAGATTAAGAAAGCGCGGCGGTGATGATGGCCATGGAGTAGACCTCGATGGCGTTGCAGCCCCGGCTCAGGTCGTTGACGGGGGCGTTGAGGCCCAGCAGAATGGGGCCGTAAGCGTCAAAGCCGCCCAGGCGCTGGGCGATCTTATAGCCGATGTTGCCCGCGTTGATGTCGGGGAAGATAAAGGTGTTGGCATAGCCCGCCACCTTGGAATCCGCGCACTTGGTCTGGGCCACTCTGGGGGAGACGGCGGCGTCGAACTGCAGCTCGCCGTCCACGTCGAAGTCCGGGTTGGTGGCGCGCAGCTTGTTAAAGGCGTTGCGCATCTTGTCCACGTCCTCGCCAGCGCCGGAGCCGTGGGTGGAGTAGGAGAGGAAGGCCACCTTCGGCTCTACGCCAAAGACACGGGCACAGGAAGCGGTCTCCCGGGCGATCTCCACCAGGTCGTCCTCGCTGGGCCTGATGTTGATGGCGCAGTCGCCCATAGCCAGGACCTCCCGGTCTCCTGTGGCGTGGTCACGGACCAAAATGAAGCAGGAGGAGACGATATTGTTGCCCGGCTTGGTCTTGATGAGTTGGAGGGCGGGACGGACGGTGTCGGCGGTGGAGTAGGTGGCTCCGCCCAGCAGGCAATCAGCCTTGCCCATCTTCACCAGCATGGTGCCAAAGTAGTTGGCCTTTTTCAGGGCCTCCCGGCACTGCTCGGGGGTCATCTTGCCCTTGCGCAGCTCCACCATCTTTTCCACCATGGCGTCCATTTCCTCATAGGTTTCCGGGTCGATGATCCTGGCCCCCCGAATGTTGAAGCCCGCCTCCTCGGCGGCAGCGAAAACGTCCTTTTCATTGCCCACCAAGATGGGGGTGAGCCAAGTGCCCGCCAAGAGCCGGGCGCTGGCCTCCAAAATGCGGGGGTCGGTGCCCTCGGTGAAAACGATGGTCTTGGGGTCCTTTTTCAGCTTGTCGATCATACTGCCGAATCCAAACATCTTGTTTCCCTCCAAAAATCAATATAATTTCCGCGCTATTTTCCCGCGTTTTGCGTTATTTTGATTATACACCCAAAACATGGAAAAACTCAACGGAGAAAGCCCTAATTTTTTCAAATTTTTTCTTTACAACCGGTATACTTTTATATATACTATACCTACTGTTTTCTTTTTGAAGTGACAGTGTGTGTGACGGCAGAGAGTTTTTCCAATACCAGAAAGAGGGGTCATTTATACCAATGGAAACCAACAACGATTTTTCCCGGTCCCTGTCCCTGCTGCGGCGGGAGCGGGGCGTGAGCCAGCGATCAGCGGCCAAGGAGCTGGGCATTAGTCAGGCCCTGCTGTCCCATTATGAGAACGGCGCCCGGGAGCCGGGGCTAGCTTTTGTCCGCCGGGCCTGCGACTACTATAATGTCTCCGCCGATTTTCTCCTGGGCCGTTCCATGAGCCGGGACGGCACCAACATCATTGAAGCCGAGGAGCTTTACGACGCCTCGGCGGAGAAGGGCAATGTTCTCCGGGGCAGCGTGGCCGCCATGCTCAACAAAAAGCTGCTGGTCAATTCCATGGACCTGCTTTTTGACCTGCTGGGCAAGGTGGGCAGCAAGTCGGTCATTTCCGCCGCCTCCGCCTATCTGGGCGACGCCATTTACAAGATGTTTCGCCACCTTTACCGTGCCTCGCTCACCCAGGACGAGGGCTTTTTCTCCATTCCCCTTCGCCAGTTCCAGGCCGGGTGCACCGACGCCGACATGACCTACGCCGAGGCCGACTATCTGGACGCCCTGGCCGAGCAGGTGAAGGAAAGAGGCAAGGAGTCCTTCCCCGCCATGAACAATGACGCCCTGGCCCAGAGCTATCCCAGCTCCCACCAATCTCTTCTCCAGATCGTCTACACCACCGGGGAGCGGGTCAACGCCCAGACAGCCCTGCGAAAGAGCTTAAAAAAATGAGCGTTACCTCATACGTCTTTTTGCTCTGCTTTCTCCCTGTGGTCCTCATTGGCTTTCGCAAGCTGGGGGGGCGGAAGGGGCAGGCGTTCCTGGTGGCCGCGGGGTTGCTCTTCTGCGGCTGGGGAGCGCCCTGGTCCCTGCTGGTGCTGTGCGCCGAGGGGTACCTGACCTATGCCCTGTCCCGTGCCATGGCGCGGCCTGGGGCAAACAGGGATCTTTTGCTCGGCTTGGGTTGCGCCGTGGTGCTGGGGGTGCTCATTCTCTTTAAATATACCCCCGCCGCCGGATCCTTAAGCTATCTGGCTCCTTTGGGGCTGAGTTTTCTCTCCTTCCAGCAGCTCTTTTACCTCCATGACCGTTATAAGGATCAGGTGGAGGCGGTCTCTCCTTTGGACTACGCCGCCTGTCTCACCTACTTTCCCGTGGTCACCTCCGGGCCTATTACGAGGGTTGGAGAGCTGGCCCCCCAGCTTGCCCATCCGGCGGAGTTTTCCTGGGAAAACATGGCCTCCGGGCTATGGTGTTTTTCTCTGGGCCTCTTTAAAAAGGTGCTGCTGGCGGGTCTTTTTGCCGGGGGAGCGGACTGGGGGTTTCCCCTGGCGGGGACTCTGGCCCCCACCGACGCGGCCCTGGTGAGCCTTTGCTACACCCTGCAAATCTACTTTGATTTCTCCGGCTACTGCGACATGGCCTGGGGCATTGCCCGGATGATGGGGGTGGACCTGTCCGTCAACTTCGACAGTCCCTATCAGTCTACCTCCATCGCCGAGTTCTGGAAGCGGTGGCATATCACCTTGTCCCGGTTTTTTACCCACTGCGTTTACATCCCTCTGGGGGGCAACCGCAAGGGCATGGCGGCGACCTGCCGCAATATTATGGTAGTCTTTCTCCTCTCCGGCATTTGGCACGGAGCGGGCCTGGGCTTCCTCATTTGGGGTGCCCTCCACGGCGGGGCCATGGTGCTGGAGCGGCTGTGCCGGGGAAAGCTCCATATCCCAAAGGTCCTGGGCTGGCTGCTCACCTTTCTTTTTGTCAACGCCGCCTGGGTGTTCTTCCGCGCCGTCAATGTATCCCAGGCCCTCGCCCTGCTGAAAGATATGTGTGGGGGCGGTTGGGCCTTGCCCTCTCCCGAATTTGCCGACGCTCTGCTCCTTCCCGAATTTGAGGCTTTGGCCACTTTTGCCAACCTGGCCGGGGTGGGCACCCAGGGGATATTCTATTACTGGCTGCCTTTGTTGTGTCTTCCAGCTGGCATGGCCCTGCTGGCCCTGCCCAACCCCCTGCGGCAGGCCCAGAATTTCCGGCCCAGAGCATGGAAGGCCCTTGCCATTACCATTACTTTGGTGTGGTCGGTGATCTCCCTGTCCGGGGTAGCCACCTTTATTTACGCCAACTTCTAAGGGGGTGGAGAGATGAATGGAAAACGGTTTTTCCTCTCAGCTGTCGCTCTGACCCTGGCCGTTCTCCTCTGCCTGGGAGGCGCCCTGGCCGCCCTGGACCCCTTCTTTGTTGTCCGGGCCTTGGAGGAGGATGAACACGCCTTTTTTTCCAATCAGCGCTATGAAATGGCGGGGCTGGTCCGCAACCAGGACTACTCCGCCGTAGTGATGGGCACCTCCCTGGTGGCCAATTACCGTGCGTCCTGGTTTACCCAGGGCCTGGGCAAGCCCACCCTGAAGATCACCTTCCCCAGCGGCTGGCCGGAGGAGTTCGACACGGCCCTGCGCCTTGCCTTTGACACCCACCCAGAGCTGGACACGGTCTACTTTGGCATGGACTTAAACGTTCTGGTCCGTTCCCCGGAGGAGCAGGACGTGGACCTGCCGGAGTATCTCTACAACACCAACCCCCTGGACGACGTGGAGTATTTCCTCAACAAGGAGACCTATATCCAGGCGGCCAAGGCCGCCCTGAAAAAGCGGAGCGGCGAGGGCTGCACCCTGGACGAGGCCTATATCTGGGATGGCACCGCGGAGTTTTCCAAAGAACATTCCATGCAGGTCTACTACCGCTGGGAGGAGTATTCTCCCGAGGAGGACCCTGGACCGTGGGTGGAAAACGCCGATAAAAACCTGGCCGTCTTTACCGCCTGGATCGAGGAGCACCCGGAGACGGAATTCAACATCTGGTGCGCCCCCTACTCCATCCTCTACTGGGACTGGCTCTCCCACGCTGGACGTGTGAATGCTTACCTCACCGCCCTGGAGCACGCCTGGGACATCCTCTCCCGGTATGACAACGTGCGTCTATACAGCTTCCTGGACCGGGAGGACATTATCACCAACTTAGATAATTATACCGACTATATCCACTGCTCCGGCACTGTCACCAGGCTGGAGGCGGAGAGCATGATGGCTGGGCTGGCCCCGGTGACACAGGATAACTATAAGGAAAAGGTCGCCGCCCTCCGGCAATTCGTCACAAGCTATGATTACGATGCGCTGTTTGAGGAAGCGCCGCCCACGGACTGACCTGCGTCCTTTTTTATCAAAACCTCATTTCTCAGGCTCGGAGGTATTCCTATGACTGACCAATCCAAAATTCGTAATTTTTCCATCATTGCCCACATCGATCATGGCAAGTCTACCCTCTCTGACCGGCTCATTGAGCTGTGCGGTGCGGTGGAGCAGCGGGAGATGGAGTCCCAGCTTTTGGACAACATGGACCTGGAGCGGGAGCGGGGCATCACCATTAAGGCCCGGGCCGTGCGGCTAAGCTATAAGGCAGAGGACGGAGAGACCTACCAGCTCAACCTCATCGACACCCCCGGCCATGTGGACTTCAACTACGAGGTCTCCCGTTCTTTAGCCGCCTGTGAGGGGGCTGTGCTGGTGGTGGACGCCGCCCAGGGCATCGAGGCCCAGACCCTTGCCAACACCTACCTTGCCATGGAGCACGACCTGGAAATTCGCCCGGTGGTAAACAAGATCGACCTGCCCGCCGCCGACCCGGCGCGGGTAAAGGGAGAGATTGAGGACGTTATCGGCCTGGAGGCCCAGGACGCGCCGGAGATTTCCGCCAAGATGGGGATCAATATCCCCGCCGTACTGGAAGACGTGGTGAAGCATATCCCCGCCCCCAACGGCGACCCCAACGCCCCGCTGAAGGCCCTGGTCTTTGACAGCCAATACGACGCTTACCGGGGGGTCATCGTTCTCTTCCGGGTCATGGAGGGGACCATACGCACCGGGATGCGGGTAAAGCTGATGGCCTCAGGCGCGGAGTATGAGGTGGTGGAGTGCGGCCATCTGCTGCCTCTGGGCCTGGAGCCGTGCAAGGAGCTGTCCGCCGGAGAGGTGGGCTACTTTACCGCCTCCATCAAAAACGTGAAGGATACCCGTGTAGGCGATACGGTGACACAGGCTGACCGCCCTGCCGCCGAGGCCCTCCCCGGCTACCGTCCCGCCCAGGCCATGGTCTACTGCGGCATCTACACCGAGGACGGCAGCAAATTCCCCGATCTCCGGGACGCGCTGGAAAAGCTTCAGCTCAACGACGCCTCCCTCTCCTTTGAGCCGGAATCCTCCGCCGCGCTGGGCTTCGGCTTCCGCTGCGGCTTTTTGGGGATGCTCCATATGGAGATCATTCAGGAGCGGCTGGAGCGGGAATTTGATCTGGACCTCATCACCACCCTGCCC
>CAJTLK010000095.1 GCA_910577415.1 uncultured Oscillospiraceae bacterium
GCCAGAACAAGGTGGGCGGCACCACCAACGCCAACATCAACTCCGCCATGCTCTATGCCTTTGTCGATCCCGCTTCCCCTGCCGGCGGTATCAGCGTGGACGGCTGGAAGACTCTGTGGAAGTACTGCGCCGACGGCAAGAGCGGCGGCGATGACTACAAGTACGGCTTCGATCCTCTGAACAAGGGTGACGTTCAGGTCTCCACCTTCTACTCTTCCTCCCTCTACGGCAAGATCGACGCCGCCGCCGAGGGTTCGGCTAACCCCCTGAAGGGCACCATGCAGCCTGAGAACTGGGCCCTGGTGGACATCAAGGACGGCACCTACTACATTGCCGAGTACATTGGCGTTCTGGATAAGGCCGGCCGCTCCGCTGAGGAGACCGAGGCCGTCATGGCCTTCGCCGAGTGGTTTGGCTCCGCCGAGATCCAGGCCGCCTGGGGCGAGGAGTTTGACTCTTTCCCCTGCAACACCGTGGCCGCCAAGGAGCTGTATCCCGACGGCATCCCCGCCATTTATGAGCTGAAGAACTTTGCTCTGACCAAGGTGGACGGCGACACCACCTATGCCGAGTACGTGGCCGAGCATTCCAGTGAGTGGACCAATATCATGACCAACCTGGGCTTCTACTGGGCTGACGCCAGCAAGGCCGCCCCCACCCCCGATTGGGATAACCTGGATTGGGCCACCCTGACCCAGAAGGCCGGCTAAATCATCTGAACAAACGGCGCAGCCGCGCCAGAGCAATGGCGAGCCGTATCCCGGCTCGCCATTGCGATTTATCCCCACAAAAAACCAGAAAAGAGGGAGCGTGTGCCTATGATCCGCCTCAATAACATCGCCGTGAAATTCGGCGACTTTACCGCTCTGCATGACATCAATGTCCATGTGGAGGAGGGAGAGTTCTTTACCTTCCTGGGTCCCTCCGGCTGCGGGAAGACTACCACCCTGCGTACCATCACCGGCTTTATCGAGCCGGTGGAGGGTTCCGTGGTGGTCAAGGGGGAGGACATCACCCATGTACCCATTGAGGAGCGGAACATCGGTATCGTCTTCCAGTCCTATGCCCTGTTTCCCACCATGACGGTCTACGACAACATCGCCTTCGGCCTGAAACTTAAAAAGCTGAGTAAGAAGGAGATCGACGCCAGGGTGCGGGACATCGCCGAAAAGGTGGACCTCAGCGACGAGCAGCTCAAAAAGGCGGTGAGCCAGCTCTCCGGCGGACAGCAGCAGCGGGTGGCTATCGCCCGGGCTTTGGTAACAGGTCCTGCCATTATCTGTATGGACGAGCCGCTTTCCAACCTGGACGCCAAGCTCCGGGTGCAGCTGCGCAACGAGCTGAAAAATATGCAGAAGGAGTTTGGCATCACCACCATCTATGTTACCCATGACCAGGAGGAGGCCCTGACCCTCTCCGACCACATCGCAGTGTTCAACAAGGGCGTCATCGAGCAGATCGGCACCCCCAACGAGGTCTACAACCACTCGGCTACCGAGTTTGTCTGCAACTTTATCGGCGATATCAACCTGCTGGGGGACGAGGCGGTGAAGGCCCTGAACGCCGGCGGCGGGAGCCTGGACCCTGCCCAGCACAACTACATCCGCCTGGAGCGCATCCATGTGAACGTGGAGCCCAAGCCGGGCAGCGTGGTCATTGAGGGTAGGGTGACGAGCCGGGAGTATTACGGTCTTTACATCAAGTATTATATCTACGCCGCCGGCCAGACCATCAAGGTCATCGAAAAGAACGACGGCGTCAACATCTATGAGGCGGGCCAGACGGTTAAGGTGGTCATGGACCCCAAAGACGTGATGGCCTATCCCGCGCAGTAAGGGGGGAGGAGTATGAACACCAAGCGCTCTAAGCTCTCCCCGGCGCTGCTGCTGAAGGTCTTCGGCGGCGCGTTCTTCCTCTATCTTTTCCTGGGCTTTATGCTCCTGCCCTGCCTCAACACTCTGGGCAGCATCTTTACCACAAAGAACGCCGCCGGGGAGACCGATCCTCTGGCAGTCATCCGCTTTTTCTTTGCCGGGAATATGGGGACCTTTGTATGGAACTCCCTGAAGCTGGCTATTTGCCTGGTGGTGACGGTGAACATCGTAGGCGTGTCCATCGTTCTGCTCACCGAGTATTTTGACATCAAGGGCGCCCGCATCCTCCGCCTGGGGTATATGACCACCATGATCTATTCCGGCGTGGCCCTGGTCACGGGCTATCTCTTCCTCTATGCCAAGGACGGTATTCTCACCGCCGCCATGGCCGAAGCCTTTCCCGGCTTCAATGTGGACTGGTTTTCCGGGTTCAACGCGGTGCTCTTCACCATGACCTTTGCCTGTACCAGTAACCACGCCCTATTCCTCCGCAACGCTATCCGGGGCATCGACTACAATACGGTGGAGGCGGCGAGGAACATGGGGGCCAAGCCCTTTAAGGTGCTGCGGAAGGTGGTTTTCCCCACCCTGGTGCCCACCATGTTTTCCCTGACGGTCATGACCTTCATCACCGGCCTGTGCGCCATGTCGGCCCCCACTCTGCTGGGCTACGACTCCATCAACCCGGAGATCGTCCGTCTGGCCGGCTCCTCGGTGGCCGACGAGGCATTCCCCCAGGCACGGGCCGCCCTGCTGTCGGTGATCCTGGCCCTCTTTACCATCGTACTGCTGACGGTGCTCTCCTCCTACGAGCGCAAGGGCCACTACCTGTCGGTATCCAAGACCAAGGCCAAGCTCCAAAAGCAGAAGATCACCAACCCCATAGCCAACGTGCTGGCCCATATCTACGCCTATGTCCTCTTCATTATCTACATGACTCCCGTGGTGATGATCATCGTCTTCTCCTTCCAGACCTACGGGGCCATCCGTATGAAGCGGCTGGACCTGAGAGAGTGGACCCTTATCAACTTTTTCGGGACTCAGGACTATGAGTATCTGACCAACCGGGGCAAATATAAGACCCGGGAGGGAGCTATCTCCGGCCTCTTCGCCAACGAGGCCACCCTGGGCGGCATCAAACTCAGCTTCATCATGTCGGCCATCGCCGCCGCCCTGGCCTGTGTCATTGTGGTCATCGCCTGTAACTACATTTTTAAAAATAGAAGCAAGAAGACCGGCATTGCCCTGGAGTACAGCCTGCTTTTCCCTTGGCTGCTGCCCACCATCCTCATCTGCTACTCCTACCGGGTGTATTTCAACAGCAACGACGTCTGGTATGTGGGCGGGACCAACCTCTATCTGGAAAACCATGTGCGGCTGCTCAGTATTTTGGCCTATACGGTGGTCAAGTTGCCCTTCTCCCTGCGCATGATAAAAGCGGCCTTCTACGCCATCGACGAGGAGCTGGAGGATGCGGCGAGGAACCTGGGTTCCAGCGGACTGACCACTTTCCTGAAGGTAAAGCTGCCCATTATTTTGCCCTCGGTGCTGGCGGTCTTTGCCCTGAACTTCAACGCCCTGTTCACCGAGTACGATATGTCCGCCACCTTTGCCAGCTCCTACGGTACCACCTACGCCATGGTCATCCAGGCCATGTGCCGGGAGGAGGGGCTGTACGGCTACAACGTCAACGCCTCGGGACGGCGATGCGCGTCCACGGTGTTTATTATGATCGTGTCGGGCATTATCCTCTACCTGGTCTACGGCGTAGGCTCCCGGGACCTGGGCGAGCGGCTGGAGATCAAGGACCGGCGGAGAAAGCGCCGGGAGAGGCTGATGGCTAAGCTTCACCGGGCGCCGAAGACGTCGGTATAGGGAGGCGCTGGGATGATCCGTAACATTGTCTTTGATATGGGCCAGGTGCTTATCTACTTTCACCCGGAGATGTTTTTTGACCGGATGGGAGTGCCTCAGGCTGACCGGCCTATTCTGGAGCGGGAGATGTTCCGCAGTGTAGAGTGGACCCAGACAGACCGGGGCACCTTGGACGAGGCTGGAGCGGTAGAGGCTTTCTGCGCCAGGCTCCCGGAGCGGCTCCACGGCTATGTCCACACTATGGTGCGGGACTGGTGGAAGGAACCGCTGCTGCCGGTGCCGGGAATGGCGGAGCTTATCGCCGAGCTGAAGGAGCTGGGCTATGGCGTCTATCTGCTCTCCAACGCCTCCTCCCGGCTCCATGAGTACTTTCCGCGTATCCCCGGCAGCGAGTATTTCGACGGCAAGCTTGTCTCGGCGGATTGGAAGCAGCTCAAGCCCGAGCGGGAGATCTTCCAGACCCTCTTCCGGGAATTTGGCTTAAAGCCGGAGGAGTGCCTTTTTGTGGACGATCTGCCCCAGAATGTGGAGGGGGCGAGGTTCTCTGGTATGAGTGGAATTATCTTCCGGGACGACGTGCCCCGGCTTCGCCGGGAGCTGAACGCCGCCGGAGTGCCGGTGAAGGTGTAAAATATGAAACAGGAAAGCGGGCCGCGAATCATCGCGGCCCGCTCTTTTTATCGTATTTCGCCTCAGCCCTTCCGGGCCTTTTCCTTGCCTGTGGCCTCCTCGATCCGGATGCCCCACACTCCGGTGACGTTGAGGCTCCGGGCGGCGGCCTTGTCAAAGTCGGCCATGTGATCCGGCAGAAGCTTTTGACACAGCGCGCGCAGAGCCTCGGTCTTTTCCAGCGGGTCGGTGAGCTCAAAGGCGGAGCCGGTGATCACGGCGCTGCGGAAGAAGGTGGTATAGTTGAGTTCATTGGCAATATAGAGCGGTTGGGTGTCGGTGACGAAGCTGACGCACACCCGGGCGTCGGTACGCAGCCGGTCCAGCTTTTGTCCCTGAAGGGCGCAGTGGAAGTAGAGATCGTCGCCCACACGCACAAAGGAGAGCGGGATGCAATAAGGCGCCTCTCCGGCCAGGGCCATCACGCCGTACTCACATTGGTCGATGACCTCGTAGGCAAACTCCCGTCCCCGCTCCCGGTCTTTCCGTCTCATAAGCGATCTCCCCCCGCAGTTGATTTGGAGTTAAAGTATATCATACCCCGGTCTTTTTCACAAGTTGGGAAGAGAAAGGCGGGAGATCAATTTGGAATTGTATAAAATGCACAAATTATCTGCAAAATACTTGTTTGATTTAGCGCATTGACAGAGAAAGCGGGGCTGTGATATATTTTCGTCAGAAAGGCTTGTTACTCTTTGGGAGGCATTACCTTTGCTTTGAAAGCGGTGTTTTAGGCATTTACTTTCAGCAATGGGTGTGCTGCGTCCAAAGAGTTTTTTCTTTTCCGGCGAGGGGGGACGAGAGCATGCGGATCATCAAGAAGATCAACAATAATGTTGCCCTTTGTGTGGATCACAGTGGCCGGGAAGTCGTGGCGATGGGCAAGGGTCTGGGCTTTGGGCAGATCCCCCGGGAAGTCCCCCTCCGGGAGATCGAGCGGACCTTTTACGACCTGGACGCCGCTGGCCAGGGCGCGCTGCGTGATATACCGGACAATGTGCTGCTCTTTGCCGCCCGGATCATTGACGCCGCCGCCAGCGAACTGCCCTACGAGCTTTCCACCAACGCGGTGCTGCTGCTGGCCGATCATATCGCCTTCATCCTGGAGCGAAATAAGAAGCGGATGAATGTGCGTATGCCCCTGGCCTACGACGTGCAGCAGACCTATCCGGTGGAGTATGAGCTGGCGCGGAGGGCAGTGCGGCAAATTCGGCAGGAGTTTACCGTAGGGATCGCCGACGATGAGGCTGCCGGAATCGCCCTCAACCTGGCGGGCAGCCGGGAGGAGACCCAGGCACAGGAGGGCGGAGGGGACGACGGCGATATGCTGGAGGCCATTACCCGGATGGTGGAGGAGCACTTCGGCATCCGGGTAGAGCGGGAGGGCTTCAACTACGCCCGCTTTGCCACCCATCTTCAATATCTCTTCCAGCGGGTACATCAGAACAAGAGCATCGACAGTGAGAATATCCGAATGTACAAGGACCTGCGAAGCGAATTTCCAGATATATCAGATTGCGTCGAGAAGATCGCTGCCCACATGGATCAGGAGTGGACGTGCACGATCTCGGAGGAAGAAAAGCTCTATCTCATCCTCCATGTCAACCGCATCTGCGCCAAAGAGGGCCAGTGAGCCACGGCGGGGAGACCGCCAACCTAGCAAAGATTGTCCGGCGGAAGCGCGCCCGCTGACAATACCCCGGCGGTATAGCCGGGGGAAAATCTGTAAACACTGGAACAGAAAAGGAGTGCGAGAATATGAATTACGAAGAGTTGGCAAAAGTCATTCTGGAGAAAGTGGGCGGCAAGGATAATGTGGCTAACGCCACCCACTGCGCCACCCGGCTGCGCCTCAACTTGAAGGATGAGAGCATTGCCGACACCGAGGCATTAAAGGCCACCCCCGGCATTGTGGGCATTGCCTCCAAGAACGGCCAGTATCAGGTCATCATCGGCGCTGAAGTGCTTCAGGTCTACCAGAAGCTCTCTAAGATGCTCCCCGAGGGAGAGAAGAACACTGTTCCCGCTCCAGCGGAGAATAAGGGGTCCTTTGTTGGCCGGCTCATCGACACCGTTACCGGTATCTTTACCCCCATTCTCCCCGCCCTCACTGCTGCCGGTATGATCAAGGCAGTGCTGGCCCTGCTGGTGGCCTTTAAGCTGGTGCAGAGCAGTTCCAATACCTACCAGGTCATCAACTTCATGGGCGACGCCACCTTCTACTTTCTGCCCATCCTACTGGCCAACTCCGCCGCCAAGAAGCTGGGCTGCAATCCCTATCTGGCCATGATGCTGGGCGGCATCCTGATCC
>CAJTLK010000096.1 GCA_910577415.1 uncultured Oscillospiraceae bacterium
TCAACCCCATGATGGGACACCGCGGCTGCCGTCTGGCCGTCACCTACCCGGAGATCGCCGCCATGCAGACCCGGGCCGTCATCGAGGCCGCCGTCAACGTTCAGAAGGCCCATCCCGAGTGGAAGATCGAGCCTGAGATCATGATCCCCCTGGTGGGCGAGATCAAGGAGCTGAAGTACGTCAAGGA
This sequence comes from uncultured Oscillospiraceae bacterium, assembly GCA_910577415.1. GTDB lineage: Bacteria > Bacillota > Clostridia > Oscillospirales > Oscillospiraceae > Vermiculatibacterium. Next base: position 188 of record CAJTLK010000096.1, read on the forward strand.
CGTGGTGGTGGCCACCGCCGACGCCGAGATCAGCTCCGCCAACATCGACCTTAAGTATGAGGTGGGCACCATGATCGAGATCCCCCGGGCCGCCCTTACCGCCGACGAGATCGCCAAGGAGGCCGAGTTCTTCTGCTTCGGCACCAACGACCTGACCCAGATGACCTTCGGCTTCTCCCGTGACGACGCCGGTAAGTTCCTGGGCGCCTACTACGACACCAAGATCTATGAGAGCGATCCCTTTGCCCGCCTGGATCAGAAGGGCGTGGGTATGCTGATGAAGATGGCCGTGAAGCTGGGCAAGGAGGTCCGGCCCACCATGCACGTGGGCATCTGCGGCGAGCACGGCGGCGACCCCACCAGCGTGGAGTTCTGCCACGAGATCGGTCTGGACTACGTCTCCTGTTCCCCCTTCCGGGTGCCCATCGCCCGGCTGGCCGCCGCCCAGGCTGCCATTAAGAACCCCCGCTGAAAAGCGGACTGACAGAAAAGTGAAGCGCCCCCGGCCCATTTTTGGGCCGGGGGTACTTTTTGTCTGCCGGAGGGCAAGGGCTGTGTCTTTTTAGGAGGGAGGAAAAGAAAAGTCAGATAATCCTGTTATGTGACTTTACTATTTTTCCCCAAATGTGATATAATACTCTCGCTGTTCTAATTTTAAAAACCATGGGAGCGGTATTGTGGAAGAATTGAAGGAATTAAAGGCTCGGATGGAGACCCAGCGGCCTGCCGCCTGGGACGATCTGCCCGACCTGAGCCTTTACATGGATCAGGTCATCGGCTACATGCCCCGGCAGCTCATCCGTTACGGCGGAGAGGAATGGCTCACCTCCGCCATGGTGAACAACTACATTAAGGACGGTCTGCTTCCCCGGGCCGAGGGCAAACGGTATTCCAAGGTGCATTTGGCGTACCTCACCGAGATCTGTGCCCTAAAACAAATACTGCCGGTGAAGGACGCGGGGCTGCTGGCCGGACACCGCGGACAGGAAGAGGCCGAAGAGGCATACGCTGCCTTCCGGGAGGAGCTGGACAGGGCGCTGGGTGAGACCGCCCAGCGGCTGGATACCGAGCGGGAAAAAGAAGAATTGCCCCGGCTGGCTCTGGCCCTGGCTCTGCGCAGCTATGCCGACAAGCTGGCCTGCCAGCGGATCATTGAACTGATCCGGGGCGAAGAGGACGAGGGCAAAAAATCCAAAAAGGAACGAAAGGAGCATAAGGCATGAGCGATTATGTCATTGTTACCGATTCCTCCGCGGACCTGAGCGCGGAAATGGTGGGGGAGCTGGACGTCAGCGTTCTGCCGCTGAGCTTTATCCTTCGGGGCACCACCCTGAAAAACTACCCTGATAACCGGGACATGTCTCCGGCGGAATTTTACCGGCTGATCCGGGAGGGGGAGATGCCCACTACCTCGGCGGTAAATATGCAGGAGTATGTAGATTTTCTCGCCCCTATTTTGGAGGCGGGCAAGGATGTGTTGGTGCTGGCCTTCTCCTCCGGGCTGTCCGCCACCTGCCAGTCGGCCAATCTGGCTGCCGACGAGCTGCGGGAGCGGTTCCCGGAGCGAAAGATCGAAGTGGTGGACACCCTCTGCGCCTCTTTGGGCCAGGGCCTTTTGGTGTGGTACGCTGCCCAAAAACGGCTGGCGGGGGAGAGTATGGAGGCCGTCCGGGACTGGTGTGAGGAGAATAAGCTCCACCTGTGCCACTGGTTCACGGTAAACGACCTGATGCACCTGAAGCGGGGAGGCCGGGTTTCGGCGGCCACCGCCGTGGCGGGCACCCTTCTCCAGATCAAGCCGGTGCTCCACGTGGATAACGAGGGGCGGCTTATCAACATGGCAAAGGCGCGGGGGCGGCTGGCCGCTTTAGACGCCCTGGTCAAAAAGGTGGGGGAGACCGGCACAGACCTGTCGGAGCAAGTCATCTTCATCAGCCACAGCGACTGCCTGGAGGAGGCCAAGTATGTGGGGGAGAAGATCAAGGAAGAATACCATGTGAAGGACGTGGTATATAACTTCATCGGCCCGGTCATCGGCAGTCACACCGGGCAGGGGTGTGTGGCCCTCTTTTTCCTGGGCACGCAGCGCTGAAAATACATGAGACGGCGGCGGGGGAAGCTCCGCCGCCGTTTGATAAGGAGAATGACCATGGATAATTGGCTGGAAGTGACGGTGGAGACCAGCGACGCCGAGCTGGAGGCCCTGGCGGCGCGTCTCACCATGAACGGCGCTGAGGGCCTGGTGCTGGAGAGCGAGAGCGATTTCCAGACCTTTTTGGAGCAGAACCGGCAATACTGGGACTATGTGGACGATGCCCTGCTGGAGCGGATGCGGGGCATGGCCCGGATCAAGTTCTATGTCACCGATGACGCCGGGGGCCGGGAGCAGATGGCCCAGGCCCTGCGGGGCATTGAAAACCCCGTTTCCACCGTGAAGCTGAAGGAGGAGGACTGGGCCTACGGCTGGCAGAAGTACTATCAACCTATGGCCGTGGGGGAAAAGATTTGGATCGTGCCCGAGTGGGAGCGGGGAAAGAGCGTTCCCGATGGCCGCACAGCGGTGTACCTCAACCCTGGCCTCACCTTCGGCACCGGCTCCCATGCGTCCACGCAGCTCTGCCTTACCCTGCTGGAAAAGTATCTGAAGGGCGGAGGCGCCGTGCTGGACCTGGGCTGCGGCAGCGGCATTCTGTCCATCGCCGCCATGAACCTGGGGGCGGCGCATGCTCTGGGGGTGGACATCGATCCCAAGGCGGTGGACGTGGCCTATGAAAATGCCGCCCTCAACGCCATTGAGCCGCCCCGGTACACCGTCCGGGCGGGGGACGTACTCTCTGACAAAACGCTGGTGGATGAGCTGGCCCAGGCGGGGCCGTTCCGGGTGGTGCTGGCCAACATCGTCGCCGACGTTATTATCCCTCTGTCCGCCTTTGCCCGGCGGTTTTCCGTCCCCGGCGGCATTTTCCTCTGCTCGGGAATTATTGACACACGGGCAAACGAGGTGGAGGCAGTCTTAAAAAAGAACGGCATGACCATTTTGGAGCGGCTGGAAAAGGACGGCTGGTGCGCCTTCGCGGCAGAAATGGAGTGAGAGCGTGAAAAAGAAGGCCATCGTTAAGACCTGGGAGCCGCCCCAGGGGCGGAGGACGCTGATCGTCAGCGACATTCATGGAAATCTGCCTTATCTCAAGGGAGTGCTTGCAAAAGCGGGCTTTTGCAAGGACGACGTCCTTGTTGTCCTGGGAGATATGGTGGAACGTTCGGAGACCAGCCTGGAGACATTACAATATGTGATGGAGCTAAGCAAAAATTACACAGTGTATACCGTCTGCGGCAACTGCGACAATTTGGTCATTGACTTTGTGCGGGGCGGAAAGGAGTTATCGACGGAATTTTTCGGGCGCTGGTTTTCCCGTCACGGAGAGCGGTGCGTTCTGGTAAAAATGGCCCACATGGCGGGGGCCTCTGTGGTGTCTCCAGCGGATTATCCTGCCGCCCAAAGGGCCATTCTGGAAGAATTCCCGGAGGAGATCGCCTTTCTGGAGAGTCTGCCCCACATCCTCGTTAACGACCACTATCTTCTGGTCCACGGCGGCGTGCCCAGGGAAGATGGGTTGGAGGAGCTGGACGCTTTTTCCTGTATGAAAAACGACGAGTTTCTTTTGGAAAGCCACCTCTTTCCCCACAACTTCCGCCGCTGGGTAGTGGTGGGGCACACGCCCGTGACCCTCTGCCGGGAGGATATCCCCTCGGCGGCGCCCCTGCTGGACGATAAGCGGCATGTAGTCGGCATCGACGGCGGCTGCACCCTGAAGCTGGACGGTCAGCTCAACGCCCTGATCCTGCCCCGGGAGCCAGGGGGAGAGTTCTCCTGTGTCTCCTACGACGGGTTCCCGGAAATGACCGCTCTGGATGCCCAGCAGTCCAGCGCCGATCCTATCAACATCCGCTGGGGACATAGCAAGCTGGAGATATTGGAACGGGGAGAGCTGTTCTCCCGGTGCCGCCATGTGGAGAGCGGGCGGGAGCTGGACGTGCTCACCGAGTACCTCTGGGAGCGGGACGGGGAGACCTACTGTGAGGACTCCACCGACTACCGCCTGCCGGTAGTTCCCGGCGATACCCTCTCGGTAGTGCGGCGGCTGAGCGATAGGGCTTTATGCAAAAAGGACGCCGTCACCGGGTGGTACTTTGGGCGGCTGGAATGAGCCTTGCCTCCCGCTTTTGGCTGTGGTATAATTTTTCCAGAATATTCCGGGACAGCGGTCCCGGTCAAAAATGAAAGCAGGAGGAAAGGCGTTATGATGAATTTTGAGTACTTTACCCCTACTAAGGTAGTCTTCGGAAAGGGAACAGTGGACAAGGTGGGCGAGCTGGTCAAGGCCCAGGGGGGCACCAAGGTCCTCATCCACTACGGCGGTGGCAGCGTCAAGCGCACCGGGCTTCTGGACCGGGTGAAGGCCGCCCTGGACGCGGCGGGGATCGCCCATGTGGAGCTGGGCGGCGTGGTGCCCAACCCCCGCATCAGCTTGGTACGGGAGGGCCTGGAGCTTTGCCGGAAGGAGGGCGTCGACTTCCTCCTGCCCGTGGGCGGCGGCAGCGTCATCGACTCGGCCAAGGCCATCGGCTATGGCCTTGCCAACGGCGGCGACCCCTGGGATTTCTATGACTTCAAGCGCACCCCCACCGCCTGCGCCCCTGTAGGCGTCATCGTCACCATTGCCGCCGCCGGCAGCGAGATGAGCAATTCCTCGGTTATCACCAACGAGGACGGCTGGCTCAAGCGGGGGTGCAATACCGACTACTCCCGGCCCAGGTTCGCCATCATGGACCCGGAGCTGACCATGACCCTGCCCGATTACCAGACCGCCTGTGGCTGCGCCGATGTTTTGATGCACACCATGGAGCGCTACTTCAACTTTGACGTGATGGACCTGACCGACGCCCTGGCCGAGGGGCTGATGCGCACCGTCATCGACGCGTCCAAGGTACTGGTAAAGGACCCGAAGAACTACGACGCCCGGGCCAACGTCCTCTGGGCCTCCAGCCTGTCTCACAACGGACTTACCGGCTGCGGCGCGGGCAACGGCGACTGGGCCTGTCACCGGCTGGAGCACGAGGTGGGCGGTATGTTTGATGTGGCCCACGGCGCGGGACTGGCCGCCATCTGGGGCAGCTGGGCGCGGTACGTCCTGCCTCAGAACCCGGCCCGATTTGCCAAGTTTGCCGTCAATGTGCTGGGGGTGGCTCCCCAGGGCGGCGACACCGCCACCGCGCTGAAGGGCATCGAGGCCATGGAGGACTTCTACCGGGCCATCAAGATGCCCACCAACCTGCGGGAGCTGGGCGTGGAGCCTACGGAAGAGCAAATTTTGGAGCTGGCGGAAAAGTGCGATATCGCCACCCGTGGCAACCTGGGCGCAGTGAAGCACCTGAGCCGGGAGGATATGGCGAACATCTACCGCATGGCGAGGTAAAAAGAAATTGAACAGGCAAGAAGCCGCACCACCTCACAAGGTGGTGCGGCTTCTTGTTTTCAAAATTTTATTGAGCAATTTCTGACAGCTTCTTTGTAATTCGACTTAAAACCTCTAAGTAGTATAGGTTTTCTTCTTTTGACATATCACTTTCTTTTAGTTTGCTGAGAGCATCCATTGTCTCGGTGTACTGGGCCATGTAGTCTGTATAAGCAGATAAGAGCGAGAGAGTATCGCCTGAATTTGAAAATTCTTGCATAAAATCGACATACTCATTAAAAAAGATTTCGAAGCTGTCCATGGCTTCTTTAAATTCGGGGCGGATACCGGAAACTGAATTAACCGGAAGTGGCTCGGCAAGTTTTGCAGTGCTGATTAAAGTGTTATAGTCGGCTAAATAGTCATATTGAAGGTTTCCCGTGCTCATGAAAAGAATTAGAATTGCTTTTTGTATGTCTGGTTGATAGGCGGAAGTAATGCTTATGGTTGCTGACACACTATTCGATTCTCCGCTTGCAGAAATGGAAGTACCATGTAGACCAGCTAAAGATGTATCAGTAGATACAGATACCTCAAAGCCATCGCCGATAGAAGAAATCATTTCCTCAATAGCGGAATCAAATGCACTCTCATTTTTGCATTCTGTTTGGCCCAAAATTAGTTGTACAGGATCGCCTGTGCTGACACTGAAAGCGGTGCCTTCGCTTGTTGATTCATTTGTATCCATCACATAATAAGATGGCACAGAAAACTCTATACCCCCAACAGAAAAAGGAAAGTACGTTGTTTCATTTTTTTTGCTCGCGCTATTGGAGGAGGAACTATCGGTTATGTATTGTGACACCGCTGGTTGTATTTCAAGGACTGGCGTTGATTCATCTTTTTGCACTATGTTATCATCCGTATTGCCAGGAGAGGGAGTATCTATTGTGGGCTCAGATTCTGCTGGCACAAT
>CAJTLK010000097.1 GCA_910577415.1 uncultured Oscillospiraceae bacterium
GTTCCCTCTCCATTTTCCCGAAAAAACAAAGGCGGCGGGCTATCGCCCGCCGCCTCCGGCTTTTTTCTTACTTCTGGAGCTGCTTGGCGATCTCCTCGGCAAAGTTCTCCTGCTTCTTCTCAATGCCCTCGCCCTTCTCAAAGCGAACGGCATTGACGAATTTCACGCTGCCGCCGGCGGCCTTAGCAGCGGAAGCGATATACTGCTCCACACTCATGGAGCCATCCTTGACGAATTCCTGCTGGAGCAGACAGTTCTCCTTGAAGAACTTGCCCATCTTCCCCTGAACGATGCCCTCCAAGACCTTCTCGGGCTTGCCCTGCATCTTGGGATCGTTGGCCATCTGGACCTGCATGATCTTTTTCTCGTTGTCCAGGGTGGCGTCGTCCACCTGACTCTTGTCCCAGAAGCGGGGGTTCATGGCGGCGATCTGCATGGCCACATCCTTGCCGATGGCCTCCACCTTGTCGGCGGAGAGGTCGGTCTCAAAGTTCACCAGAACGCCGATCTTGCCGCCGGCGTGGACGTAGGAGACGCTGACGCCGTCGGTAAAGATGGCGAAGCGGCGGACCTTGATGTTCTCGCCGATGACCAGCACCATCTCCTGCTGCTCCTCCAGAACGGTACGGCCATTGCCATAGGGGGCGGCCATGAGGGCGTCCAGGTCGGCGGGCTTGTTGGCGGCAACCACAGCGGCCACACCGTGGACGAAGTCCACAAACTTCTCATTCTTGCCCACGAAGTCGGTCTCGGCATTGACCTCGACAACCACGCCCATACCGTCGATGACGGTGGCGTAAGCGGCGCCCTCAGCGGCAATACGGCCAGCCTTCTTCTGAGAAGCAGCCAGACCCTTCTCCCGCAGATACTCGACAGCCTTGTCCATGTCGCCGTCGCTGGCCACCAGAGCCTTCTTGCACTCCATCATGCCCACGCCGGTCATCTCGCGCAGGGCCTGCACGTCTTTGGCGGAAATAGCCATAGTAATATACCTCCAATAAAATAATTGTTAGAAAAGAAAGGCCGCCCGCATTGGGCGGGCCCTTCCTGGATTCAGATCAGGCCTCGGCAGGGGCCTCCTCAGCGGCGGGAGCGGCGGAATCCACACCCTGGTGGCCCTCCTGAATGGCATTGGCCATAACGCCGGCGATGAGCTTGATGGCCCGGATAGCGTCGTCGTTGCCGGGGATCACATAGTCGATCTCATCAGGGTCGCAGTTGGTGTCCACGATAGCCACGATGGGGATATGGAGCTTGCGGGCCTCGTTGATGGCGTTGCGCTCCTTGCGGGGATCGACAACGAAGAGCGCGGAGGGGATCTTCCGCATTTCCACCACGCCGCCCAGGTACTTCTCCAGCTTGGCGATCTCGCCCAGGTGGTGCATAACTTCCTTCTTGGGCAGCATGTCGAAGGTGCCGTCCTCCTGCATCTTCTTGAGCTGGCTCAGACGGTCCACGCGCCCCCGCATGGTCTTGAAGTTGGTGAGCATGCCGCCCAGCCAACGGGCGTTGACATAGTACATGCCGCAGCGCTGGGCCTCTTCCTTGATGGCGTCCTGGGCCTGCTTCTTGGTGCCCACGAACAGGAGCGTGCCGTTCTCAGCGGCCACGTCCTTCACGAAAGAGTAAGCCTCCTCCAGCTTCTTCACCGTCTTCTGCAGATCAATGATATAGATGCCGTTGCGCTCGGTGTAAATGTAGGTTGCCATCTTGGGGTTCCACCTGCGGGTCTGGTGTCCGAAGTGGACGCCCGCCTCGAGAAGCTGCTTCATAGATACGACTGCCATAATGATTTCCTCCTTTAATTGTTGATTCCCTCCACCCGCGTCATCCGAAGCCGGCCAACCCTTGCGCGCAAGGGCACCTGGCCCTCCGTCGGCAGGTGTGCGTAATCACATGCTCTGGTATTTTAGCACAGTTATTCCCAGAACGCAAGGATTTTTTCCCTTGTCGGCCCAAGATTTTCACAAAAATCAGATAGAGCCGCCAAGGTTACCCGGCGGCTCTATCGATTCAAGACTTCTTTTCGGCGGCCTGGGCAGCCTCCACCTCGCTGATGTGCCTGTCGATCTCGGCGGCAAAGGCCTGGGCAGCGTTATAGCCCATGCGCTTGTGGCGGTTGTTCATAGCCGCCACCTCCAAAATGACCGCCAGGTTCCGCCCCGGCTTTACCGGGATGGTGATGGTAGGCACCTCTACATCTAATATAGTGGTCTTCAGCTCCTCCAGCCCCAGCCTGTCATAGACCACATCGTCCCGCCAGGGCTCCAGGTTGACCACCAGGTCGATGCTGGCCTCCGCCTTGATGGCGGACACGCCGAACAGCCGCCGGATATCCACCACGCCGATGCCCCGCAGTTCCATATAGTGGCGGATAAGTTCGGGGGCGGTACCCGCCAGCTTATCGTTGCCCACACGGCGGATCTCCACCGCATCGTCGGCAATGAGGCGGTGGCCCCGCTTGATGAGCTCAATAGCGGTCTCGCTCTTGCCTACGCCGGACTCGCCATATATGAGTACGCCCTCGCCGGAGATCTCCACCAGTACGCCATGGCGGGTAATGCGGGGGGCAAGATGGTTTTGCAGACTGGCCACCAGCGAGCCCATAAAGGCCGTGGTGATCTCTTCCGTCCGCAGGACGGTATGGTCATATTTCTCCGCCATCTCCATGCACTCGGGGAAAGGCTCCATTCCCCGGGCAATAATGAGCGCGGGAAAATCCTGAGCCATATACCGCTCAAAGCACTCTCGACGCTGCTGGGAAGAGAAGCCTTCCAGGTAGGTAGCCTCCACCTTGCCCAACAGTTGGAGCCGCTGGTGGTCAAAATAGTCGAAAAAACCCACCAGCTGCAAGCCGGGACGGTTCACATCGCCGCTGCAGACCAGACATTCCTCATAATCGCTGCCCTTTCGCAGCACCTCCAGGTGGTATTCCTCCACCAACTGGGTCAGCTTTACACTGTAAGAACTCGTCATGGCGGTCATCGCATCTCCTCCCCTCCGGGTTTTGGTATAGTATACCATTCTTTTTGGGCCGGACGCAACCATTTTATCGGCAGATGCCGAAAAAGGAAGCGCGGAGGTCTTCGACCTCCGCGCCGGCTCTCAGGGCTTTTCCGCGTTAAACTTTGTATAGGCCTCGGTGATCTTGTTCTGGGGAGCGGCCTCCACCGTGTACCAGCCCTTGGACTGGGCCGCCTTGAACAGAGCCGTCTGGGCCTGGTGGCTCTTGGTGAGGATACCGATATATTCGTCCCGCAGCTGGTCGTCCACACACTCCGAGGCGAAGGTGTTGTAGTTGGCGCTCATCTTCTTTTCGCTGAGGATCATGTCCGTGATCCGTTCCTGGTCATTCATGGCGTTCCCTCCTTTTTACTGCAGATACTTCAGAAGACAGGTGAAGTTCTGGCGGTGCTGGTCGGCATACTGCTGGAAGCTGGTCTTCAGCTGGGCGTCCTCGGTCTCCTGGACGGCGGCCTGGTACTTGGCGCAGAGGACCTTTTCAAAGTCCAGCTGGTCGCTAAGCCCCGCCAGTTCCTTTGTGGTGAGCTTTGGCATTGCTTGTTTCCCTCCTTTGTTTTACCTTGGATCGACAAGGGCAAACACGCTCTGCCGGTCAAAGGTTCAGGTAACAGTGTCATTGTCTCCATTGGAAGGAAAATTATGCAAAAGTTCCGGCGCGCCTTGCCGGGAAAATCGGAAGAGGGTATACCACCGCCCCCCCATCTTTTCGATCCGCCCCAGACAGAAAAGGGGCGGGATAGGAAAGGGGCAACCGGGAACATAGGGAACGGCCAGGAAAAAGCCGTCGGCGTCTCGTTTGATAAGCGCCCGGTCCACCCCTCGGAGGGCGTGGGAAATGACCCGGTCTGTAAAAAGGCGGCAGGGACATTCCGTCCAGCACCACTGGGAGCTGGGCGGCTCCTCCGGTGTAAAGGCATAGGCCATGACGATCTCCGCCCCCACCGGGGGCCAAGCCCCCTTTTCTTTTAGGGTGAAGGCCGACATATTTCGCCGCAGCCGCAATGCCCCATTCTCCGGGATGAGCGTCCCCAGCAGGGCCTTGCCCTCCTCACCCAGAAGCCACGCCTTGTATAGTCCTTGGCTCTCGGGTCGGCCTAAAGCCTGACAGACCACCCGCTCTCCCTCCTGGCGTACCGTCACAGTACCGCCGGAGCATTCAAAGCTCCACTCCACGGCAAACACCCCCTCTGGGAGAGTGTATGACAGCGGCGGGGCGGGTATGTCCGAGTGGGCCGATACCGAGTGGTGGCTGAACTCGCTATGAGACAGGCAAGACCCTCCGCAGTCAGCGGAGGGTCCTGCCTTGGGTAATGTTCGTATACATAATGGAGCTAAAATCAGTTGTCTACGCGCTCGTAGAGATGGTCGAAAGCGTGGTTGTTATAGCGGGACATGTCCTCCCTGGCAAAGCTGACCCCCACATCCCCCAGGTCGCTGCGGACGGTCACCCGGTTGCTGCCCGTGCCGCCCCGGAGCTTATGGGCACCCCCCACATCGCCGCTTTGCTTCTCGCCGTCCATCTTCAGCTCACCCAGGGAGGTCTCCAGTTCCCAAAGGTATCTGTCCTTTTCCCAGGGCAGATCAACGTCCGCATCCCCCAGGTTGGTCTTGACATTCAACTCTCCCGCCAAAACACCTTTACACTCCACATCGCCCAGATCGGTGTTCAGGTCGGCCCCGGTGGCGGTGATGGGGGCGTCCACATCAATGTCCCCCAGGTTGGTGGTGAGCTGAAGGTCGCCAACAACGCAGGAGGCGGTCACATCAATGTCTCCCAGGTTGGTGTTCAGATCCACCTTTTTCAGCCCTGCCAAGCTGGGGACGGTAATGGTCACTTCATTCTTCCACCCGGAAACGCCGTTGAGAAAGCCGCTCTTGCTCTCGCTTTCCACCTTCAAAACGCCGTCCTCTACCTTGTAATCCATAGTGAATCCCCGGAGGTTCCACTCCATGTAGACCGCAAAATTCTCCCCCTGGGAGAGCCTGACATCTCCGCAGTCCACATCTACCTCAATGGCGTTGATGGTTTCGTCAATTGCCCCGCTGTCCTTGCTCTGAGGGGTGCCCAGGAGGCCGCCCAGGTACCGCCAATGGCCGGAAATACCATCCCAGCGGTCGGCAAAGTCGCCCCAACGCCGGGCAAAATACGCGTCGCTCTCATAGCGTCCGCCCATAGCGGCCCCCGCGGTGTGCAGACCAATGCCCACCGCCAGCAGAAGCCCTGTCAGGATGAGGCACCACTTCATAAACCGTTTCATCTCACACGCCCCCTTCCACACAGGACTTCCAGAACCAGCCGACAAACTTCACCACGCCCCAGACAATAGCGACAGCCCCCAGCACCAGGAGGATACCCACCGCCGCGGCGATGAGCCCGCCGCCCACCTGGAACAGCGCCCCTGCCAGGGAGAGGTTGGCGACGGCAGCTATGGCTACAGCCACCCCTACGGCCCCACAGATCACCCCGCCCAGGCCCAGGCCAAAGGCCAGAGAGCCCGCCACCGGCCCGGCAAAGATGGCCGCCAGCACCAGAATGAGCACCCCGGCCCAGACGGGCAGCTTTTCCGCCGCTTCAGGGGCATACCTGGGCGGGATCTGCCCCGCCGCCCCAGGCACCGGGGCCAGCCCCTCCTGGCGGCGTTCCCCCAGGATCTGTTGGGCCAGCCGCTCCGGGGAGCCCAGCTCCTCGATAACGCTCTGCTCCCGATCCGGCCCGGCATCCTCAAAATACTCGGTATAGTAGTTGATAATATCCTCCACCTCTTCGGTGGTGAGCCGGTAGGCCAAACGGCCTCTTAAAACACGCAGATAGGTCTCTTTATTCATCTCTCGTCCCTCCTGACAGGATCTTCCCCACCCGGTCTGTGTAGTCCAGCCAGCTTCTCCGGCAGTCGTCCAGCAGCTCCCGACCCGTGGGGGTAATGGCGTAATATCTCCGGTTCCTTCCCTGGAACTGCTTGTCGTAGACCTCCAAACAGCCCTCCTTCTGCAATCGCCGCAGAATGGGATACAGGGTGGACTCTGAGATGTCGATCTCCCGCTTGATGTGCTGGGTCAGACTGTAGCCATAAGCGTCGCCCTGCTCCAGCACCGCCAGCACACAGCCGTCCAGCAGCGGGGTATTCAGTTGAAAGATCACGCTTCCACCGCCTTTCCTTATTGGTTCTGCGATATTATATGCTGTATAATATTATTTTGTCAAGCAGTATTTCCTGAATTCATAAAAAATTAAAAATTTTAGCAAGTGCCAGAACCGGTTTAGAGGTTGTCAAATCAGCC
>CAJTLK010000098.1 GCA_910577415.1 uncultured Oscillospiraceae bacterium
ATAAGCAGGGCACCGGCGGAGATGGCGGGCACCACCAGGGGAAGGGTGATCTTGCGGATGACCGTCATCTGCTTGGCCCCGGCGATCCGGGCGCACTCCTCCAAAGTGGGATCCATCCGCTCCAGCGCGGAGACCACCTGCATGAACACAAAGGGGAAATAATAGCTGATCTCCACAAAGATGATGCCCCACAGAGAGTTGATGTTGACCGGGGCCTTTTGGAGATGGAACACGCTCACCAGGAGCTTATTGAGATAGCCGGAACGGCCATTGAGCAGCAGATCCCAGGCCATGGCCCCCAGGAAGGGGGGGAACATATAGGGGATGTTGAACAGCGCCCGCATCAGCCCCTTGGCGGGAATATCGCTGCGTCCCAACAGCCATGCGTAGAAGGTGCCCAGGATGGTGCCCAGCAGGGTCACCCAGAAGGCGATCTTGATGGTATTCCACATGGCGGAAAGGTTGTTGGGATCGGTGAGCTGGCCCACAAAGAGTTGGGGGTCAAAGTGACCCTTGTAGAAGAAGGAGTTATAGATGATGGACACCACAGGGATGACCACCACGATCAGAAGCAGCACCACGCTGACAGCGGTAAGGATACCGTCTACGTTGAAACGCCGGCCATCTACCGCGGCCAGATCGCTGTTTCTCCTCTTGAAGCGGCTCATGCCGACACCTCCTTTTTCGGGGGATAGAAGCGGTAGTTGAGCAGCCGGATGCCGGTCTCCGTCCCTTCCTTCACCACGCCCTGACGCCCGGCGTCCAGCGCGTTCTGCTGAACACGAAGCTCCTGGTCGCCCAAACGGATGAAGTAATCATACTCGCTGCCCAGGAACACCGTCCGGGTGACGGTGGCCTTGATGGGCGAGGCGGGATCAAAGACGATGTCATTGGGCCGGATCCCCACCTCCAGCCCCCGGGACAGATCCTCCCCGGCGGGGAGCTTCCCTTCGTCCCAGGCGACGGCCGCGCCTCCGATGGGCTTCAGGGTCAGCTTATCCCCTGCGGCCTCCACGGGAATAAAGTTGGACACCCCGATAAATTCAAAGGTGAACCGATTGGCGGGACGGAGGATGATGTCCTCGTCGGTGCCGATCTGACACAGATTGCCGTCTGGCTCCATGACCGCCATCCGATCACACAGCTGGAGGGCGGACTGCTGGTCGTGGGTGATGTAAAGGACGGTGGTACCGCTCTTGCGCTGGATCTCCCGGATCTCCTCCAGCATCTGCTCCCGGAGCTTGGCGTCCAGGTTGGTGATGGGTTCGTCCATAACGATGATGTCGCTGTTGGTCACCAAGGCCCGGGCAATGGCCACCCGCTGCTGCTGACCGCCGGAGAGCTGGCTGGGCAGATGGTTGGCGTACTCGCTCATGTTCACCATGGCCAGGGTATCCTTCACCCGCTGGGCGATCTCCGCCTTGTTCACCCGCTTCTTTTTCAGCGGATAGCCCACATTCTCGCTCACCGTCAGATGGGGCCACACAGCGTAGTCCTGAAAAACGATGCCGATATTCCGCCGCTCCACCGGCATGTTGACCCGGCGGCTGGCGCTGAAAATGCAGTTGTCGCCTACATAGATCTCTCCCGTTTCCGGCTTATTGAGGCCCAGCAGACAACGAACCAGGGTAGTCTTGCCGCAGCCGGAGGGTCCAACCAGACACAGGATCTCGCCGCTTTCGATGTCCAGGCTGAAATTCTTCAATATCTGGTTGGCGCCGTACTTGAAGGAGATGTCCTTAAATGAAACCTTTGCCAAAAAGTTTCCCTCCTTACGCTCTGTATTCTGTTAAGAACAAGGTGGGGGAAACGATACGTTACCCCCACCTTGTCGGTCACGCTTTAATGCTTGCTCAGCTCAGACCGAAGATCTTGTTGAAGGTCTCCAGATTGGTCTTGCCGTCGGAAGCCAGCTTGGCGAAGTCGCTGTCCAGCATGGAGGGGATGGCGGTCAGATCCACAGCCTGCTCCACGTCCTCACGGACAGAGACCAGATTGTTGGCCACCAGGATCTCCTGGCCCTCCTTGGAGAGGATGAAGTCATACAGAAGCTTGCCGTTCTCTTCGTTGTTGCAGTCCTTCACCAGGCCGATGGGGCTGGCGATGGAGACGGTGTCCTCGGGATACAGGAAAGCGATGGGAGAACCCTCAGCCACCAGGTTGGCGGTGACGTAGTCCAGGCACACGCCCACCTGATAGGCGCTGGCAGCCAGCTGGTTGTGGGTGGCGGTGGTGCCGCTCTCCAGCAGGCAGCCGTTGTCCTTCAGCTTCTGCATGTAGTCCGCGCCGTACTTATCGGAGCACATCATGGCGTTCATCCAATACTTGGTGGTGCCGGCGGTGCCAGGGTCGGACATGACGATCTGATCCTTCCACTTGGCGTCCAGCAGGTCGTTCCAGGTCTTGGGAGCCTCCTCAGGAGTGACGGTGACAGTGTTGTAGGCAATGCCCACGCCCACCAGACGGGCGGCGGTGTAGTAGCCGTCGGCATCCACATAGGCGGGATCCAGATTGGCGGCCTCGGGGGAGGTGTAGGGCTGGAGAATGTTCTCCTCCTTAAAGGAGACATAGTCGGCAGCGTCGCCCACCCAGATCACGTCGGCGTCCACGTGGCCGGCCTGGGCCTCAGTGGAGATCTTGGTGACCACCTTGCTGGTGCCGGCGAAGTAATACTCCATGGTGATGCCGGGATACTTCTTCTCGAAGCCTTCCTTGACGGCCACCAGCTGATCCTCCTGCATGGAGGAGTACAGCATGACCTTGCCGGAGTAGGTCTTCTCGGGGGCGGGCTCGGCGCCCTTGCTCTCCACAGGAGCAGCAGCGGAGGGCGCGGGGGCGGGGCCGTCGGCTTTCTTTTCGCCGCAGCCGGCCATCAGGGACAGTACCATGACCAGGGACAGGCCGAGACAGATCTTCTTTTTCATTTTCACTCAGTTCCTTTCCACTCTTGATTTATGTAGCGGTAAGGCTCTCCCTCACCTTTGCCAGTTCATTTTATAGCACTTCGCCCAAAAATGGAAGTTTGATTTTTAAAAAAATGTACATTATCACATTTTTGAACCTCGATTTTCTTCTTTTGATAAAGTGTTGACTTCTCTTTTGCTTCCGATATAATTAAAGATATATTGCGAACTTTCAGGAAGGAGGGCCATCTGTGGAGAAAACCGCCAGCACCTCCCGGCTCCGCCGGCATCTGACACAGGTGGGAGGCTGTATCCTCCTTCTGCTGGCCTTTTTGGCCATCTTCCTGTTCCTGTTTTTCCAATTCCGCACCGCCGCCCTCCAAAGCATCACCTCGGCCAACGAGAGCTTCGGCAACTACGTGGACTCGGTGCTGGACCTTTCCCACGCCAACATCCGCACCTCCGCCATGCAGGTGTTCTACACCTCCTCCATCCGCACCCTGCGCACCAAAAAGGACATGACCCGCTCGGAGCAGATCATCGGCCTGCGGGATCTGGGCAACTTTGTCAGCAGCAGCAACTTTATCGATAACATCATGGTCTACAATGGAGAGCTGGACATGGTCTTTACCTCGGAGAGCGGCCACGGCTCCGCCCCCTCCGGGCAATTCCACGACCAGGAGGCCGTCCGGCTGCTCCTTCATTCGGAGAACCACTCCTATCTGACTCCCTTCAAGCGGCAGGCCGGCGGCTACACCCACTATTCCTTTCTCTTCCCCCCCTATGAATCCTCCGAGGAGGGCGCCATGCTGCTGGATATCAACGCCGCCTGGTATGAGGCCCAGCTTTTGGGATCCCTCTCCAAGGAGCGGCACATGATCGTGGACTCTCAGGGCCGGAGCGTGATCCGGGCGTCGGAGGAGGGCATGGAGCTGCCGGCGTGGGAGGTCTTTGAATCCGCTTTTTCCTCCGCCCCCAACAGCGGCTATGTCCTCTTGGACAACTCCCCCTTCCTCTCCTCCTGCTGGGTCTACCATAAGCTGGGGCAGACCGGGTGGTTCTATCTGGAGTATTTCCAGCTGAAGATCGACGCCCCCGGACTGTATCGCGTCCAGCGGGTGGTCTTCGCCGTATTCGCCCTGATCTGCGTGGCCATTCTGATCCTGTTCGCCTATCTGCTGTTCGTGATCCTTCCTACCTTCCTCCACATCTCCCGGGCTCTCACCTCCGTCAGCAGCGAGGGTAGGGATTTTACCGAGAAATTTGACCGGCTGCTCTCCTCCCACCAAGCCTACGAGTCCAACCGCAAGCTTCAGGAGCTCCAGGCCGGAGTCTTTCCCACGGGCACTACCCTGCCTGTAGTTCTGATCGCCGCCAGCAGCGACAGCGGAGAAAGTCTCTACGACCTTCTCCTCCTCTCCTGTGGCATCGGGGAGGCTGTGGTGGCCCGCTCCGAGCTGGGAGACGTGCTGGTCCTCCCCGCCTGCAGCAACAAAAGCCGCAACCACCTGTTGGGTTCCCTCCAGGGATTGGCTCTGCCCTCCCCCATCTTTGTGAGCCTGCCCTGCTACTCGGAGGAGCAGCTCCTGGAGACCTTCAACGCCCTGGACGAACTGCGCGCCCTCGCCTTCCTCTACCCCAACCAGTCCATCCTCTGTCAGGAGCTGCTCTCCGACTGTAGCGAGAAGAGCAGCCTCCAGCCGGAGATGGTATCCTCCCTGGAAAACGCCCTGAAAAAGGGTCAGCTGGAGGTGGCCCAGGCCCAATGGCTGCTCCTGTTTGATCATATTCGCCGGGATCGGTACAATGATTTCCACTTTGCCCTTCACTATGTGGACCGTATGCTCTCCAACCTGGCCGCGGAATATGGTCTGGAGGGCTTCGGCCCCATTGACAGCTGCCTGGGAAGCCTCACCCAGCTCCAAGCCCATATAGACGCCCGGCTCCGCTCCATCACCGACGCCGCTGCCGCCCAGCAGCAGCAACTGGCGGAATCCCTGTCCGGCTCAGTGTGGGACAAGGTATACGAACTCTACCAGTATGAGAATTGCTGCAGCCAGATGATCGCCGAGCAGCTGGGCATGAGTCCTGGCTATCTGAACCGCCAGTTCCGCTCCGCGGCGGGCATGTCCATCAACGACGCCATCCAGCACGTGCGCATCGACAAGGTCTGTAAGCTTTTGCGGCAGTCCGACCTGCCGGTGGAGCAGATCGCCCGGCAGGTGGGCTACAGCAACACCAAGTATTTCTTCGTGCTCTTTAAAAAGTTTACCGGGAAGACCCCCTCCCAATTCCGCAGCGACCTGCCGGAATAATTTCCTCCCGCTCTATCCATTAACGTCAAAAAAGTCCCCGGTTTCATCTGAAACCAGGGACTTTTTTCTTATATCTAAAAATGATCGCAAAACGCTGTGATAACGTTGGTCCTCATCCACGCTACAGGATGGGGGCAATATGATTTTATAAAGAACTCTCAGCCGCTCTCTTTCTCCTCCAGGCTCCAGGGAACCACCTCAGACTGGCACCTCTCCCCCTGGAGCAGTCGCAGCATCAGCTCGGCAGCCAGCTCCCCCAGATTCTGCGTCTCATGGGAGAGAGAGGTGATGTGGACAGGGGCCAGCTCGCTATATTGGCTGTTGTCAAAACTGACCACCGCCATCTCTCCGGGAACGTCGATATTCCGCTTTTTCAAGTGGGTGATGACCCGGATGGCCACCTCGTCGTTATAGCACACAATGGCGGAGCAGCCCCGAAAGTTCTCCAGGATAGAATCCAAAGCAGCTTCAGTCCGAAAGGACTTACGGGTCTCGGTATTGTACCAACAGGTCTGCTTGTCCTCCAAAGGAAGGTCCAGCTCCCGCAGTCCTGGATATACCCGGCATACCGCTGGGTGCCCTGCATATCGTCATTTTTGAAGATACCGGCAATATTGCGGTGGCCCTTGCCATAGAGATAGGTCACTAGCTGTTTCCCGCCTCCGAAGTCGTCCGCCAAAACGGAAGGGCAGCTGGAAAGCTCGGAATAGGTCCCGTTGAAAAAGACCAGCCGTACTCCCTGGTCCAACAGCTTCTGATAGAGGTCCAGGTTGGGATTTGGCAGGGCGGTCTTGCTCCCCTCCACCAGCACCCCATCCAGGTCCCTCATAGCCAAAAGGGTATGTAATATCTTCCGCTCTGTGGAGATCTGATTCTGGGTGGCAAACAGCAGCGGCGCGCTGCCGTTTGCAGTCAGGACTCGCTCCATCCCCGGAGGATGCTGGGGAAAATATAATCACTTATATATGTAGTGACCACCGCGATAGAACACCGGGGCGGCAACGGCTTGGGC
>CAJTLK010000099.1 GCA_910577415.1 uncultured Oscillospiraceae bacterium
GACGATCAGGGCTTCCTTACCACCTATGAGAATATGATCAATATGGGCGTGGATGGTGTTGTCTGCTGCTCCTCCTCCGAGGGGCCCATCCGCCTGATGGCTGACCTCTTTGAGGCGAATGGGGTGGACTGGTTCCTAGCCAACCGTCAGATCTCTGATCCTGACCTCAAGGAGTATGTATTCTCTTTGCCTTCCTTTGTGGGCAACGACTATTGCGCTGAGGAAGACATTGCTTACGAGATCGTGGAGCGGTTGCACAACGACTACGGCGTGAAGAACTTGGCTATCATCGGCCTGACTCAAGGTGACCTGAACGGCGACCTGCGGGACAAGGGCATTGCCAAAGCCTGTGAGGATCTGGGCGTCAAGCTGCTCACCGAGACCCGGGGTATCGTTTCCGCCAGCGATGTGACCAACGCTGTGGAGGGCATTATCTCCTCCTACCCCGAGATGGACGGCATCTTCATCGTGGGCGGCCTGGTCACCAACGGCGCTCTGGCTGGCGCCAATCAAGCCTTGGCCAACCACAACATGCAGGACAAGGTAGCCATCGGCATGATCGACATTGCCGCTGGCATGGATGAGTACATGGGCGAGGGCAAGCCCCTCAAGGTGGTCGCTGGCGGCAATCTGGTCTTTGACAACGTTCTGGCTGCTGCCTGCCTTATTAACCATAAGGATGGCGTCAACGCTGACAAAGCCCCCTACATCATCAACACCCGCATGATGTTTATTGAGAATCCCCAAGATTCCGTGGACTACTCCGAGTACTATGAGAATCCCAACAAGGCTATGATGAGCGGCAACCAGTGGTATGACACCCTGCTGGGCAAGAGTCTGGAGGAGATGCAGTCCTTCGTGGACAACTTCACCATCGCTTACGCCAAGTCCATGAACCAGTAATTTGAAGCGCGCGGGCGGGAGCCTGCTCCGGCAGGCTCCCGCTGGCTCTCCCATCTATTTGACAGTTTGAGAGGAGTCCACCCATGAATATGAAAACAAAAGCCTTGAATATCGTAAAAGCGTTTATGCTTCCGGTGGCTCTGTACCTTGTGGTGCTGCTGCTGATCCCGGACCGGGTAGGAAATTTGACGTCCATTATCTCCATACTGATCTTGGCGGTGGTTCCCACCATCACGGCCTACGGTGTCCACTTCGGCTTTGCCAGCGGTATTATGGATTTCTCGGTGGGTTCCCGTATCACATTGGCCAGTATGGCGGGCTGTCTTGGTGGCTATTATTTTGGACCTGTGGGTATGGTTTTGGGCGCGCTCTTGGCCTCTCTGGCGCTGGCCGCCATTGTGGGTGGCCTTTTCGCGCTCCTCAAGATTCCCTCCTTTGTTATCTCCATGGGTTGCCTCATGGTCTTTGAGGTGGTAAGCGAGACCCTGACCAAAAAGCTGGGCGCTATCCTGCCTGCTCTGTCCACGGGCCAGTATTTCAAAGCGCCTGAGAATATGCTCTTTTTGGGGAAGCCACCCTTCAACTTTATTGTTCTGATCTTGGTGGCCCTCCTCTTTGAGGTCATCAATACCCGGACCAAGGCAGCCAACCAAGCCCGTGTGGTGGGCAGCGATGAACTCATTGCCCGTAACGTGGGAATCAAGCCCATGAAGGTCAAGTTCAATACCTACATTCTGGGCAGTGTGTTCCTGGCTCTGGCCGCCGTCGTATCTACCTGCTACGCCAGCGCCGTGGGCTATGCCTCCAATATGGCATCTATGTCCATCGTGTTCAAACCCATGATGAGTGTCATTATCGGTATGTCCCTGAGCGGCCTAGTCCGCAGCAGCATTGGTATTTTGGTCGGAAACCTCTGCCTCAGCGTCATGTTTACCGGCATCATTGCCTTGGGCTGGCCCGACAGCCTTCAGAACGTCTTCTTGGGAGCTTTCCTAGTCATCATTCTGGCTTTGCCCACCATTCAGCGGGCCATGGCCGACTTTAAACGCCGGAGCGCCGCCCGCAAAGCCCATGAAAGTGTTCCCGCAGCAGCCGCCAAGGTGTAATAAGGAGGAATCATCATGTCTTACCAGATCGACCATAAGAAGATCGCCGATGCCCTGCAATTTCCCACGGAGGAGATCGTGGACATCGTCATCGACACCGACGCCTACAACGAGGTGGACGACCAGTTTGCCATCGCCTGGGCCCTCCGCTCCCCGGAGCGGGTGAATGTGGAGGCGGTCTATGCCGCGCCCTTCTGCTCCCAGGCCATTGGCAAGATGCTGGCCCCGCCGGGACAGAAGCCGCCCCGTCTGACCCGCGAGATGCTGGGTGATGGCATTCATTTTGCCGACACCCCCGCCGAGGGCATGGAGCTGAGCTATCAGGAGATCCTGAACCTGTTTTCCCTGCTGGACATTTCCCCGGAGGGAAAGGTGTTCCGGGGCTCCACCGCCTACATCGAGGACGACCCCGGCCGCAAGCCGGTGGAGAGCGAGGCGGCCCGGGATCTGGTGAAGCGGGCCATGGCCCGGCCCTCTGGCAAGCGGCTCTATGTGCTGGCCATCGGCGCCATCACCAATGTAGCCTCCGCCCTTATGATGGAGCCCGCCATCGCCGAGAAGATCACGGTGGTCTGGCTGGGCGGTCATGCCCCCTATTTCCAGGACGGCAAGGAGTTCAACCTCCTGCAGGATGTCCTCGCCGCCCAGCACCTCTTTAATTGTGGGGTGCCTCTGGTGTTGGTCCCCTGCGCCGGGGTGGCCGACCACCTCACCGTCACCGCCCCCGAGCTGGAGACTTGCCTCATGGGCCGCAGCAAGGTGGGGGATTACCTGGGCAAGATCGTGCTGGACGCCTTGAAGCCGAGCAAAGCCTTCAAGGGTATGATGAAGGGCTACACCGGCGGCATGGACGACATTCCCGCGGAGCTGTGCGGAAAATTTCCCACCACCCATATGGCCCGCTCCCGGATCATCTGGGACATCTCTACCGTGGGCTATGTAATGAATCCCAACTGGACCGTCAGCTCCCTGACCGCCGCGCCCATCCTTAACGACGACATGACCTGGGCACATGACGAGAGCCGGCATCCCATCCGGCTATGCTACGGTCTGAGCCGGGATCCCATGTTTGGGGATCTGTTCGCCAAGCTGGAGCAGAGCGGGAAATGATATGCTGGGAGCAGAACATTTGCGCATGATAAGTGAATGAAACAAAAGGCGCTGGCTGTTCAAGCTGTTGACAGTCAGCGCTTTTTTGGAAAAGAAAAAGAGTAAGGTAAATGGCTCAGGAAGCGGTCCTGACAGACCGCAAACGGAACATGATCTTGTTCAATATCACATCATTTGCTGTGTGGTGGGCTCCATGCTGTCCACGGCGCTGAATACCGCGCTGCCGCCGATCATGGCTGATTTTAATATCAGCGCGACTACCGGGCAGTGGCTGACCAGCGGGTATTCCCTTACTATGGCGATCATAATGCCATTGACCGCGTTTCAGATCAACCGCTTTCCTATAAAGTGGCTTTATTGCACCGCACTTATGATTTTCCTGGCGGGGCTGCTGCTCAATGCGGCGGCAGTGAATTTTCCCATGATGATGGGGGCGGGTCATTCAGGCGCTGGGAGGCGGAATGATCTCGACTATGGGATAGGTGATCATTCTTTCCATCTACCCGCCGAAAAAAAGGAAGCGCCATGGGCTTGTATGGCCTGACAGGCGGAGCGGCGCCTGTATTCACCGCGACTGTGACTGGTATCCTGGTAGATATTTGGAGCTGGCGAGTCATTTTTATCGTTCTTTCTGTCATCATGGTTTTCGCGCTTCTGCAAGCCGTGAGAGCGGCGGAAAATGTGCTGGATACCGAGAAAAAGAAGTTTAAAGTGACTTCCTTCGTCCTGAGCGGCCTGACGTTTGGCGGCTTGATCCTTGCCATCGATGACTGCGGTTGCGGCGGACGGTGCTGACCGGTATGGCGCGGCGGCTTCTTTGCACGGCCTGAATGTTGCGTATTTGGTCATGTCCATGGTCGGTATTGCCATGTTCCTTTTTGCTCTCTGGGGCTGTCGGGAGGAGAAGGGATTCAGGAAGCATACATAACTGGAAAAACTTGCTTCCCGCCATTTGACATGATATAATCAATTTTAACCATGAATTTCCATGGGAATGGGGGGATCCACGTTGAATATCCGGGATATCGCCGCCCTGGCCGGGGTTTCTCCGGCCACAGTCTCAAAAGTGATCAACAACAAGGACGACTCGATCACTGAGGAGACCAGAGAGCGGGTCTTGCGGATCGTAAAGGAATATAACTTCAAGCCTTTCCGCAAGTATATCCAGAACGAGTCCACCTTCAGCGGGTTCGTGGGGCTGCTGCTGCCTGGCAGCGCTAAGGCGTTTAGCGACTATATCGCGGGGGCTCAGGCGGCGGCGGCCGCCGAGGGCTACAGCATGGTTCTGTGCACCTGTCAGGAGGAAAGGGACCTGGAGAAGCACCTGAACAACCTGTTCAACCGGGGCGTGGACGGGGTGAGCTTCTATCTGGACCGGGAGGTGGACTTCAGGCGGGCTTTTGCCAACGCCCCCGAAAAGTTGGTCCGTACAGCCGCCACCAACCGCAGGTCCTTGGCCGGCCAGTGCGCGGCTTACTGCGCCTTTTCCGACGCCACCCGCATGGCCGCCGAGCATCTGATCCGCCTGGGGCACCGGGAGATCGCTCTTCTGGGCTGGAAGGATCATTTTCTGACTGAGGATCTGGTGGCCGGCTATAACGAGGCCCTTTATGAGCATGACATTCTCCCGCGGGAGGCCGTTTTTCTCTGCGACAGCCCCGAGGACGTGATGGACCATGTCCGGCAGATCACCTACGGGCTCAGCACCGCGTTCCTGTGTCAGGACGCCCAGATCGCGGCCTGCGTCTACCGGGTGCTGAGCCGGTATGGGCTCCAGATCCCTAAGGATTACTCGGTCATCAGTATTTCGGACCACAGAGCACCGCTGGATGTGTTTGAGCCCGACCTTACCATGGTGGACGTCCAGCTACGGGCTCTGGGGCAGGCCGCCATGGAAAGCCTGATCCTGGGCATCGAAGGGAAG
Source organism: uncultured Oscillospiraceae bacterium (assembly GCA_910577415.1). GTDB lineage: Bacteria > Bacillota > Clostridia > Oscillospirales > Oscillospiraceae > Vermiculatibacterium. The sequence goes on from CAJTLK010000099.1 coordinate 5,044, forward strand.
GGCAAGGCCCCGGAGACCAAGTGCTTCGCACCCCGGCTGTGGCAGGGCGCCAGCGTGGCTTCCCCCCTGAAAGGCCGGGGCAGGCGGATCGTTGTGGTGGGCAGTATGAATATGGACGTGATCATCCATATGACCCACATTCCTACCTCGGGCGAGAGCCTGCATTCCCAGCGTATTTTGAACCTGCCCGGCGGTAAGGGCGCCAACCAGGCCGTAGGCGCCGCCAAGCTGGGGGGAAACGCCTATGTGATCGGCTGTTTGGGCGGCGATCAGGAGGGGCGGCTCCTTTACAACAGCCTGGTGGAAAATGGCGTCAGCACGGCGGGGGTCCAGATCATCCATGAGAAGCCCACCGGGAAAGCCTACATTCTGGTCGGGGAAAACGGCGAGAGCACCATCGTCCGCGCCCATGGCGCCAACGACGAGCTCCAGCCCGATGTGGTGCGGGCAAATGAAGAGTGCTTCAAAGACGCCGAATTTTGCCTCATATCCACCGAAATGCCATGGAAAACGGTGGAATATGCCATCAACTTTTGTGCAACTAAGGGCATCAAGACCATCGTGAAGCCCACGATCCAAACCGTGATTCCCCCCGAAATATTACAAAAAATCACCTATTTGGTCCCAAATGAGAAGGAATTGGAGGTTCAGGTTCCCGGTTCCAAATCCGTGGAAGAAAAAGCCGAATTCCTCTTCAATTCCGGCCCCCAAAATGTCCTCGTCACCTTGGGAGAGAAGGGCTGCTATCTCCACAGCAAGGACCTCAAACGCCATTTTCCCGCCGCGGATTTCCAGGCTGTGGATACAACCGGTGCCGGCGACGCCTTTATCGGCGCTCTTGCCGTCTACCTCAGCGAGGGTCATGATATCGTGCCCTCCATTCAATTTGCTACCTATGCTGCGGGGCTCAGCGTGACCAGAGATGGTGTGCAGCCCGCCCTGGCCGACCGCATGGTGCTGGAAATATACTCGGATAAGTATAATATCGATTGATCCAGCCTATTTGTCAGCTGCGTTCCAATATGCAAAAAGAAAGACCGCCGCAGGCGGTCTTTCTTTTTGCACTTTGAGGGGGGCTGGAGTCTATTGGATCCCGTGTTTCTGGGCGA
>CAJTLK010000100.1:0-708 GCA_910577415.1 uncultured Oscillospiraceae bacterium
GGCGGCGTGGCCGCCGTCACCACCGCCTCGGTCCTGGGCGGCACCCTGGCCGGAGTGGTCAGCTCTGTGACCACCAGCCCCTACACCGACGCCGACGGCCACAGCTACAGCGCTAAGACCATCGTCCTCACCGCCACCGACGGCAACAGCTATACCTATCCGGTGGAGACCAACTCCAACTTGAAGGCGGGACAGCTGGTCCAGGTAACATCCGGCAGCAGCGGCGTGGAGGTCAAGCGGCTGATCGGCTCCTCCACAGAGGGAAAGGTCAGCGCCGATGGGACTAAGATCGGCTCCGTCACCCTGGACCCCATGGCGGAAATTTTGGACGTGGCCGATTCCGGCGCCGCCGTCCGCGTCTATCCCAGCCGTCTGGCGGGGATGAGCCTGAATAAAAGCGATGTGCTCTACTGCCGTACCAATGCCGCCGGGGAGATAGACCGGCTCATTCTGGACGACGCCACCGGCGACGTTCACGCCTACGGTATCCTCACCAAGGCCCAGGAGACCGACATGGGACTTATGGCCTCCGGCGGGGCTTATCAGTTCGATGTGGGCGGCCAGGGCTACTTTTACACCGTTTCCAACAAGGTGCTTCAGCTCTCTGTCGGTCCGGTGAAGATCGAAGGCCCCCTTCAATCCCCGGAGAAGCTGTCCAAGCTGACGGCGGTGAAGCTGTCCTCCCTGGACGCCTCCGGTGTCCTCACC
>CAJTLK010000100.1:718-3304 GCA_910577415.1 uncultured Oscillospiraceae bacterium
CCTCACCGCCGACAATGTGAGCTGGCACATGTGGGACGGCATGGAGGTCTACGAGCAGGTGGGCGATACCTTTACCCTCTCCAGCGCCCAGCGGGTACGGACAGGCTATACCCTCACCGGCTACTACGACGCCAAGGCCGCCGACGGCGGCCGCATCCGCGTCATTATCGCCAGAGCAAAGTAAATACTCCTTTCAAAATTGTCATCAGATTGTAATTTTTGGAAGGTTGACAAGTGTCTACCTCTATGCTATCATCAGCGTAGAGGTAGACATTTGTTTACCGCAAAGGAGTGAGTGACATGAAAATCAACTTATCCGACGGCGAGTGGAAGCTGATGATCCAGCTCTGGGAGGGCGCTCCCAAAACCATTGCCCAGCTCACCGCCGCCTTAAAAGAGGAGACCGAGTGGGAAAAGCACACCGTCATCACCATGCTCTCCCGGCTGGAGGCCAAGGGGGCGGTACAGCATAACGGCGAGACCCCCAAGGGCTATTCCCCCCTCCTCCTCCGCGCCGACGCCGAGCGGCGGGAGACCAAAAGCTTTTTGGATAAGGTCTACGGCGGACGGCTGGGGCTGATGATGTCCGCCATGGTGGACGCCCAAAGCCTCACTGCCGATGACATGGCGGAGCTGTCCGCCATTCTGGAAAAAGCGAAAGGAGGCGAGGACAAATGAAGGAAATTTTGATCACCTCTTCCGCCCTGATCCTGGCTCTGCTGCTATTGCGGCGGGTGTTCCGGGGGACCCTGTCCCGCCGGTGGCAGTACGCCCTGTGGGCTCTGGTGCTGGCGCGGCTGCTCATCCCGGTGAGCTTCCTGCCCGCCGCCAACTTCTCGGTTTTGACCGCCACCGCCCCGGTGCAGCAGGCGGTGACGCGGCAAGTGGAACGGCCCTACTACTTCCGCCCGGTGGGCGAGGTCAGCCCGGAGGAGCTTTCGGAGCGGAACATTTCCCTCTCCCAGGTGCCCACGGCGGAGGACGGCGCGGCCTCCATCCTCATGGAGCCTCCCGCTCCCGGCAGCGGCGTCTCTTTCCGGCAGAAGGGTTACCTGGTGCGGGACCCGGAAACCAACACCGTCACCCTTTACGAGCGTATGACCGTGGGACTGGGTGAAATATTGACCCTCATCTGGAAAATCGGCATGGTAGTAATGGGAGCGTTCTTCCTCATCAGCAACCTGCTCTTTTACGCCAAACTTCGGAAAAGCCGCCAGCCCTTCGCCGCTCAGTCCCCCCGGCGGGTCTACCTGGTTCCCGAAGGGGCCGTTCCCTCCCCCTGCCTGTTCGGGCGGAGCATCTATATCACCCCCGCCGTGGCGGCGGATGAAAACAAGCTGCGCCATGTGCTGGCCCACGAAGGGACCCACGCCAAGCATTGGGACCCGCTGTGGTCGCTGCTGCGGTGCGTGTGTTTGACCGTCTACTGGTTTGACCCCCTGGTGTGGATCGCCGCAAGCTGCTCCAAGACCGACTGTGAGCTCTCCTGCGACGAGAGCGTGCTTCGCAAGCTGGGCGAGGACGAGCGCATCGGCTATGGCGAGACCCTCCTCTCCCTCATCCCGGTACGGAGAGGCCCCGCCAACCCCATGCTTGCCGCCACCACCATGACCGCCGGGAAGCGGGAGCTCCGCGACCGCATTACCCGCATCGCCCAGCGGCCCCGGCAGGTGCTGGCCGCCGTGGTGGCGGTGGCCATTCTGGCCGCCATCGCCGCCGCCTGCACCTTCACCGGGGGGAAGACCTCTCCTACCCCCGCCCCCTCGGAGAGCGGCGGGCCTACGGCGGACACCCTCCGGAGCCTGGACGCGGCAGAGCTGCGGTGGTTCAACGAGGAGTTCTTCAACTCCTCCGGGGCCGACCAGACCGGGGAGGGTGGCATGGTATACAACCTCCGCAACCAGTTCGCCAACCCCATGAACCTCTATGACCGCCCGGAGGACATCGACCTCTCCGCGCTGTTCTATTGCGACGGCGAGGCCGTGCCCGACGACGAGCTTTCCATCGTCTGGGACGGCAGCAAAGAGGACATTCCCTGCGGGGCCTACAAGCTCTCCGCCGACGGCATCAACTCCATCCTGAAGTGGTACACAGGCCTGACCCTCAGCGAGGCCAACAAGGACAGCCTCACCTATTATACCTACTCCCCCGAGCACAACGCCTACTACTGGATGCATGGGGACACCAACTACCCCGGCGACCTGGAATTTCTGGTGGGCACCCGGAGCGGGGACACCGTCAAGCTCTACCACGGCAATGACGGCAATGGCCACGGCTACTGCGTCACCCTGACCGACAAGGGGGACGGACAGTACTGGTTCGTCTCCAACCAGGAGAGCGAGGTCCCCGCCATCCCCACTCCTCTGCCCGCGGGTGGGGCGAACGCGGCCATCCCCCTGGACTGGCTACAGCCGGTGGCCCCCGTGGCAGCGGAACTGAGGAACATCCCCGGCGGTAACACAGGCAATTACCAAAACTGGTTTGAGCACTATACCACCGGAGAGGACACCGTTTGGGTCTACCGCCCCACCGACGCCGAGCAGACCCAAACGGTGTCCTCTCCGGTGGTATAGTGCAAAAACCAGT
>CAJTLK010000100.1:3314-6109 GCA_910577415.1 uncultured Oscillospiraceae bacterium
GACCGTCTACGCCGCCCTGGAGCGGGAGAACGGCTCCCTGGACTTATTCCTCACCATCCCCAACCCCAACTGTGAGACCCTGCACCTCTCCGCCCTGGGGCAAGGGCATATTCTGGGCATTGGCTACTACCCGGAGTCAGGCTCCCTGTCCTGGCCTACCTGGGACTTCTACATCTTCCAGGACCATATGCCCATCCTCCTCTGCCGCGCCGATGGCAGCGTCGGAGTACAACCCAAGACCCTGGATCTGGACGGCGACGGGGTGGATGAGCTCATCACCCAGGAGGAGCTGTTCTTCCTCCGGGACGGGCTTGTCTACCGGGCAGATGTGAAAGAACTGGTGATGGATGCCTGCCCGGAGATCGAGGATTGGCACTATGTAAATGTGGACAAATACAGCAAGTCCCTCACCGTCTACGGCTCCGATGAGAAATACCGGGATATCGTCCGCCACCTCTATTTTGACGGTGAAAAGCTCCTGGTCTATACGGACGAAAAGCCCACCACCGACCACATGGTGGACGGGGTGGACTTCGGGGTCCCCGCCGCCGTGGTGGAGTGGGCCAGGGCCTATGCCCAGGAGCAGTTCAACGCCGGGGAAGAGGGGCACCTTTTGCGGGACGAGGAGTTTGTCAAAGCCCCCGTGGTCTTTGACGACTGGCGGGTGGAATCCTTCCGCGGGCCCTATCAGACCATCGTGGGAGAGCTGACGGTGGAGGCGTGGAGCTTCAACTACGAGCTGCACACCACCACCCCGGACACGGTGTCCATGGCGGGAGGGCGGTACATAACCGAGGACAACTGGGTCTCCCCGGGCTATCCCGGCTGCGACTACCTTCTCTTCCTACGAAATGAGGGTGGAAGCCTCACCTACCTGTGGCACGAGATGATGAACGACATGGGTCCCGGCTCCTCGTACTACGCCGAGCATTTGCAGGATAGGCTCACCGAGCTGGGCTATGGGAAGGAAGTCGGCTCCTTCTCCGCCGCTGCCCAGGATGCCGACGAAAAGCTCAACCGCCTCATCGACCTGGGAGGCGGGCTGGTGAACCTGCGGCTGGCCCCGGCAAATGGGGAGCCAGCGGCCTATGCCGTCCACGCCGACCGGGCTAACGCCCCTTACTACCAGCGGTATTTTACCGACGCGGCACAGTACAACTGGCGGTACTGCGACAGCTTCCCCGGCTACCCGGAGGGGGCCTCCCTCACCATCGCCGACCCAAGCTGGGAATACTATATCCAATTGTGGGAGGGCAGCGACTATGTGATGATCAAGCCCAACGACACCGGGGCCACATGGTATGAGGTGACACAGAACGGATTCAGCGCCGTATATACCACCGACATTTTCTCCTTTATGCGCCAGTGGTTCGACGAGGCGGAGCTGGACGCCCTCCAAAGCGGCATTTCCATTCCTGACCGGGGGCAGGGGCCGCTGGAGATCGCGGGGGAGTGGGTGGCGGCATACGAGGGGGCCTATCTGAAGCTCACGCTGGGGAACCATCTGCGCTGCACCTTTATGAAGCCGGGAGGGGTGGGCACTCTGGAGGATATGCCCGAAGCCTGGTTCCCGAAGGACATCACCCAATACCCCCACTTTGCCTTTTGCTACGACACCATCTTTGTCCCGGAGGGCAGCGACGGCCTGCACTGGTTCATGGCGGGCAACACCGGGGAATATGAAGGCCCCGACCCGGAGGCCCCGGAGGGCGCCCTCACCAATTTCCGCCAGGGCAGTATGTACCTCAAGGACGGTCACTGGTTCTGCGCCGGCGTGGGCACCGGCTGAGAAATACCGTGAGGGCGGGTCAATGACCCGCCCTCACTTTTACAAAAACATCGCCGCGGCCCACGCCGCGCTGGAAGCCAGCGCGCCGATGGCCATGTACCCAGCCGCCGGGATGCGCTGGTACCACTTGGAGGTGTGCTTGCGGACGTAGCCGTCGGCCACCCTTCGGGCCTCCTCCACCACCTGCTGGGCGGTGACGCCCGGCACCCCGGTCACCCCCTCCTTGACGATAAAAATAGCCTCCTCAAAAAAGCGGCGGTCGGGGGAGCGGACTACCACCACCCGCTTGTTGATCCCTTTGATCACGGCGTTTTCCTCCTTTGCTTTTTCTGCTTCCAGTATGACCCGGAAATGGAAAAAACATACCGGCATACCCACCTCCCCGGCGGCGTAGACTTTTCCCGTGGGAGGTGGGAGGATGGACGAAAAACGGCCCTGGCTGGCTCTGGCGGTCTTGTTCGGAGTAAATATCGCCATTATTTTGCTTTTTCAGATATTCGGATAAAAAATCGTCCGCTCCCCTTTCCGGGAACGGACGGTTTTCTTTTACCCCTCCATGTGGCGGCCCAGAAAGCCGGACATGGTCTGGAGCAGCTTGTAGTCGGTCTCGCTGGCCTGAAGCTCCCCCTCCTCGGCGGCGAAGAGCACGCAGCCCAGCACGTCCCCCTCGGCCAGAATGGGCGCGGCGCAGGACACGAAGAACTTAGTGGCGTCGTCGCTGATGGTCATGGGGCTGTCCCCGGCCTGGTACTGGTAGATCTTTCTCCCCTCCAGCACCCCCTCCAGCCGCTCGCCCAGCCGCTTGTCCAGCAGGTCCCGCTTGGGAGCGCCGGAGACTGCGATGCAGGCGTCCCGGTCTGTGATGACGGCGATGTGCCCGGTGGTCTTGTTCAGGGTCTCGCACATCTGGGTGGCAAAGTCGCTCAGGCCCCCCATCAGGGAATACTTTTTGAAGATGACCTCGCCGTCCTTGTCGGTGTAGATCTCCAGCGGGTCGCCCTCGCGG
>CAJTLK010000101.1 GCA_910577415.1 uncultured Oscillospiraceae bacterium
CCGGGGTCGGTCTCGGTGACCTCCAGCTCCACGAAGTTGGGGGCCTCCACACCCACCACCTTCTCCTTATAGATCATCAGCTTGCAGATGGTGTTCTCCTTCACAAAGGCAAAGCCGGTGGGCAGATCGCCGGCGGACACGGGGACCATATCGAAGGTCTCCTGGTCCATGAAGTAGTATAGGTCGCCGTCGTTATAGCTATACTCGGCATCCTTACGCTCAATGTAGGCAGTCTCGAACTTAGCGGTGGGGTTGAAAGAAGTCTCGGTCACGCCGCCGCCCAGAACGTCCTTCATCTTGGTGCGCACGAAAGCGGCGCCCTTGCCGGGCTTGACGTGCTGGAACTCGACGACCTGCATGACCTTTCCGTCCATCTCGAAGGTCACGCCGTTGCGGAACTCACCTGCTGTGATCGTAGGCATTGGATTCATCCTCCCAAAAATATTGATACGTGGTGAAAATTTAATTTCAAGCGCAGTTATTGTACCCCATATGTCGGTCTTTTGCAAGGGCTTTTCCACCATTTTGTGGCAAAAGCCAAAATTTTTCCGCTCCCGCGCCCACATTGGCGGCTATTGACAGGGCAAAAAAAGTGTGCTAATATAATGTTCGCCTTTAACGGCTGGCTGCCGAATGTGGAGAGATGTCCGAGTGGTTTAAGGAGCCAGTCTTGAAAACTGGTGACTCCGCAAGGAGCCGTGGGTTCGAATCCCACTCTCTCCGCCTCGTCAGAAGAAACCCGCCCCGTTCCGCTTCCGGCGGAGCCGAAAGCTCCACATCCGCGGGTTCCTTCTTCCTCTCCCCACAAAAGCTGAGGACCGCTTTTGCGGGGGCCCCAAATTTATTTTTGGGGCGGCAATTTTATATTTCATATTTTCAGCTATGCAGAAGTACCCAAGTGGCTGAAGGGGCTCCCCTGCTAAGGGAGTAGGCGGCTAATACCCGCGCGAGGGTTCAAATCCCTCCTTCTGCGCCAAAGAAAGCCTTAGAGCCATTTGGTTCTAAGGCTTTCTTTCTGTCTGTCAGTGGATTTGAACCCTCGCTCATTTCAATCAGGTTCACCATGGGAGTAAGCCCATGGGAGCGGCCCGCCGGCCGCTCAAATCCCTCCTTCTGCGCCAGGAAACGTCTTAGGGTCGGAACGACTCTAAGGCGTTTCTTTTGTCCGTGAGCCGCAACTGCGGGTTGCTTGCTTTTCCTCCGCGTCGGGAGCATAATGTCCTTGAGGTGATGAACAGCATGAAAACACAAGCTATTTTAGTGGAGCTGCGAAACAAAAAGGGTCTGTCTCAAGACGCGCTGGCGGAAAAGGTATTTGTGACCCGGCAAGCGGTCTCCCGCTGGGAGACCGGCGAGACCGTACCGGGCACCGAGACCCTGAAGCTCTTATCCAAGCTCTTCGACGTCTCCATCAACACCCTTTTGGGTTCCCCCCGGAAGCTGGTCTGCCAATGTTGCGGGATGCCTCTGGACGACGGCTCCATCAGCAAGGAGCCGGACGGCGCCTTCAATGAGGACTACTGCAAATGGTGCTATGCCGACGGAAAATTTGTCTATACCAGCATCGAGCAGCTGACCGATTTTCTGGTGGAGCATATGTCAAATGAGAACTTCCCCCCGGAGCAGGCCCGGGCCTATTTTGAGCAGCAGCTGCCCACTCTGGCCCACTGGAAGCAGAGGGCCTGAGTGCCAATAGATCGAACCGTCGGTTCTCGTCCGGCACATGAAATACCAAAAGGAAGAGGCCGCCCAATGGGCGGCCTCTTCCTTTTGGTGCCGGTGGCCGGACTCGAACCGGCACGCCTTGCGGCGCTTGATTTTGAGTCAAGTACGTCTACCAATTCCATCACACCGGCGCATCTATGCTGACTGGACTGTATTATACAGGCTTTCCTTCCATTTTGCAAGGCTCTTTTTTCCTTCCCCATTTTCTTCCCCAAAGAGAAGACTTTCCCTTGACAAGCACCACAAAATGTTGTATCATATTTGTGTTGTAAAGCTATTGTGCTTTACATTTTATTAAAAAAGGAGGGGTCAACGTGAAAAACCAGGCTTACCGCATGGCTTTGCTGTTCGATTTTTACGGCGACATGCTCACCGAGCGGCAGAGGGAATTTTACGACCTTTACTATAATGAGGACCTCTCCCTGTCCGAGATCGCGGAAAACTACGGTATCTCCCGCCAGGGCGTTCGGGACGTGATCGTCCGGGCCGAGGCCGCCCTTACCGAGCTGGAGGACAAGACCGGCATCATCCGCCGCTTCCACGCCATGCAGGACCAGTTCAAGGCAGTCCAGGCCGACGTGGACGCCATCGCCCAACGCAACGCACAGCTCTATCAGGACAATGAGATCGAGGCCCTGACGGCCAAGATCGGCAAGACCCTGGATAAGCTGAAGCAGGAGTGAGCCTATGGCCTTTGAGGGACTGACGGAAAAGCTCTCCAACGCCTTTAAGCGCCTTCGGGGCAAGGGGCGGCTCACCGAGGCCGACGTAAAGGAGGCCATGCGGGAAATTCGCATGGCCCTGCTGGAGGCCGACGTAAGCTACAAGGTGGTCAAGGACTTCGTTGCCAAGGTCTCGGAGCGGGCCGTGGGTTCCGACGTGCTGGAGGCCCTCTCCCCCGCCCAGATGATCGTAAAGATCGTCAACGAAGAGCTTACCGCTCTTATGGGCGGCGAGGACGCCAAGTTGACCATCAACTCCAAGCCTCCCACGGTCATTATGATGGTGGGGCTTCAGGGCGCGGGCAAGACCACCAACTCCGCCAAGTTGGCGGGCTTCATGAAAAAGCAGGGCAAGCGCCCCCTTCTCGCCGCCTGTGACATCTACCGCCCCGCCGCCATCGAGCAGCTGGAGGTGGTGGGCGCACAGTTGGACATCCCGGTTTTCCAGATGGGCCAAATCAGCCCCGTGGAGATCGCCAAGGCCGCCGTGGAGCACGCCAAAAAGCACGGTAATGACCTGGTCTTCCTGGACACCGCCGGACGGCTCCATGTGGACGAGGCCCTGATGGCCGAGCTGCAAAATATCAAAGCCGCCGTCGCTCCCGACGAAATTCTGTTGGTGGTAGACGCCATGATCGGCCAGGACGCGGTGAACGCCGCCAAAGCCTTTGACGACGCTCTGGACCTCACCGGCGTAATGCTCACCAAGCTGGACGGCGACGCCCGGGGCGGCGCGGCCCTCTCCATCCGGGCAGTGACGGGAAAGCCCATCAAGTTCGTGGGCATGGGGGAAAAGCTGGATCAGGTGGAGGTCTTTCACCCTGACCGCATGGCCTCCCGCATCCTGGGCATGGGCGACGTACTCTCCCTCATCGAAAAAGCCCAACAGAATTTTGATATGCAGAAGGCCCAGGAGCTTCAGGAAAAGCTCCGCAAGAACCGCTTCACCCTCAACGACCTCTATGACCAGCTCAGTCAGATGAAGAACATGGGTTCCCTCAGCGACATTGCCGGGATGCTCCCCGGCGTGGACCCCAAGATGCTGGAGGGGGCCAACTTCGACGACAGGGCCATTGACCGCACCGGGGCCATTATCCAGTCCATGACCCCGGCGGAGCGGGAAAACCCGGACATCCTCAACAGCAGCCGGAAAAAGCGCATCGCCGCCGGCGCGGGCGTGCAGGTGGTGGACGTCAACCGCCTGCTCAAGCAGTTCGAGGCCACCCGGCTCATGACCCGGCAGATGAACGATCCCCGGCTGCGTAAGCTGGCAAAAAAGGGCCGTCTTCCCGGCATGGGAGGCGGAATGCCCCGGGGAGGATTTCCCTTTTAAGACGGGCAGATGATACCCGCCCCTGCAAACCGTTGGCAAGCATCGTTTCCGATGTTTCCAGATATACCGATGAGATTTCTTATGGAGGTGAAAATAACATGGTCAAAATTCGTCTGCGCCGTATGGGCGCCAAGAAGGCTCCCTTCTACCGCATCGTGGTGGCTGACTCTCGTTATCCCCGGGATGGTCGGTTCATTGAGGAGATCGGCACCTACGATCCCACCGCCGACCCCGCCGTGCTGAAGGTGGACAACGAGCGCGCCCAGGCTTGGATCAAGACCGGCGCTCAGCCCACCGAGACCGTCAAGGCTCTGCTGAAAAAAGCCGGCGCTGTGTAAGGGAGGATAACCGCGAATGAAGGAACTCCTCACTTACATCGCCCAAAACCTGGTGGACAACCCCGATCAGGTGGAGGTCTACGAGCAGGTGGGCGACGGCGAAGTTTCCCTGGAGCTGCGGGTCGCACCGGAGGACATGGGCAAGGTGATCGGACGTCAGGGCCGTATCGCCAAGTGGATCCGTGTACTCATGCGCTCCGTCGGCCAGCGTCAGGGGACCCGGGTCTCCGTGGAGATCAGCGACTAAAGAGCGAAAAGGCGGCGGGGCATACCCCGCCGCCTTTTTCCATTTTTCTTTTAAGAGGTGTTATCATGAACTACACCTATCTCAATATGGACGCCTACCCCCGCAAGGCCCACTTTGACTATTTCCAGTCGATGGCCTACCCCTACGCGGGCGTTACCGTGGAGGTGGATATCACGGAATTCCTTTCCGCCGTTAAGGCCAAAGGACTGCCGTTCTTTCTCTCCTTCTGCCATTGTGTCGGCGGGGCAGCCAATTCCGTCCCTCAGCTGCGCCAGCGCATTTTGGATGGAAAGATCATTGAATTTGACTTCTGCCCCGCCTCCCACACTGTGGCCCTGCCCGACGGCACCTATTGTTACTGCACCCTGGACGTCGGCAAGCCCTTCTTTGACTTTCTGCGCTATGCCGCCGCGGCCCAGGAGGCGGCCAAGGTCCAGGGCAGCATTGAGGAGAGCGAGGAGGAGGCGTTGAGCCTTTTCTTTGTCTCCACCCTTCCCTGGGTCTCCTACACGGGGCTGGTCCAGCCCGTCCCCTTCCCCGCCGACAGCAACCCCCGCATCACCTGGGGAAGATACCACACCGCCGAAGGACGGACCCTTCTCCCCGTCTCCATTCTCTGCCACCACGCTCTGGTGGACGGGAGGCACATCGCGGCGTTCTACGACGCCCTGACCGAGCGGCTCAACGCCGCCACCACCCTCATCCAAGGAGGACCTACCGATGAAAAGTGAGTTCTTAGAGACCGGCGAGATCGTCAATACCCATGGCGTCAGGGGTGAGGTCAAGATCATACCCTGGGCCGATTCTCCCGATTTCCTCTGCCGGTTCGACACTCTCTACATCGACGCCAAGCCAGTGAAGGTCCTCTCCTCCCGGGTCCACAAGACCGCTGTGCTCTGCACCCTGGAGGGGGTGGACACGGTGGAAACGGCCATGAAACTCAAAGGCAAGGTGGTCTGCCTCCGCCGCGACCAGATACAGCTTCCCGAGGGGTATCACTTTTTGGTGGACCTGGTGGGGCTGAAGGCCATCGACGCCGCCACCGGCGAGGAGCTGGGAGCGGTGGCGGAGGTCCTTCCCCTCCCCGCCCAGAACGTCTACGTGGTGCGGGGCAAGGGCAAGGAATATATGATCCCCGCCGTTCCCGCCTTTATCGTGGAGACCAATGAGGACGAGGGCTATATCAAGGTCAATCTCATCGAAGGGATGGGTGAATAATGTACCGCATCGACATACTCACTCTTTTCGACATGACCGTGGGGGACGTGCTCTCCGAATCCATCCTGGGCCGTGCCCAGGAGCGGGACTTTCTCCGTATCGAGACCCACCAAATTCGGGACTATACCTTGAATAAGCAAAAGCAGGTGGACGACTATCCCTACGGCGGAGGCCGGGGGGCAGTGATGCAGGCCGATCCTCTCTACCAGTGCTGGAAGCATGTGGTAGATACCTACGGCGGGGGGCATACTATATACTTCTCCCCCGCCGGGACTACCTTTGACCAAGCCAAGGCCAAGACCCTGGCGGCGGACTACGACCACCTGATCCTGGTCTGCGGCCACTACGAGGGCGTGGACGAGCGCTTTATCGAGGAGTGCGTGGACGAGGAGATCTCTTTGGGAGACTTTGTCCTCACCGGGGGAGAAATTCCCGCCATGGCCCTCACCGACGCGGTGTGCCGTCTGGTGCCAGGGGTGCTCCCCG
>CAJTLK010000102.1 GCA_910577415.1 uncultured Oscillospiraceae bacterium
TTCAATTGGATAGAGCGTCAGATTCCGGTTCTGAATGTTGGGGGTTCGAGTCCCTCCGGGCGTACCAAAAGCGGCCATACCGATAAGGTATGGCCGCTTTTGTTTTCTATCTGCCGCTGACGCCGCTTAGGCATCGCCTGAGACTCGCCCTTTCGGGGATAGACTCGGAGCTACCGGGCGCACTACAAATAGACCTTCTGTGTCAGCAGAGGGTCTATTTGTATTTTTGGCTTTTGGGGGCACACTATTTTCATCTATCTTGATCGGAGGTACCCCCATGGCAAAAAAAGGAATGGCGCGCCCGGACCGCACTCACACCCAGCCTCGAAACGACGCCCCGCCCGTCCCGGAAATACAGGGAAAGGCCAAACACGGCAAGGAGAAAGCCCGTCCCATCATTGCCGGGACCTCGGGCGCGGAGCTAAAGGTATACCATGACCGCAAACCGACCTGACCCACCTCTCCAGGACAGCAACTTCTATATTGCAGCACGGGCGGAGCCAATATGGCTCCGCCCGTGCTTTGCATCGTGTCTTTTATTCCTGGCCTCAGTCCGCGGAATCGTCATCGGTGAAATTGACCTCCACCGGGACATACTGCGGCGCTAAGTCCTCGTCGGTAGCGACCACCGGGTCCTCCACCGTGTCGTACTTGCGATACTGGGACAAGCCGGAGCCAGCGGGGATCAGCTTGCCGATGATGACGTTCTCCTTCAAGCCCAGCAGATGGTCCACCTTGCCCTTGATGGCGGCCTCGGTAAGGACCTTGGTGGTCTCCTGGAAGGAGGCTGCGGAGAGGAAGGAGTCGGTAGCCAGAGACGCCTTGGTGATACCCAACAGCAGCCGGGTGGCCACGGGGAGCATCAGGTCGAGACCGTCCTCCCGCTTCTCTCCCGCGTCGATGCGGGCCTGGACTGCCGCCTTGGCGTCCAGATACTCCACCAACTCCACAGTGGAGCCGGAAAGCAGCTCGGAGTCGCCGGCGTCCTCAATGCGGACCTTCCGCATCATCTGGCGGGCAATGACCTCAATGTGCTTATCGTTGATATCCACGCCCTGCTGACGGTAGGGCTTCTGGACTTCCTGGATGAGATAGTCGTAGACGGCGTGGATGCCCCGAATACGCAGTACGTCCTGGGGATAGAGGGCGCCCTCGCTGATAGCGTCGCCCTTCGTCACCGTGTCGCCGGTCTTGACCTTTACGCCCGCCGAGTGAGGCAGAGCATAGGTGACGGTCTCGCCGTCGTCGGCCACGATGGTAACATTGTAGATGCTGCCGCCCTTCTTGGCGTCCTCCACAGTGACCTTGCCGGAAATTTCGGCCAGCTGAGCCATGCGCTTGGGACGGCGGGACTCAAACAGCTCCTCAACACGGGGAAGGCCCTGGGTGATATCGCCGCCGGCGACGCCGCCGGTGTGGAAGGTACGCATGGTGAGCTGGGTGCCGGGTTCGCCGATGGACTGGGCCGCGATGATACCCACCGCCTCGCCGGGACCCACAGGCTCGCCGATAGCCAGGTTGACGCCGTAGCACTTGGTACATACGCCGGTACGGGATTCACAGGTCAGGGCAGAGCGGATCTTCACCTCGTGAATACCATGAGCCTCCAGCAGATCGGCGGTGGCCTTGGTCATCATCTCGTCCTTGCTGGCCAGTACTTCGCCGGTAGCGGGGTCTACCACATCGTCCACGGGATAACGGCCATTGAGGCGCTCGCCAAAGGTCTCGATGACCTGGCCGTTCTCGCTGATCTCGGAGACCATGATACCATCGTGGGTACCGCAGTCGTGCTCCCGGACGATGACCTCCTGGGACACGTCCACCAGGCGGCGGGTCAGGTAGCCCGAGTCGGCGGTACGCAGAGCCGTGTCGGCCAGGCCCTTACGGGCGCCTCTGGCGGAGATGAAGTACTCCAACACGGAAAGGCCCTCACGGAAGTTGGCCTTGATGGGGATCTCGATGGTACGGCCCGAGGTATCGGCCATCAGTCCGCGCATACCGGCCAGCTGACGGATCTGAGCAATGGAGCCACGGGCGCCGGAGTCCGCCATCATCCAAATGGGGTTATAGCGGTCCAGGTTATCCATCAGAGCATCGGCCACTTCCTTGGTGGTCTTCTCCCAAGCCTGCACCACCAAGCGATAGCGCTCATCGTTGGTGATAAAGCCCCGGCGGTACTGGCCCTCGATCTTCACCACCTGGTTCTCGGTCTCGGCAATCAGCTCCTGCTTCACCGGCGGCACCGTCATATCATAGATGGAGACGGTGAGAGAGCCAACGGTGGAATAGTGGTAGCCCTTGGCCTTGATGCTGTCCAGCACCCCGGCGGAAACCGTGAAGCCATGCTTGTTGATACACTTGTCAATGATCTTGCCCAACTGCTTCTTGCCCACAATGAAGTTGATCTCCGGCTCAAACATCTCGTCGGGATCGTCGCGGTCCATAAAGCCCAGGTCCTGGGGAATACCCTCATTGAAGATAAGACGGCCTACAGTGGTGCGCACCAGCTTGTGGCGCTCCACTCCGTCCACAGTGACATAGCGGCGGACCATGATGGGGGTGTGGAGGTCCAGAGCGCCCTCATCGTAGGCAAGGCGGGCCTCCTCATTGCTGGAGAATGCCCGCAGGCACTCCCGGGGAAGCTGGCCCTTAGGCGTTTCGGCAGCCACTCCGGCGAAGGTGGGAATATCGTCCAAAGAATCGGGGTTCTTCACCCAGATATAGCTGTCCTCGGTGATGGTCCCCTTCTTCAGCGCGGCCTTCACCGCGGCTACGTCCTTATAGGTCTCCTCCTCGGTATGCTCGGGATACCGCTCATAGGTCAGGTAATAGGAGCCCAGCACCATGTCCTGGGTGGGGACGGTAACAGGGCCGCCGTCCTGAGGACGGAGGAGGTTGTTGGCCGAGAGCATGAGCAGCCGTGCCTCGGTCTGGGCCTCGGCGGACAGGGGCACGTGGACGGCCATCTGGTCACCGTCAAAGTCGGCGTTGAAGGCGGTACACACCAGGGGATGGAGCTTGATGGCGCGGCCCTCCACCAGGACCGGCTCAAATGCCTGGATACCCAGGCGGTGGAGCGTAGGCGCGCGGTTGAGCATGACCGGGTGGTCCTTGATGACAAACTCCAGAGCGTCCCAGACCCTGGGGTCGCCCTTGTCCACCATCTTCTTGGCGGCCTTGATGTTGGCGATGCCATCCTCCACCAGCTTCTTCATAACGAAGGGCCGGAAAAGTTCAATGGCCATCTCCTTAGGCAGGCCGCACTGGTATATCTTCATTTCAGGGCCGACCACGATGACGCTTCGGCCAGAGTAGTCCACACGCTTGCCCAGCAGGTTCTGACGGAAGCGGCCCTGCTTACCCTTGAGCATATCGCTGAGGGACTTGAGGGCGCGGTTGTTGGCGCCCACCACGGCACGGCCACGGCGGCCATTGTCGATGAGGGCGTCCACCGCCTCCTGCAGCATACGCTTCTCGTTGCGGACGATGATGTCGGGGGCGTTGAGCTGGATAAGCCTCTTCAGGCGGTTATTCCGATTGATGACCCGGCGGTAGAGGTCGTTAAGGTCGGAGGTGGCAAAACGGCCTCCGTCCAGCTGGACCATAGGGCGGATCTCCGGCGGGATGACGGGCAGAACGTCGATGACCATCCACTCGGGCTTGTTCCCGGAAACGCGGAAGGCGTCCACTACCTCCAGGCGCTTGACAATACGGGCCTTCTTCTGGCCGCTGGCCTCCCGCAGCTCGGCACGGAGCTGTGCGGAAAGTTCCTCCACGTCCACCTGCTGGAGCAGCTTCTTCACGGCCTCGGCGCCCATGCCAGCCTCAAAGTCATCCTCATAGCGCTCCCGCATATCCTGGTATTCCTTCTCGGACAGGATCTGATTTTTGGCCAGAGGAGTAAAGCCGGGATCGGTGACGATATAGGCGGCGAAATAGAGGACCTTCTCCAAAATGCGGGGACTGATGTCCAGCAGCAGCCCCATCCGGGAAGGGATGCCCTTAAAGTACCAAATGTGACTCACCGGGGCGGCCAGAGTGATGTGGCCCATCCGCTCACGGCGGACCTTGGCCCGTGTGACCTCCACGCCGCAGCGGTCACAGATCTTGCCCTTATAACGGATCTTCTTATACTTGCCGCAGTGGCATTCCCAGTCCTTTGTCGGGCCAAAGATGCGCTCACAGAACAATCCGTCCCGCTCCGGCTTCAGGGTGCGGTAGTTGATGGTCTCCGGCTTCTTGACTTCGCCGTGGGACCATTCCAGGATCTGCTCCGGGGAGGCCATACCAATGCGGATCGCGTCAAACTCAGCGTAACTCATGTGATCGTCTCCCCTTTCTTATTCTTCGTCCCCGGACTCGTCTTCAAAGCCCAGGTCATCGTCGCTAAACTCGTCCTCTTCTTCCCCACCGACAGCCAGGTCGTCATCATCGCTGCTCTCCTTCAGGGTATAGCCCGCGGCGGAGAACTCGCTCTCGTCCCGGTACTGGTAGAAATCATCATCCTCCCGGACCCGGTCAGGCGGATAGGTGTCCTCGTCCTCTTCCTTCAGCTCGATGATCTCGCCGGTCCGATCCAGGACCTGCACGTCCAGGCAGAGAGCCTGCAGCTCCTTCACCAGCACCTTGAACGCCTCGGGCACGCCGGGAGAGGGCACGTTGTGGCCCTTGACGATAGCCTCGTAGGTCTTGACACGGCCTGTAACGTCATCCGACTTCACCGTCAGCATCTCCCGGAGGGTGTAGGCCGCGCCGTAGGCTTCCAAGGCCCACATTTCCATCTCGCCGAAGCGCTGGCCGCCAAATTGGGCCTTGCCGCCCAAGGGCTGCTGGGTGACAAGAGAGTACGGGCCGGTGGAGCGGGCGTGGATCTTATCGTCCACCAGGTGGTGGAGCTTAAGGAAGTAGACATAGCCGGTAGTGACCCGGTTATCGAACTTCTCGCCGGTGCGGCCATCGTACATATCGCTCTTGCCGTCCTCGGCAAGGCCGGCCTGCTTCAGAAGCTCCTGGATATCCCGTTCGTTGGCGCCGTTGAAGATGGGAGTAGCCACTTTCCAGCCCAAGGTCTTGGCGGCATAGCCCAGGTGGACCTCCAGGACCTGTCCGATGTTCATACGGGAGGGCACACCCAGGGGGTTCAACACGATATCCAGCGGGGTGCCGTCGGGCAGGAAGGGCATATCCTCCTGGGGTAGGATACGGGAGACCACGCCCTTGTTGCCGTGGCGTCCGGCCATCTTATCGCCCACGGAGATCTTCCGCTTCTGAGCGATATAGATACGCACGGTCATGTTGACGCCGGGGCCAAGCTCGTCGCCGTTCTCCCGGGTAAACACGTCCACATTGACGATGATGCCGCTCTCTCCGTGGGGTACCTTCAGGGAGGTGTCGCGGACCTCCCGGGCCTTCTCTCCGAAGATGGCCCGAAGCAGCCGCTCCTCGGCGGTGAGATCGGTCTCGCCCTTGGGCGTGACCTTACCCACCAGGATATCGCCGGGATGGACCTCGGCGCCCACGCGGATAATGCCGCGCTCGTCCAAGTCCTTCAACGCATCCTCGCCCACGTTGGGGATATCACGGGTGATCTCCTCGGGACCCAGCTTGGTGTCCCGGGCCTCAGTCTCGTATTCCTCGATGTGGATAGAGGTAAACACGTCGTCCTTCACCATACGCTCGTTGAGGAGGATGGCGTCCTCGTAGTTGTAGCCCTCCCAGGTCATAAAGCCCATGAGGATGTTCTTGCCCAGGGCGATCTCACCGTTGCAGGTGGAGGGGCCATCCACAATGGCCTCTCCCTTGCTCACCCGCTGGCCCACGTCTACAATGGCCCGCTGGTTGATACAGGTGGTGTGGTTGGAGCGCATAAACTTGGTCAGCTTGTGCTCCACCACCCGTCCGTCGTCATAACGGATGGTGATATAGTCGGCGCTGACCCGGAGCACCTCGCCGTCGTCCTCGGCCAGAATGACCACCTCGGAGTCCTGGCAGTTCTTATACTCCTGGCCGGTGGCCACGATGGGGGCCTCGGTGGTCAGCAGAGGCACGGCCTGCCGC
>CAJTLK010000103.1 GCA_910577415.1 uncultured Oscillospiraceae bacterium
CTCAGTTGGTAGAGCACCTGCCTTTTAAGCCGGTTGTCCGGGGTTCGAGCCCCCGGCGGGTCACCAAGCAAGAGGTCCCTGAAGGCGTTGATGTTCAGCGTTTTCAGGGATTTCTCTTTCTATTCTGTTTTTGTCTTCACTTTCGATATGAAAAATCTCCCCCGCATGGTTTGCTCTGTTCCGGCAAAGATAGAGCAAACGAGCGAGGGAGTGAGACGGTGTCTAAGGTCTTTTGGCTTTTTCTTTTTTACAGCTTTTGCGGCTTTTTACTGGAGATCACCTTTGCCCGGCTCTTCCACCACCCCAAGCGGGACCGAAAATGCCACCTGCTGCTGCCGGTATGCCCTGTGTACGGTCTGGGAGCGCTGGGAATACTTCTTCTCCCTGAGGTGGTCAAGAACTCCCCTCCCCTGCTCTTTCTGGCTGGGGCCGCTGCGGCCACTGCGGCGGAGTGGGGAATGTCACTTTTTTACGAGAAGGCCACTGGGTCCGCGTTCTGGGACTACAGCACCTTGCCGCTGAATATCAAAGGTCGGGTGTGCCTATGGTTCAGCCTCTTTTGGGGACTGCTCTCCCTGCCGCTGGTCTATACTGTACAGCCACTACTGGAGCTGTGGCTTGGGGCTATTCCCGCAGCGGTGACGATCCCTGCCGCCCTTTTCTACGTGGGGGACAGCGTAGTTTCCTTGATGCTTCTTCGCCGGGGCGGTACCGAGGCTCTGCGCTGGTACCTTCCCCGGCGGCAGCGGGAGCTATAGCTTCGGCTCACACGCCCCTCAGCTCCTCCAGAGTCTCCTGGATCTTTTTCTGAGGAATGTAATTTCCCGCCATAGAGATCAGCTGCTCCAAGGTCACGGTCCGGGCCGCCCCCAGCATGGGGTGCCGCATTGCCATAGGAAACCGCCGCAGAAAGACCGCCTTCGCGGGGGCGTAGTCCAGCAGCTCCCCTACGGTGATCTTATTGTTCTTCAGATTCATTGTCTCACCTCCCGACCATCCTATGCAGCCGGGCCGGGAAATTACCCTGTGTCCGGCAGAGCACCCTTCACCGGACCGTACATAAAAGGAGGCCCCGCTATGCTCGTAAAATTTGGCGAAAAAATTCCCCGCCTCTCTCCCAAAGCCCTGATGGCGTCAAACGCCACCGCCGTCGGAGACGTAACGGTGGCGGAGGGGGCCAGCCTCTGGTATGGCGCCGTCCTCCGGGCCGACCAGGCTCCCATTACCGTGGGGTACGGCTCAAATATTCAGGACAACGCGGTGGTCCATGTCTCCCATGGCTTCCCCGCCACCATTGGGCAAAACGTGACCGTAGGACACGGGGCCATCGTCCATGGCGCCACTGTAGAGGACGAATGCATCATCGGCATGGGGGCTATTCTGCTCAACGGCTGCGTCATCGGCAAAGGCTGCCTGGTGGCCGCCGGAGCCTTGGTCACACAGGGAAAGATCATTCCTCCCGGCTGTCTGGTCATAGGTTCCCCCGCCAAGGTGATCCGGGAATTGACTACCGAGGAGTTGGCAGGCGGGATGGCCTCCGCCAAGACCTATTTGGAACTGGCCCAGAGACAGCTCCCACTGGTGAACACCGAAAACGATGACTGACAGGACCGTATAAAACACCCCTTGGTATGGGCATACTGACTTTGTCCCGAAACGACGTTTTAGGAGGAATTCAGTATGAGTCGAGAGATCAACGGCAACCCCAGCATCAAGTGCTCTGTCAGCTCTTGTGCCTACCACAACAAGACCAACAGCCAGTGCACCCTCCAGGCCATCCAGGTTGGCTGCACCTGCAAAGACGTGGGTAAGTGCGAGTCCACCGAGTGCAGCTCCTTCCGTCTGGGCGATCACGGCACCAGCTGCGGCTGCCACTAAGTCCGCCGCCCCCTCCGGGGGGTACATATCTCTTTTCATGGTATGAGGTGAGGTCTTATCGCTTATTGGTTATACATACTCCGCTGCGGCGACGGCACCCTCTATACCGGCACCACCGATGATGTGGAGCGGCGGCTGAAGGCCCACCGTGAGGGCAAGGGGGCCAAATACACCCGTGGCCGGGGGCCGTTGGAGCTGGTCTATCGGGAGGAGTTGGCGGACAAGTCCGCCGCCCTTAAGCGGGAATGGGCCGTCAAGCAGCTTTCCAGAGCGGAAAAAATAAAGCTTATCGCACATGGGGGGCAGCCTATATAAGGCCGCCCCCTATGTTTGTGCTTTCCATATATCTTGCCGGATCAGGCCGCTCTGCCCACCAAGGCCGCCAAACTGGCCAGTACCAGGAAGTGAGCGGGATAAAATATGTAGAAGAACCATTTGGAGCCTCTCCCCCGTTCCCCATTGTAGAGGAGAATGGGCGGCATGGCCAGCAGCACCCAGGGCGATACCACCAGCAGCGGTACCAGGCCCAACGTGCGCAGCCGTCCCTTGTCCCGGAGGAGGTACACCAAAGCCACTGACAGCACACCCAGAAACACGTACTCACCGCGCAGCAGATAGGCCAAAGCCATTCCCGCAGCGGTGAGCACCGCCACTGCCGCCCAGCAAAGCCCGGGAACCTCCCTCCACCGCTCCTCTGCCCAGTTCAGGGCCAGCAGGGTAAAGATGGAAACCGCCAGAGTAAACATCACATTTTGCAATTTGAGGGAGAATGGAGTTTGGAAGTGGGCCAGGTCAAAGGGAATTTCAGAGATCAAAGCAAAGAGAGCCAGACGCAGACCGTATCCCACCCGGTCACGGGTGTGGAGAAAACCCTCTGCCATCAAAAAACAGAAGATGGGAAAGGCTACGCTGCCCAAGATCTCACACACTTCTTTGCCCTGCATGATCTTCCAGAGCGCCGCCGGAGAATCCCCATTCACCACCAAAATATCGCCGGTCCGATACTGCCCCAGCATCGCCCCCAACAGAATACTTCCGATGTGGTCGATGATCATGCTGACCATAGCCAGCCGCTTGAGGCCAAAACCGCTCAGATATAATTTGCGTTTCATGCCTCCGCCTCCTTTATTGCCCCCATTTTAACAGCACCCCCGGAAGATGTCCTTGCGGAATCTTTAAGATTTGCGAAAAAAGAGCGAGGCGCTCAGGTGAGCGTCCCGCTTCTTTTCTCAATGTATATCAGCAGCTTCCAGCCCAGGAAACCGCAGAGCGTGCCCACCAGCGCACCACAGAGAACATCCGATGGGAAGTGGACCCCCACATAGAGCCGGGAAAGTCCCATCAAAGCGGCCATGGCCAATCCAGCCAGCCTCATCCACCTTTTTGGCAGGGTATGAAACCAGGCTATGGCGGCGGCAAAGGCCGCGCTGGTATGCCCCGAGGGAAAGGAGTTGGGGTCTCCCTCATAGACCAGGGGGACCAGAGCGTCAAAAATAAGCCATGGCCGGGTACGCTGTGCCAGGTGCTTGATCAAGACATTGGTCAACAGCAGACTACACAGCAGAGCCAGCAGTCCCGCCGCCCCCGCCCGCCGGGTCTTGGGAATAAGGAGCAGCCCCAGGCAAAGGGCGATCCACAGCAATCCCGAGTTGCCCAGGGTGGTATAAAAGGCCACCAGTGGGCTGAGCCAGTCCCGGCGGACAACCTCCTGGAGCCAGAGCAGAAACTGCCCCTCAAATTGAGAAAGGGTCAGCCACATGGATCCGCTCAGTTATCCGCCGAGGTGCCGCCCGCCCACACGCAGGAGAGGATGACGCCGTTGTTCAGTTCAAAATGCGTGGTCTTGACAATGTGCTGCTTGCCCACCCGGACCTCCTGGCTACCCAGCTCGGTCTTGGTGTTGTTGGCCACATGGCCCTGTACGGTGAAGGTCACGTCCAAAAGGTCCTTTCCGGCGGTCACAATGCCCACATAATTGCCGCCCACCGCCACTTCCGTTTTCTCCTGGGTGGGGACGGCCACCGCATCGGTGATAAATGCTTCCAGCCGCGCGCCGTTGGACATAAGCTGGTCTCCGGGCTTACCGTTCTTTTTCGCGTCGTCGATGAAGTCCTTGATATTCTCATAGACCTCGGCATCCACCCGCTCCACCCGGACGGTATAGGTAATGTCGGTCCCCACCTCAGGCACCACGGCTCCCATTCTGCCGGTCATCTTCAAGGCTACGGCAATCACGATACCCACCGCCAGGATGAGCACCAGCAGGTCGATAATGTTGATCTTACCAAAAAGCTTTCCGTTTTTTTCCATTGTTTTCTCCTCACCTTGACCGGGAAAACCCGTCGATTTCTGGTTGTATATTTTCTGGAATATGGTAAAATAACTTTTGGAAGTTATTCTACTTTCTCTGTCTGCCGCGGCGCGGCCACGGCAAATAGGCTTATGTGTCATTGTAGCATATTCTTCCCACGCTCACAAGTCTTTTTTCGGAGGGCGAGCATGAAAGTCATCCATCTCATCAGCGGCGGCGACACCGGCGGAGCCAAGACCCATGTGCATATGCTTCTACGGAATCTGACCAGTCACATCGACGTGACTATGGTCTGTTTCATGGACGGCCCCTTTGCCCAGGAGGCAAGAGAGCTGGGCATCCCCACGGTCATCTTTCCCAGTAATAATATTTTCCGCACTCTCCGGGAGTTGAAGCAGTTTATTCTGGACGGCGGCTATGATCTCATCCACTGCCACGGCGCCCGGGGCAATATGATGGGGGCTTTTCTCCGCCGCTCCACCGGACTGCCGACAGTGTCCACCGTTCACTCCGACTACCGCCTGGACTATCTGGGACGCCCCCTGGCCAAATATACCTATGGGATCATCAACACCTTTGCCCTGCGGCGGCTGGACTACCGCATCGGGGTCTCCGACGCCACCACCGATCTGCTTATCTCCCGCGGCTTTGACCCTGACCGCCTCTTCACCATCTATAATGGTCTGGACTTTACCCCCCATACCCCCGTCATGTCCCGGGAGGAATACCTTCGGAGCCTCGGCCTGGACTGGCAGCCGGACTGCGTCATCGTGGGGATCGCCGCCCGGCTCAACCCGGTGAAGGATATCGCCACCCTGGTCCGGGGTTTCGCCAAGGCCCACGAGAGCTGTCCCAAGCTGCGTCTGCTCATTGCCGGAGACGGTGCCGAGCTGGACAATTTGAAAAAGCTCTCCGCCGGGTTGGGAGTAGAACACGAGGTCTGCTTTGCCGGATGGGTCAGCGACACCGACAGCTTTTATAATACTCTGGACATCAATGCCCTTACCTCCATCTCCGAGACCTTCCCCTATTCCATTACTGAAGGGGCCCGGGCGGGTCTGCCCACCATAGCCAGCCGGGTGGGTGGTATCCCCTATCTCATCGACGACGGAGTCAACGGTTTCCTCTTCACCCCTGGCGACGCCGACGCCCTCTCCCGTCATCTCACGCTCCTGGCTCAGGACGCGGCCCTCCGCGCCCATATGGGCGCGCGGCTCTATGAAAAGGGCAAAAACCAGTTCTCCTTGGAATCCACCCTGGAGCGGCAACTGGACATTTACCGCTCCATCCTCCGCCGAAAGGAGAGAAAGACGGGTAAACGGGATGGGGTGCTCATCTGCGGCGCTTACGGCAAGGGTAACGCCGGGGACGACGCTATCCTGGAAGCTATCGTAGCCGAGATGCGGCAGCTGGACCCCGATCTGCCCGTTTGGGTCCTCTCCCGGAAGCCCAAGGACACCCGGCTCATCTACCGGGTCAACGCCATCTACACCTTCCACTTCCCCCGCTTCCTCCGGCGGATGGGCAAGACCCGGCTCTATATCAACGGCGGCGGCTCCCTCATGCAGGACGCTACCAGCCGAAGAAGCCTGTGGTTCTATCTCTTTACCATTTCTGCCGCCAAAATTTTGGGCAACAAGGTGCTCATGTACGGCTGTGGCATTGGCCCCATCCAGTACCCCTCCAACCGCAAGCTGTGCGCCAAGGTCCTCCAAAAGCGGGTGGACGCCATCACCCTCCGGGACACCCACTCCAAAACAGAGCTGGAGAGCATGGGCGTCACCCGGCCTGAGATCATCCTCTCCGCCGACCCCACC
>CAJTLK010000104.1 GCA_910577415.1 uncultured Oscillospiraceae bacterium
CCGACGGCAAGCTGACTGTAGCTACCAGCCCCGACTTCGCCCCCTATGAGTTCTATGCCATAGCCGAGGACGGCACCCCCACCATCGCCGGCTTCGACATGGCCCTGGCCCAGTATGTGGCCGATTTCCTGGGCCTGGAGTTGGAGGTCATCCCCATCGATTTTGACGGCGTGTTGATGGAGGTCCAGACCAAGAGCGTGGATATGGGCATGGCCGGCCTGTCCCCCGATCCCAAGCGGGCCAACATCATGGACTTCTCCGAGATCTACTACCTCGGCGGCCAGTCCTTCTGCTGCACCGAGGCCAACAAGGACAAGTTCCCCGACCTGGCCTCCACCAACAAATCTGAGTACCAGATCGGCGCCCAGACCGGCTCCATCCAGGTGGATCTGATGCAGACCAATAGCCCCGACTGCCAGCAGATCCAGCTGGCCAAGGTCACCGACATCATCGCCGAGCTGCTGGCCGGCAAGCTGGACGGCGCCTACATCGAGACCGCTGTGGCCCAGAGCTACAAGGTCAACTATCCCGACCTGTGCGTAGTCCTGGAAGTGCCCTACGAGGCGGCTGCCGGCTCCGCTGTGGGCGTGCAGAAGGACAATCCCGTTCTGCTGGCCGCTGTGAACCTGGCCATCAAGCAGGCCCTGGCTGACGGCAGCATGGACAAGTTCGTGGCCGAGGCCAACGAAAAGGCCGCCGGCGAGACTGCCTCCCTGGTGGGCGGCGAGATCGTCAAGGACGAGAAATAAACAACATCCCCTATCATTCTGTCATACCCGATTCCTCCCCGGCAGCCCCGGGGAGGAATCGTCTGTCCTTTAGAAAGGAGCTTTCCCATGGGCAATTTTTTTATCAACCCGGAAAACTTCGGTGCCATTACCCCTTACCTGGACTTATTCAGGCAGGGCCTGATCGTCACCGTACTGCTGGCTTTTTGTACGGTGGTCATCGGCTTCATCCTGGCCCTGGTGCTGGCTCTGCTGCGCATGAGCGCTTTCCGCCCTTTCCTGTGGCTCTCCCATGCCGCACCCAAGACCTTTGGCTTCTTTGAACGAGACAGGGAGGGAAATAAGCTGGATAGCGGCTTCCTCTACCATTTGGGCCGGTTCAATCCTCTGAGCTTCCTGGCTACCGCCTATGTGGAGATCATGCGCTCCACCCCTGTGCTGGTTCAGATCTTGATCATCTACTATGGGGTATTCGGTTCCCTTATCATTCTGCCCAAATTCAAGTTTTTCGGTTTCATCGCCTTTGACCGCTTTATCCCCGGCGCCATCACCCTGGGCCTGAACTCGGCGGCCTACCTGTGTGAGATCATCCGCTCCGGTCTCCAGTCGGTGGACGGCGGCCAGACCGAGGCCGCCCGCAGCCTGGGTCTCAAGCAGTTCCAGAATCTCCGCTACATCGTTCTCCCCCAAGCATTGAAGAACATTCTCCCCGCCATTGCCAACGAGTTCGTGGTCATCATCAAGGAGTCGGCCATCACCTACGTCATTGGCGTCCAGGACATCATGGCCCAGGTCAACGCCATCCGCGGCGCCACCTTTATCATCATGGAGCCGCTGCTGATCGCGGCGGGGCTGTACTTCTGCCTGTGCTTCCCCACCAGCAAGCTCATTGCCTATGTAGAGAGGAGGATGCGCCGTGGCGACGTCCGGTAATATCATCGAGGTCAAGGGTCTGAAAAAATATTATAACCGCGGGGCCATCAAGGCTCTGGACGGCGTGTCCGTAGACATCCAGAAGGGAGATGTGATGGTGGTCATCGGCCCCTCCGGCTCGGGCAAGTCCACTTTCCTGCGCTCGCTGAACCTGCTGGAGGACCCCACCGCCGGCTCCATCCTCTTTGAGGGTGTGGACATTACCAAAAAGAAGTACACCAGGATGGAGGACTCCACTGGCCGCACCGTCACCGTGAAGGTGGACGTGGACCAGCACCGCCAGAAGATGGGCATGGTCTTCCAGCACTTTAACCTATTTCCTCACATGACCATTCTGGATAACATGACCCTGGCCCCCATCAAGGTCAAGGGCATGGACAAAAAAGCCGCTGAGGAAAAGGCCCTGGCCCTGCTGGACCGGGTGGGCCTGAAGGATCGGGCCGGCGCTTACCCCATCCAGCTCTCCGGCGGTCAAAAGCAGCGGGTGGCCATCGTCCGCGCCCTCTGCATGGAGCCGGACGTGATGCTCTTTGACGAGCCTACCTCTGCTCTGGACCCCGAGATGGTGGGCGAGGTACTGGACGTGATGAAGGGGCTTGCCAAAGAGGGCATGACCATGGTGGTGGTGACCCACGAGATGGGCTTTGCCCGGGAGGTGGGCAACCGGGTGCTCTTTATGGACGGCGGCAAGCTCCTGGAGGAAGGCTCCCCCAGCGACATTTTCGACCATCCCCAGCATCCCCGGCTCCAGGACTTTTTATCGAAGGTGCTTTGATATGGACAAGAAAACGCTTTATGACTGTATAGAAAAGAACAAGGACGTCCTCATCGACCTCAGCGACCATATCTGGGAGTTCGCCGAGCTGTCCATGCTGGAATATAAGAGTGCGGAGTACTACTGCCAACTTTTGGAGAATCTGGGCTTTACCGTAGAGCGGAAGCTGTGCGGCATTCCCACCGCTTTCTCCGGCAGCTATGGCTCAGGAAGGCCCGTCATCGGTCTGCTGGGTGAGTTTGACGCTCTGGACGGCCTCTCCCAGCAAGCCGCCAGTGCCGAACGAAGGGCCTTCTCCGCCGAGAATACCTGCGGCCACGGCTGTGGGCACAATCTGCTGGGCACCGCCTCTCTGGGCGCCGCCCTAGCCATCAAGGAGGCCATCGCCGCGGGAGAGCTTCACGGCACCGTGGTCTTCTACGGCTGCCCCGGTGAGGAGGGCTGCGCCGGTAAGGCATTCATGGCCCGGGACGGTATGTTCAAGGACCTGGACGCCGCCCTCACCTGGCATCCCGGCGACACCAACGAGGTCACCACCGGCTCCAACGCCGCCTGTCTCCAATACATTTACAGCTTTACCGGCTTGTCCGCCCACGCCGCCGGAGACCCCTGGGATGGCCGCTCCGCCCTGGACGCCGCCGAGCTGATGAACGTAGGTGTCCAGTTTCTCCGGGAGCATATGGAGCGCAAAGCCAGCATCCACTATTCCTTCCTGGACGTGGGCGGGATCTCCCCCAATGTGGTGCAGCCCACCGCCTCAGTGCTCTACATGATCCGCAGCGAGAACGTCCGCAAGGCCAAAGCCCTGAAAAAGCGGGTGGACGATATCGCCCAGGGCGCCGCCCTGATGACGGGCACCTCCGTCACCCAGCGGCAGTTGGACGGCACCGCCTCCACCCTCTCCAACGAGGTGCTGGAGAAGCTCCTCTACCAAAACTTCCTTCAGGCCCCCCTTCCCGAGTATACCCCCGAAGAGTGGGAGCTGGCTTCCCAGCTGAAGGCCACCTTTACCGACACTGGTCTGCCCGGTAAGTGTACCGCCGACTACCCGGAGGTAAAGGCTGCTGTGATGGAGAAAAGTGACGGCGGAAAAAAGGCCCTCAACGACTTCGTCATCCCCTACGTCCACGCCAACTCCTATGCCTCCGGCTCCACCGATGTGGGGGACGTGAGCTGGCTCACCCCCACCGCCCAATTTACCGCCGTGACCTGGGCCAGCGGCTCCCCCGGCCACTCCTGGCAGAATGTGTCCCTGGGCCGCAGCTCCATCGGCTACAAGGGCGTGCTCCTGGCCGCCAAGGTCCTGGCGGGCAGCGTAGCCGACCTGATGGAGGATGCGTCCCTGCTCCAAAAGGCCAGGACGGAGTTCAACGTCTCCGCCGCCGGGGGCTATGACTGCCCCATTGAAAAAGGGGTCATCCCCGGGCCGCAAGTATTATAATTATGTAAACCAGTGTGAATATGAAAAGGCTGCCAGGAAATTTCCTGACAGCCTTTTTGTTTCCTTTGGGTTGCCATGTCAAGCTCCAAGCCGGCCATGACAGTCGCTCCACTTCCCTCCGACTCGGGCTGGTCTACAAGCCGCCATGCGGCTTTTCGCTCGCCCTCGCTCCAGTCCAGTGTCGCTCCTTGTCCGGCTCTCCGCTCTTCACACTTCCATAATAACAGGTAAAATCATCGGATTCCGGTGGGTCTTCTTGAACAGGTAATTGCTCAGCTCGTCCCGGACGTCGGCCTTGACGGCGTTCCAATCCCAGCCGTTGACGCGCTGGCTCTTCTCCAGGGTCTCGGCGGCCACCTGCCGCAGCTCGGCCATAAGGGCCTCGGACTCCTTGACGTAGATGAAACCACGGGTGATGATGTCCGGCCCGGAGAGCAGCCCGCCGTCGGCGGAGGACACCGAGGCCACCACCACGATCATGCCGTCCTCGGCCAGATGCTTGCGGTCCCGGAGGACCACCGCGCCCACGTCGCCTACGCCGTAGCCGTCCACAAAGACCCGGCCAGAGGGCACGCTGCCGTTGACCTTGATGCTGTTCCGATCCAGCTCCATTACCTTGCCAATGTCTGTCACCACGATGTTCCTGGGGTCCATCCCCATCTCCTGGGCCAGCTTGGCGTGGATCTTCAGCATCCGCTGCTCACCGTGGACCGGGACAAAAAACCGGGGCTTCACCAGGCCGTGAAGGATCTTCAGCTCCTCCTGGCAGGCGTGGCCGGAGACGTGAAGCCCGGCGTGACGCTCATTGACCACCTCAGCCCCTTTGCGGTAAAGCTCGTTGATAACGTTGCCGATGGCATTTTCATTGCCGGGGATGGCCGAGGCGGAGAAGATGACCCTGTCTCCCGCCTGAAGCTCCACCTGCTTATGGGTATTGAAGGCCATGCGGGTCATGGCGGACATGGTCTCTCCCTGGCTGCCGGTGGTGACGATACACACCTTGCTCTTGGGCAGGCCCTTGATCTGAGCCAGGTCCACCAGAACTCCGCTGGGAATGCTCATGTAGCCCAGCTCAGAGGACACCTTGATGGCGTTTTCCATGCTCCGCCCGGTGATGGCCACCTTGCGGCCATATTTGGCGGCCACCGAGATGATCTGTTGGATGCGGTCCACATTGGAGGCAAAGGTGGCCACGATGATACGCTCGTCGCAGCCTCGGAAGAGGGCGTCAAAGGAGGCCCCCACGCTCTTTTCTGATTTGGTGTAGCCGGGACTCTCCACGTTGGTGGAATCGCAGAGCATACACAGCACGCCCTCCTGGCCCAGCTGGCCCAAACGGGCCAGGTCGATCATGCCCCCGGAGACCGGGGTTGGGTCGATCTTGAAGTCGCCGGTGTGGACGCACACGCCCACCGGGGTGCGGATGGCAAAGGCCACCGCGTCGGCGATGGAGTGGTTGACGTGGATAAACTCCACGCTGATCCTCCCCGCCTTCACCGTCTCCCCCGGCTCGCAGGTGATGAGCCGGGTCTTGCCCAGCAGGTGGTGCTCCTCCAGCTTCAGCTTGATAAGCCCCGCGGACATCCGGGTGGCGTACACCGGCACGTTCAATTCCCGCAAAAGATAGGGCAGGGAGCCGATGTGGTCCTCGTGGCCGTGGGTGATGAACACTCCCCGGATCCGCTCCCGGTTCTTGATAAGGTAGCTGAAATCGGGGATGACCACGTCAATGCCGTACATATCGTCGTCGGGAAAGCCCATGCCGGCGTCCACCACGATCATGTCGTTGCCGTACTCGTACACGGTCATGTTCTTGCCGATCTCGTTGAGACCGCCGAGGGAGATGATCTTCAATTTTTCTGCCATAGGTCTAAAATTACACTCCTTTAGTCATACAGGTTGGTATGTAGGACAAGGAGCGGATGGCCTATCCGCAAGCGTGAAAAGCCAAAGGGCATGGCAGGGCGAGGGCGCCTTGCCCCACAAGGGGAAGTGCCCCGCA
>CAJTLK010000105.1 GCA_910577415.1 uncultured Oscillospiraceae bacterium
ACTCGTCGGGGTTGATGCCCTTGAAGCCCTCCTTGCCGGTGAGGCGCTTGACCATGTCCTGGACGGCGGGGATGCGGCTGGAGCCGCCCACCATCAGTACCTTGGAGATGTCGTTGCCGGTGAGGCCGGCGTCGGAGAGGGCCTGGCGCACGGGGCCGGAGGTGGCGTCCACCAGCTGAGAGGTGAGCTGGTCGAACTTGGCCCGGGTCAGGGTGAGGTCCAGGTGCTTGGGGCCGGAGGCGTCGGCAGTGATATAGGGCAGGTTGATGTTGGAGCTGGTGACGCCGGAAAGCTCGATCTTGGCCTTCTCCGCGGCCTCCTTCAGCCGCTGCATGGCCACCTTATCGCCCGAGAGGTCGATGCCGGAGTCCTTCTTGAACTCCTCCACCATCCAGTCCATGACGCACTTGTCGAAGTCGTCGCCGCCCAGGCGGTTGTTGCCGGCGGTGGCCAGGACCTCAATGACGCCGTCGTCGATATCCAGGATGCTCACGTCGAAGGTGCCGCCGCCCAGGTCGTAAACCATGACCTTCTGGGCGGTCTCCTTGTCCACGCCGTAGGCCAGGGCCGCGGCGGTAGGCTCGTTGATGATGCGCTTGACGTCCAGCCCGGCGATCTTGCCCGCGTCCTTGGTGGCCTGGCGCTGGGAGTCGGTGAAGTAGGCGGGGACGGTGATGACCGCCTCGGTGACGGTGTCGCCCAGGTAAGCCTCGGCGTCGGATTTCAGCTTTTGCAGGATCATGGCGCTGATCTCCTGGGGGGTGTACTTTTTGCCGTCCACAGTGACCTTGTAATCACTGCCCATCTCCCGCTTGATGGAGCTGACGGTGCGGTCAGGATTGGTGACTGCCTGACGTTTGGCCACCTGGCCCACCATACGTTCGCCGTCCTTGGAGAAGGCCACAACGGAGGGGGTGGTGCGGTTGCCCTCGGCATTGGCGATGACCACGGCCTCGCCGCCCTCCATTACAGCAACGCAGGAATTGGTGGTGCCCAGGTCGATCCCGATGATCTTAGACATAGTTTTGTTCCTCCTATATATGGTAAATTTGTTTTACACAAAGGGATAAGGAGGGCGCGCCGCAGTCGTCGCGCCCCACAGTTAGGCGGGATTTCTTTCGTGGGGCCTGACGACCCCGGCAGGCCGTTCCGCTGCTAATTAGCTACCTTGACCATTGCAAACCGAATAACCTTCTCTCCCAGCATGAACCCGGCCTGGAAGACCTCGGCCACGGTGTTCTCGCCCAGGGTATCGTCGTCAATGTGCATCACGGCGTTGTGGATGTTGGGGTCAAAGCTCGCTCCCACGGCATCGATCTCGGTGACGCCCAGGTCGGCGAACGCCTTCTTCAGTCCGGCCATGGTCATCTCCACGCCCTTCTTGTAGGCCTCGTCGGCAGTTTCCTGCTTTAAGGCCCGTTCCAGGTTGTCATAGACCGGGAGCATGGCCTTTACCGCGTCGGCGGTGGCGTCCTGATAAATGCCCTCCTTCTCCTTCTGGCTGCGGCGGCGGAAGTTGTCATATTCGGCGCACAGCCGGAGAAAACGGTCCTCCTGGGCGGCAAGCTGCTCCTTCAGGGCTGCGGTCTCGTCGGCGCCGGGGGAATCGGGGGTCTCCGGGACGGTCTCTTCAGCTGCGGTCTCCACGCCGTCGATGGGCTCCACGGTCTCCTCCGCCGGCTCCTGTGCGGATTTTTTCTCTTTCTTGCTCATAGGTTCAGCCTCCTATGTGTCATTCTTTTGTGCCGCTGCCCGGCGGGAGAGAACCGGCGCCGGGTTTGAACAGCCCGGAAAGCTCCTGGGCCACATAGGCCAGCCGGGCGGAGATCTTGGCGTAGTCCATTCGGGTGGGGCCTACCACACCGATAAGGCCCTTCATCCCGTCGCCCAGGTCGTAGCTTGCCATGACTACGCTGGAATCCTTCAACGCTTCATTCACATTCTCTGGACCAATGACGATGTCGGTGCCAACGCTTCCGTCGATACGGGCGGGAAGGGGGCCAAAGTCGGCTTCTGAAAGGAGGGTCATCAACGGCTGGGCCTTCTCCAGGCTCTGGTATTCCGGGTGGTCCAGTAAATGGGCCAGGCCCGCGGTGTGGATAGAACGCTGCCCCAGCTCTTCCAGGACTTCAACGGCAAAGGAGACCACCATTTCAATGAGGGAATACGCCTCCGGCGCGGCGTGCCGTGCCGCCTGGGCCAGCTTGGTTTTCAGTTCCTCCGGGCTTAGAGCGGTAAAGCCAGTATTAAGCAGTGTGCCCAACATTTGCAGCTGAGACTCACTAAGGTCGTCGGCAAGGCGGAAAAGCTTGTTGCGGACCACATTGGTGTCGGTCATCACCACGGAGATAAAAGACTTTTCTTCCACCAGCAGCAGGTCGTAGCGCTGAATGGTCACCTTCTCCGGGGCGGCGGTGAGGGCGAAAGCGGGGTATTGGGTAAGCTTTGCCACCACCTTGCCCGCCTCGTCGATGACCCGGTCCAAAGCCTGCATCTTCATGTTGAGGGCGCTGTTGATGCGCTCGGTCTCCTGCATGGACAGCTTGTAGTCGTCCATCAGCTCGTTGACATAGAGCCGATAGCCTTTGGCGGAGGGGATGCGCCCCGCGGAGGTGTGGGGCTGTTCCAGATAGCCCATGGAGGTAAGCTCCGCCATCTCGTTGCGGATGGTGGCGGAGGAGACATCCAGGTCCGTGGACTGGGCGATGGCCTTGGAACCCACCGGTTCGGCGTTCTGAACGAAGCTCTCCACGACGGCGCGGAGTATTTTCTTTTTTCGCTCGGTCAGCTCCAAGTAATTCACCTCGGCTTTGGCGGGCTATCACAGCCTTCTTTAGCACTCCGACTTCTTGAGTGCTAAGATAATGTACCACCGCCGGGAGGAAATGTCAATAGATGAGGATGTAAATTAAATGTGAACAAAGGAAAAAGTCAAAAAAATGGCCCGTCCCCGCAGGGACAGGCCATAGAAAAGCAGACGGAGGAGAAGAGTGCTACAGTCGGTCACGCCACCGTCACGTCCCGGATCCATTCGCCGCTCCGCAGCCGGGAAACGCCCAAAAAGAGCTTTACCACATTGTCCAGGGACAGGCACAGGTACACCGGAACGATGCCCCAGTGAAACACAAGCCCCGCCAGGGCGGCCAGGGGCAGGGAGAGCAGCCACATGGGGGCCAGGTCGATGGCGGTGGCCGTCCGCACATCGCCGCCTCCCCGGAGCACGCCCACCACATTGGTGGTATTGAAGGAACGGAAAGCCATGAAAGCAAAGGAGACTACGCTCATCATAGTAGCGATGGCCGCCGCCTCCGCCGACAGATGGAACAGGGGATAGAAGTAAGGCTCAAAGACCAGGTAAGTAAGGGCAATGAAGATGGCGCCCACCAGTCCGCCGCCCAGAAAGGCGATCATGTCCAGGCATTGGCCGATGCCGTAGACCTTGTCCCGGCGCTGCCCCGCGCCGATCTCCCGGCCTATGATGATGGCGGTGGTGCCGCCCAGGGCAAAGATCGCCACGGTGGACATATTCACCAGATTGCCCACCAGGCCGTAAGCTGCCAAAATGGGTTGGGAGCCATCCATATGTCCCATGATGGTGGGATAGAGGGAGGTACCCAGGCCCCAAAGGGTCTCGTTGAGAAGCACCGGGGTGGCAAAGCGGACATACCGCCGGATCATGTCTCTGCTGGGCCGGAACAGCCGGGCGAACTGGAACCTGAATTTCTTCCCCAAAAGGATGTGCCCCAGGGCGATGACCAGCTCCAGGACCCGGGAGATGAGGGTGGCCAAAGCGGCGCCCTCCACCCCCATGGCGGGAGCGCCGAGCTTGCCGAAGATGAAGACCCAGTTGAGGATGGTGTTGCTTACCATGGACGCACCCAGAATGTAAAGGCCCAGCATGGGGTTGGCCATGGAGCGGTGGGCGGCGATATAGACCTGGGCCAGAGAGTCGAAGAAGAAGGAGAAAGCCACGATCTTAGCGTACCTGGCGGCCAGGGCCACTACCCCGGCGTCGTTGCCAAACAGAGACATAAACTGGTTGGGAATGAAGAACATGATACAGCCAAAGATCAGGGTAAAAACTCCCGCCACAAAGAATCCGATGCCCAGCACCTCGTTGATGGCTCCCTTGTCCCCCCGGCCATGGAATTGGCTGATGAGGACGCTGGCTCCGCTCTGTAGACCGAAGGTCATGAGCTGTATAACAAAAATGGGGATGTTGGCCAGAGTGACGGCAGCCATGGGGGCTTCGCCCAGAGCGCCTACCATAAAGGTGTCCAGCAGACTTAGAGAGTTAGTGATGAGGTTTTGCAGAATGATGGGGATAGCCAGGGCAACTACTTCATGGTAGAACCGCTTTCCCTGCTTCATATAGGAAAACACAGTGAAAACTCCTTAAAACAGCAGACTTTTTTTCTCACAGATATGGCGGATGAGGCGGACAAGCACATCAACCTCCTCCTGGGTGGACTTCGGACCAAAGGAGACCCGTACCGCCCCGTATTTTACCTTCTCCGGGATGGGCATGGCGGCGAAGACATGGCTGGGCTTGCCCCGGTGGCAGGCCGAGCCGGAGGAGACGCACACGCCCTGGCTCCCCAAGGCCTCCACCACAGTCTGCCCGGAAAAGTCGGGGAGGGAGAGGGCCAGAATGTGGGGGGCGGCGGTGGAAATGTCCGTGATAAGGCTCACACCGGCAATGGTGGCGAGCTGCCCGGCGGCGTAGTCCCGAAGCTCCCGAATGGCGTTGGCCGTTCCCGGCTGCCAGGAGCGCACCGCGGCGGCAAAGGCGGCGGTCTGGTGGGTGGCCTCGGTGCCGGGGCGCAGGCCCTTCTCCTGTCCGCCGCCCAGAAGCAGGGGGCGGAAGACCGGGTCTAGGGCAAAACTGTCGGGAGAGCTATAACGCTTGTAGGCCAGAGACTTTTTAATGTAGAGCGCGCCAATACCTTTAGGACCGCAGATCTTGTGGGCACAAACGGTGACAAGGTCGGCCCCCAGCTCCGCCGGGGTGAAGGGCAGCTTCAAAAAGCCCTGGACCGCGTCGGTGTGGAGAAGGGCGGAGGAGTGCTTCTCCCGGATGGCGTCCGCTGCCGCCCGAACGGGTAGGACGGAACCGATCTCGTTGTTTACCAGCATCATGGAAACCAGGATGGTGTCCTCCCGAATGGCGTCGCGGACGGCTTGGGGATCGATGCTGCCGTGGGCGTCGGGCTTGAGAAAGGTGACGTCGAAGCCTACGGTTTGCAGAGCTTTCATGGGTTGGAGCACCGCGTCGTGCTCGATGGCGGTGGTGACAATGTGCTTACCTTTTTTGGCTCCCCGCTCCACGGCGGCGCGGATGGCCCAGTTGTCGGCCTCGGTGCCACAGGAGGTGAAGAACAGCTCCTCTGGCGCGCAGCCAAGGGCGGCGGCAACAGCGGCGCGGTCTTCCTCCCGGCGTTTCGCGGCGGCTTTGCCCAGAGGGTATTGGGAGGAGGGGTTGCCAAAATGCTTCGTCATGGCCTCCACCGCGGCCTGGGCTGCGGCAGGGCAGACGGGGGTGGTGGCGGCGTGGTCGAGATAGATGGTTTTCATGTTTGGCTCCCTCCTTTGTGGCACAATAATTGCCATTGTAATGCGGAATGGGGGGAAAGTCAACCCCAGGGGCTTTTCTTTCCCCACAGTGAGGGACAGGCATGTGGGGGTATTCTTTGAGGCCAAAGAAAAGCCACTGTATTCCCAGCAAAGTGCTGAGAACGACCCCTGGAGGACCATTCTTGAGTGTCAAGAATGGCCCCCCAGACCCCCCAAGAACCACCAAAGGGAGGGCGTTTCGACTCGCCCTCCCTTTGGAATCCCTCCCCCAC
>CAJTLK010000106.1 GCA_910577415.1 uncultured Oscillospiraceae bacterium
TGTGGCCGAGGGCTATGTGACCAGCGGCACCACCAACCCTAACACCACCTTCTTTGATTCCATCTATATTCAGGACGCCACCGGCGGCATCACCATCTTCCCATATGCCCAGAGCGGCCTGGCCATCGGCACTAAGGTCCGGGTCATCGGCAGTACCGACGAGTACCAGGGGGACCGGGAGATCCAGATCACCTCCCTGGAGGTCCTGGACGCCGAGCCGCAGATCCAGGAGCCTAAGGTGTTGACCACCGAAGAGGCCGCCGATTATGCGCGTAACGGCGGCTGGCTGGTGAAGACCCAGGGCACCGTCAGCGATATCATTATGGAGGGCGGCGTGGTCTCCCAGTTCAAGCTCACCGACGATTCCGGCGTGGCCGCCACCATTTTCATCGATGGCTATATCACCAATAAGAATGGGGAGAACACCGTAGGCAAACGGATCAAGGTCGGGGACGCCGTCTCGGCGGTGGGCCTGAGCTACCTCCACCCTGAGGGAAGCTCCGACGTGTCGGTGTGCGTCCTCCGGGTCCGAAACTGCGACGAGATCAAACTGCTCAGCTCCGGCAGCGGAGGGTACAGCGAGATGGTCCCCACCACCCGGCAGAAGGAAAAGGGGATCACCGTCACCAACCCCGACGGGTCCAAGACCACCACCAAGACCGATAAGAACGGGACCACCACCGTCACCACCGTCTTTGCCGATGGCTCCAAACAGGAGAAGATCACCACCAAGTCCGGCGACAAGACCCTTACCGTTACCGACGCCTCTGGTGAGACACTCATAAAGGCTGTCCTCCCCGCCGCCATCCCCACCCCCGAGGAGGGCTTTACCGATGTGCCCCAGGGCCATTGGGCCGAGGGCGCCGTCAACGACATGGCGGGGTTGGAGCTGGTGAAGGGCGTGAATGAGGCTCAGCGTATCTTTGATCTGACCTCCGACATTACCCGGGGCAGTCTGGCC
The DNA here is from genome assembly GCA_910577415.1 of uncultured Oscillospiraceae bacterium. Lineage (GTDB taxonomy): Bacteria > Bacillota > Clostridia > Oscillospirales > Oscillospiraceae > Vermiculatibacterium. Next base: position 962 of record CAJTLK010000106.1, read on the forward strand.
AGTATCCTCTACCGCTTCTCCAACGGGGAGAAGGGGCTGGAGAATCCCTTCAGCGACGTGGCGGGCGACGCGTGGTACGCCGACGCCGTGGCCTGGGCAGCCAAGACCGGCGTGGTCAACGGCAAGGGCAATAACGATTTTGCCCCCAACGACGCCATCAGCCGCCAGGAGCTGGCTGTGATGCTCTTCCGCTATGCCAAGCTCATTGGCATGGACGTGAAGACCCAGGCCGAGCTGACCAAATTCAGCGACAGCGCCGACGTGGCCGATTGGGCCAAGGAGGCCATGACCTGGTGCGTGGGCGTAGGTATCCTGAAGGGCACTGGGGCGGACCTGCTGAACCCCAAGGGCACCGCCAGCCGCGCCGAGTGCGTGGTGATGCTCAGCCGGTTCATCGGTCTGTTGTAAGCCTCCGCCCGCGATAACAAGCATTCAAAAAGCAAAGAGAAGGCCGACGTCGTTCAAACGGCGTAGGCCTTCTCTTTGTCTTTCTTGCATGCCCGCCTTGGACGGGTACTCCTCAGTGGGGTGCATTTTCAAATTTTGACCTCAGCCCTCAATGGGTACCACCAGGCGGGTGACGAAGTTGTCTGGGGAGATATACCGGCCCACATAGGGGGCGACCAGGCCCAGCACCCGCACATAGCCCGCGGGACGTAAGCCCCGCGCCCGAATTTCACGGCCCAGAGCGTTGAGCGCCTCCGGCACATTGGCGTAGCTTCCGTAGGCCAGACAGGAGAGGCCCCGGCAGGCGGGATAGACCACCGCCTCCTCCGGGGCGTTATCTGGCTCCAGTGGGATGCAGCAGACATAATCTTCTTCCTGGTCCTCAAACTTCCCCTCGATAAAGTCGGTGCGTTCCTTGACCAGAAACAGCGGCTCGGAGATCAGGGGCCGATAGCCCTTTTCCACCGTCTCATGGTAGAGGCGGTGCATGGTCCAGTAGTGCTCCTCCGAGGAGGTCCCCCGGTCCCGACAGGTATAGCAGACGTACTCGGGCAGGTCCACAACTTCAAAGCCCAGGTGCTCCTGCTGATCCAGCCGGAGCTTGATCTCCTCGTAGGCCCGCTTGAAGTGCAGGTATTTCTCCTCCACCCGGGACAAAAGCTCCCGGGAGGTGCCGTCGGAATGGTAGTACAGCGCAATGTCGTCGTAGGTCATGCCCATACTGAGAAACAGCTTGATCTGCGTGACCTGGCAGACATTGAGGACGTCATACCAGCGATAGCCCGTCTCGGGGTCGATGGAGGCGGGCTTCAGCAAGCCCCGTTCCTCCATCCGCAAAAGGGTGGCCCGGGAAAGGCCGCAGCTTTTGCACACCTGGCGGATGGTAAAAAAATCATCCAAATTGATCCCCTCCGGCTCTTGACTTGTCCACGGGTGGACACCGTATAATAATATTTAAGAAAATGGGTCTTTGTCAAGCCCAAACAGAAAAACAAAAGAAAAGGGAAGGCGTGCCCCAAAGTAAACGGCAAGCATTAGAGAGCAGAAAAAACTTTTGCCTAAGCGCAACGGCAGCGGGGAAAAAGCCGTCTATTTAGTATAAGGGGGTAGAAAGATGAAAGATATCCAGATCATAGAACTGCTTTTTCGGCGGGCGGAGGAGGCCATCGCCTGCCTGGCGGAAAAATACGGCGCGATGTGTCAGGCCATTGCCCGGCGGATCTTGTGGGACGAGCGGGACAGTGAGGAGTGCGTCAACGACACCTGGGTCCAGACCTGGAACGCTATCCCGCCCCAGCGCCCGGCCTACTTGGGCGGCTTTGTGGGCCGCATTACCCGAAATCTGGCCTTGGACCGACTGGACTACAACCATGCCCAAAAGCGGGATTCCACCCTGCAAGAGACCTTTTGGGAGCTGAGCAGCAGTCTGCCTGATCCCGGAGACACGGTGACGGACGAGATGACCTTCCGCGACTTTCTTGACCGCTTTCTTCGCCGCCAAAGCGAGGAGCACCGCCGATATTTCCTCCGGCGGTACTGGTATGGCATGAGCGTCAGGGAGATCGCCCAGGCGTGCGGCGTGGGGGAGGAAAAGGTCAAATCCGCCCTGTTTCGCACCCGCAACAAGCTCCGCCAAGCTATGGAGGAGGAGGGGATCCATGTATGAGTGAGCGCGTTTATGCCCGGTTTTTGCTGTTTATGAACGCTGTGGATGACGACCTGCTGGAGGAGGCCCTGGTCATTCCCAAACGCCTCAAGGCTTATTGGAAGGGCTTGGCGGCAGTTGCCGCCTGCCTGTGTGTGGTCCTTGGCGCCATGCTTTGGCAGAGCAGGATCCCTGGCACGCCCGAAAATATCATTACAGTCGAAGATCTTGCCGGGTACGGCTACAAGTTACCCATTCCGGCAGATGTTCAAAACGTGATCTATGACCTGCTGTCCAGTCAGAGCGAGACCCCCATCGCCCAGGCGAAATTTGACCGGGGCGGCCACACCGTCACCCTCCGGGCGTGGAGAACCGAGGAGCCTCAGGACATCTTTGGCGGAGACGAGGCATGGACCGACCAGATGGACTGGAATGCCGACGGGACAGCCCTCACCCTGCGCTCCAATGCCCAGACCGCCCAGGTCAGCTGGCATGCCGACCAGACCCAGTGGTCTGTCCGCTCCGATATGACCCCCGCCGATCTGCTGAATACGGTGAACGACATTTTCTCCGTTCTGGGCCACCAACTGACCCATGCCCCGGAGGGCGCCCAGGACATACACTATAACGCCTTCTATCTGGACGAGCTGGCGGTGGGAGAGACCACCTTCACCTTGGACGGCGTGACCTGCACCTACCGCATCGCCCCTACCTACGATACCAGTGCTGACTTCGCCGACATCTCCGGCGTGGAGGGGGACTTTGCCCACCGCACTGAGGCCGAGGTGGGCTGGTGCCCGGCCCGGCTGGCCTGGAATGACGACAGCGCGGGCAAGATCGCCTGGTTCGACGTGGTCCCCGGTCAGCTATACAGTCTCAGCGTGGACGCTGGGGCCAGCCAGGAGGGCCTGTTGGATTTGGCTAACCAGCTATTCCTTCCCGCCCAAGGGGAAGAGCCTTGAGAAGGGGAGCTGTGGACAAAGAAACGTAGGATCAGAGGCGATACTCTTGAAGAAACAGATATTCAGTTTGCTGCTGGTGGGATGTATGGTACTCAACGCGGCGCCGGCCATGGCCGGCGTTGAGGCCGGACCCGGCCTCAACGAAGCCCCCTCCAAAGCCCCGGCGGCCCAGGCGCGATATCAGGCTGAAACAGACGGCGAGTGGCTTACCGGCTCTTTGGCCGCGGCGCTCAGTGGCGTATATGAGGGCGGCACCGTCATGCTCCTGGAGGATTTTTACGTCTCCCAGACCACCGGTGTGCCCACGGTGAAAAAGCCCATGACCCTGACCAGCTATGATGACCCTGATACGGAGGAGCGGGAGGTCTATAAGCTCACCTGCGCCATGAACGGCCATCCCACCCTCTTGATGATATCCTCAGACCTTCGACTGGAGGATATTATTGTTGATGGGGGATATGAGGAAGGGCTGGTGGCCTCCGGCCCACTGGTGGCGGTGCAGAGCGGCAGCCTTACCCTGGGCGGCGGAGCCTCCATTCAAAATAACCGCAACAACAATAGCAGCAAAGGGACCAATTGGATGGGCGGCGGTGTGTTTCTCAGCGGCGTCATGGTGATGGAGCAGGGCTCCACGGTCCGAAATTGCCGCGCCTGGGCCGGAGGCGGCGTGGCGGTGGTCAACAGCGACGACAGCTGCCTTACCTTGCGGGGCGGCAGCATTGAAAATTGTGAGAGCTACCAGGGCGGCGGCGTCAACGTGCTCTGGGGCTCCCTTAAGCTGGAGGAGGGACAGATCAGCGCCTGCCGGGCGATGGAGCCGGAAAACCAAAGTCTGTTGGACTACATCGGCGCCCATACGGAGATCAAAAGCCCCGGCGAGGGCGGCGGAGTGTTCTTGTCCTGGGGCCACTCCACAATGGAAATGACCGGTGGCGTGGTGACAGAAAACCAAGCGGCAGGGAGCGGCGGCGGGATCGGCTGTGACCATGGGCGGCTGCTCCTTTTCGGTGGGGAAGTGACCGGGAACGCCGCGGAGCGTTTCGGCGGCGGTATTTTGAGCAGTCCCTATCTCCAAGTGTTTCTTTCCGACACCTTTACCGTGAGGAACAACGAGGCCGGAAGCGGAGAAGGCTGCTTCCACAACTTTTACCTGGACGCTGACGACGATGATTTCCCGGAGGGAGAGCTGACCGACCCCACCCGGCCCATCACCATCACAGGGGCCTTGGATGAGAACGCGCACATCGGTATCACTCGCTGGCGGCGGCCCACCCGGGAGGAGGAACACCCCTACCGGGTGGTGGCGGTGCCGGGAGAGGGCTATACCATCACCCGGTCAGACCGGGAAAAATTCATCAGCGACGATCCCCAATTTGTGGTGATGCTTCGGGACGGAAACGTGGTCATCACCTTTGCCGACCTAACGCATACGGTCACATATACGGACGGAGTGGAGGGAAGCGCCTTTGACGATGAGGTAAATGAGGACCTGCTCTTAGGTGACAAGACCCCGGATTTTTGCGGGGACCCCATACGGAAGGACTATCGTTTCCAGGGCTGGAAGCCGGAAGTGGCTGGGACCGTGACTGGGGACGCCGTTTATACCGCCCAGTGGGAGCCGGTGCCTACCCCGACCCCCACTCCGACCCCGACACCCACTCCGACCCCGACGCCCA
>CAJTLK010000107.1:0-4002 GCA_910577415.1 uncultured Oscillospiraceae bacterium
TTAGATCAAATCCGCTGCGATGAAATGGAAAGTTCTCCATCAATGCCCGTCCCAGATTCCCTACCCCCAAAATGACCGCGGTGTGATGGTGAGTCATACCTAATATCTCCGCGATCTGTCCCCGGAGAGAATCAACGTTATACCCATATCCCTGCTGTCCAAACTCCCCAAAGCAAGACAGGTCTTGCCGGATCTGAGAAGCCGTCAGGTTCATGGACTTTCCCAACGCGTTGGAGGAAATACGGACGACCCCCGCCAAGGATAGATCGGTCAAATGGCGGTAGTAGCGAGGCAAGCGGCGAATAACGGCGCTGGAAACTTTTTCCTTTTTCATTCCTCTCCCCTACCTTTACTGTATTTGATAGGACAAGTCTACTCTATCTCAGGCGAGTTGTCAACGGCTGGGGCCACCCCCTCCAGCATGGCGAGAAATCCCACCTCATCCAGAATGGGGACCTTCAGCTCCTGTGCCTTACGGAGCTTGGAACCGGCGGCCTCCCCCGCGATCACATAAGAGGTCTTTTTTGACACCGAACCCGAGACCTTACCGCCCAAGGCTTGAATGCGCTCCCCAGCCTCTTTTCTGGAAAAACCGGACAGTTCCCCGGTAAGCACGAAAGTCAGTCCTGAAAGCTTGTCTCCAATGGGTTGGGCATGACTCTCCATATTGACACCGGCAGCCTTCAGCGTTTCTACCAGGTGTTGGGATTGCGGATCGGAAAACCACGTCAGAATGCTTTGTGCGGTGATCCCTCCAATATCAGGTACCTTTGACAAACTCTCTGCATCCGCGGAGGCCAGTGCATCCAATGTGCCAAACTGCCGCGCCAAGACCTGGGCGGCCTTCTGCCCTACCTGGCGGATACCAAAGGCCGTGAGCAGCTTGGAAAGGTCATTTTCTTTCGATCTTTCAATTGCATCGATCAAATTTTGGGCCGATTTTTTCCCCATTCGCTCCAGCTTTTCAACATCCTCCGTCCGCAAACTGTAGAGGTCGCCGGGAGTCTTCAGCAGTCCGGCGTTGACCAGACTTTCAACATTTGCTGGACCAAGCCCCTCAATGTCCATGGCGTCCCGGGATGCAAAATGGACCAGATGGCGCATGAGTTGCGCGGGACATTCCGCTCCCGTACAACGCATTGCAGCGCCATCCTCATCTCGAACCACCGGAGCTCCGCAGACAGGACAGCGGTCTGGGAAACGATACGGCGTTGTTCCCTCGGGGCGCTTTTCCTTCAGAACCGCGACGATCTCGGGAATGATCTCCCCAGCCTTCTGCACCAGCACCGTGTCGCCAACCCGCACATCTTTTTCAGCAATAAAGTCCTGATTGTGGAGCGTGGCATTGGTCACAGTCGTTCCAGCCAAACGGACCGGCGATACTACCGCCTTTGGGGTCACGACTCCGGTACGGCCAACCTGGACCACTATGTCCACAACCGTAGACGGCTTTTGTTCAGGAGGGTATTTGTAGGCCGCAGCCCATCTGGGGAATTTGGCGGTACTACCCAGGCGCTCCCGGTCCGTCAAGGAGTTTACCTTTATAACTGCGCCATCAATGTCATATTCAAATTCTTCCCGATGATCGCCAATATCCTGGATCGTCCGGGCACAATCCTCTATGGCAGTACAAATGGTATAGGGAATAACATGAAAATGCTGGCTTTTCAGATATTCCAGCGTTTCCACATGTGTTTGGAACACCTTCCCCTCAGCAAATTGGATGTTGAATACCACAACATCCAATTTTCGCGCGGCGGCAATTTTCGGGTCTAATTGACGAAGGGAGCCTGCGGCGGCATTTCTGGGGTTGGCAAAAAGAGGTTGCCCGTTCAATTCCCGCTCCTCATTGAGGGCATGGAATACTGATTTTGGCATAAATACTTCGCCCCGGACAATAAATCGTGGAAGCGCATCTGGAAGCCTAAGCGGGATGGTCTTGATGGTTCGCAGGTTTTGGGTCACATCCTCCCCCACTCTGCCATCACCGCGGGTGGCGCCCCGGACAAAGATACCATCTTCATATTCCAACGCCACCGAAAGCCCGTCCACTTTGGGTTCCACATCATAAGAGACGTCTTCCAGGCTCTGCTTGATCCTGGTTCCGAACTCCGCCAGTTCCTTAAAAGAGAACACATCCTGAAGGCTTTCCAGCGGCACCTGGTGCGTTACCTCTGCAAATCCTTCGGCAGCCTTACCTCCCACTCGCTGGGTAGGAGAATCAGAACTTACCAGTTCAGGATGGGCCGACTCCAACTCTTCCAGTCTGCGGAGTTTATGATCAAAGTCGTAATCGGACATGGTAGGTGCATCCAGCATATAGTATTCATAACTGGCCTGGGTCAGTTCAGCCCGAAGCCCTTCGATCTCCTGCCGAGCATCCATTACAACCACTTCTCCTTTACACCTTAGCGCATTTTGAGGCTACATCGGGCAGCAACCAGTGAAGCGCTATAAAGCTCCAAAAGCCGAACAGCCCACCCAGCGCATTTAAAATCAAGTCGTCTACATCCGTCCCCCGAGAGATAAAAAGTTGAAACACCTCAATAAACAGGGATAGTGCCGCCGTCCACAGGGTGCTTTTCCACCACTTGGGCTTGTCCGAGAGCAAAGCGGCAAAAAATCCAATCGGCAAGAACATAATGACATTCCCCGGGAAATTGATCCAAACCGCCGACCAGAGACCATTACGGATATAATAGCACAAAAGTTCCCAACTCTGCCGGATCGGAATTAGATTGATCCCTCCTTGGAACGGCCTCGGAAGCTGGGGGCTTTGGCCGGAGAGGACCGCATCCCAAAAACCGGCAGGGGTCAGGGTCAGGGCCAAAAGCCCAGCCAGAAACATAAAAAAGAGTAATACTGCGCCTTCCCGATAGGGACCGCCGGTCTGGTCCTTTTTTTCAAGGCATGCCCGTCGCCAGGGGCGGCTAACCGCCCAAAGAAGTGCCCCAAAAAGAGCGGGAAGAGCCATTTTAACTATATATGAGATGATATCATCCACTGGCTCTTCCCCTTTCATTTGTATAGCTCCAGGTATGTCTGAGGCACCTGACCGATAATAATGGTCTCCGCCACACAGACTGGTGTTGAAACGAAGGTCTCTACAACACCGCCGGGCAACAAGAGATCGGCGGTGACTGTAATATCCAGTATGACCCGATGGAGCGTTTGATTGATCCCGGCACTGATAAAATCATTGCGGTAGTTTCCTTCCGCTGAGGCCACTGACAGCACCTGGACCGGCAGATCAGGCCCTGAACCGGCAAAGATATCCATTCCAGTGAGCGCCCCCAAAGGAATGCCAAGGCTATGAATATCAAGACTCTCCACCTTGGCAACCACTTGCGCCATCACGGAACTCCTTAAATTGTTCAGACGAACCGTCTCCGTGGTAATGGTCGCGATCCCTCCGCCAGGTCCTGGCTCCATGACTACCATATCGGAATATCGCAGAGCCTCTTGCGCTAATACAGCGGCAACGGCCTCATTGGAGATCAGAGTCAATTGATTACGCAGCTTGGCCTGGGCAAGGGCCACCAATTGGGGGCGAACAGCGGCGCTGACCTGATGGATCAGAAACACGGCAGTAATGACCCCAAGGAGGATCGAGACTATAAACTGACCAGGAGCATACCTGCGTCTCCATGTGCGCGGCCATATTCCCCGTAACAGCGATTTCCGCATCGTCTCACCTCCATAAGGCAGACTATGCGGAATATAGTTCGTCCTAAGACAGCAGTGTCTCCACCGCCAGCATAACACCCAGCTTTCCAGACTCATAGGTCAAGCCGCCCTGGAGGTACGCAGTAAATGGCTCCCGCATAGGACCATCGCAGGACAACTCAATGGAAGCGCCTTGAATAAACGCTCCGGCAGCCATGATAACTGGAGTATCATACCCCGGCATATCCCAAGGCTCTGGGGTAACATAGGAATCCACAGGGGCACCAAGCTGAATGCCGCGGCAAAATTTTTTCAGCGGCTCCGGCGCGCCAAAGT
>CAJTLK010000107.1:4012-5661 GCA_910577415.1 uncultured Oscillospiraceae bacterium
CGGCAAAAAGAGCCGTTTTTACCGCCTGGGCCGCGACATGAGGGGCAAGGAAAAGCCCTTGATAGAGACTGCGGTTGTTGCCCAGCGTGGCGCCACACTCTTTCCCAATTCCGGGAACTGTGAGACGCATAGCCGCGCCTTCCACCAAATCGCGGCGCCCTGCCATATATCCGCCCATAGGAGCCAGCCCCCCGCCGGGATTTTTGATAAGGGAGCCAATGACCATATCCGCGCCTACTTCTGTAGGTTCTATTGTTTCTACAAACTCGCCGTAGCAGTTGTCTACAAGTATAGCCACGTCGTTCCGAACTGCGTGGATGGCCCTACAAATGTCACCGATCTCCGATACCGATAAGGTAGGTCGGGTGGCATAGCCCCGGGAGCGCTGGATGACCGCCGCCTTGACCGTAGGGTCACGAAGAGCCTCGGCAATGGCGACCAGGTCAGGGTTCCCTTGCGGCGTCAGTTCTGCCTGACGATAGCCGATCCCATAGTATTTCAAAGAGCCGGGAGCGCTTCCAGTGATACCGATGGCGCTCTGAATGGTGTCGTAGGGCGCTCCAACGGCATAGAGAAGAGCCTCTCCCGGTTTCAATGCGCCAAAGAGAGCACAGGTAATGGCGTGGGTGCCATTGACAAATTGGAGCCGCACCAAAGCATCCTCTGTGTGAAAGATATGCGCGTAGATCTTTTCCAGTTTATCCCGACCAATGTCATCATAACCATAGCCAGTGGTCCCTGCAAAATCGCTCTCAGCCACCCGGTACGTCTGAAAAGCATCCAAAACCTTCTCTGCGTTGGTCTGGGCAATTGCGTCTACGTTTGTAAACTGGGCTTGGAGATCGGCCTCCGCCCGTTTGGCAAGCTCCCTTGTCTTTTTGCTTATCTGTAAAGGCATAGTATTTTACATTCCTTTGTGTTACTTGTTTTCAATGAAAGCTGTCAATACCCCGACACAGGCTTCAACATCGGACAGGTCTACTATTGCGGTAGGTGTGTGAAGCCCACGGCAGGGGATCGAAAGTCCACCGGCAACCACGCCGCACCGGCTTTGAAGGACGGTCCCTGCTTCAGCGGCACTCCCCTTTGCCTGTACATCCTTCTGGTACTTGACCTGCCTCATTTCAGCAAATTCAGACAGCCGTTTTACCATTTGAGGATGATAGACCGTGGAAGGGTCCATTACCTTGATCCCAACGCCTTTGCCTAACGCAGTGTTTGTTCTGGCCGCTCCCGGCCAGTCACACGCATCGGTAACGTCAATGGATATGGCATAGTGAGGTTCGATCCCATAGGCCGCAGTTTTTACGCCGCGAGAAGCTAACTCTCCCTGCACGGTAAAGACGCAATAGAGATCATAGGCGCTCTCTTTTACCAGCTCCAACGCGTTTAGCAGCGCCGCACAGGAGACCCGGTTATCAAGATAAGGCGCGATCATCCGGTTTCCGGCAACCATAGCCGGGGTGGCAAAAACCGCCGCATCCCCCAACTGCACCAGCTTCTGAGCCTCTTCTCTGCTTCCGGCGCCAATATCAATATAGAGGTCGTCTATGACCAACTTTTCCTCATTGGCCTTACCGTGGACCCGCACAACTCCGTTGAACGTTTGCCCGCTGATGTCGGTAAAACGGACGGGCGCATTGCGAATA
>CAJTLK010000108.1 GCA_910577415.1 uncultured Oscillospiraceae bacterium
GAACAGCTCCCGCATGGCGGTGTTGATGGCGTCGCACACCAGGTCGGTGTTCAGCGCCTCCAGGAGAGTCTTGCCGATGAGGATCTCACTGGCCATGGCGGCGGAGTGGGTCATGCCGGAGCAGCCCAGCGTCTCCACCAATGCCTCCTCGATGATACCGTCCTTCACGTTCAGGGTCAGCTTGCACGCGCCCTGCTGGGGAGCGCACCAGCCCACACCGTGAGTCAGGCCGGAAATATCCTTGATCTCCTTGGCCTGTACCCACTTGCCCTCCTCGGGGATGGGGGCAGGGCCGTGATAGGCGCCCTTGGCCACCGGACACATATGCTGCACTTCTGCGGAATAGATCATGTTCGTGCCATCCTTTCCTATTTAATTTGGTTCCAAAATCAGAATTTCCTGAATTTTCGGCAGTTTTTTCTATAAAATACCAACACGTATTATACCGTTCACCCCTTGTCATGTCAAGGGTCTCGCCGGGAAAAAGTACCACAGTCCATCCAAGGGCGGTCCGCCGGAAAGCAGTACCTTTGTATGCTCTTACCCGCCTAATATTTCGGAGAACTCCGCCAGGGCCTTGCTTCGGCCCTCAGTCAATTTTTTGACGTCACAGTCCATCGCCATGCTGGCGATGGCGGCAGGGGCCGCGCGTTGGTTTACGTCGTTGCGAACCGAAACCAGGCCGCAATCCGCCAAAAGCTGCTGTCCGGCCTGGGAGAGAAGATAATCATAGAGCAGTTGACCATTTTCCATATTGGCGCTATCCTTAACAAGGGCCAGCGGGGTCCCCACCGCCACAATATCCGAAGGATAGAGGAAGGTGATCGCAGCCCCCTCCCCTATCAGTTCCTCCGCAAGGTAGTCCGGGCAAACTCCCATGGCCCGCTCCCCTGACTGCACTTTGCGGAGCAGAGAGGAAAAACTGCTCTCCAGATGGCACCCGCCCCGCTGAAGCCGCCGGGCATAATAGACTCCATAGTCCTTATTCTCGCTGGTAAGCATGGCGCAAGCCCAGTAGTTCGCCGCGGCGGAAAGCCCTGGGTCTACCACGGCGATCTGTCCATTCCACTCCGGGTCCACCATCCCCATCCAGGTCTTGGGCCTTCTGGACGCCGGTATCAGGTCGTTGTTGACCACGATCCCCATCGCGGCAAGCCGTCCCGCCACGTAGTATCCCTCCGGGTCCCGGAAGCGCTGATCCACCGCGGCATTGACCTTGGATGAGGTATCCTGGCGCAATATGCCCAGTTCCTTGAATTCCTCGCAGTCCCGGTCATCTCCCAACCAGAGCACATCGGCGGCCACCTGGCCGCTTTGAGCCTCAGCGCGGATACGGCTGAGCATCGTATTGGTAGCGGCGTTGTAGCAGATCAGCTCCACCTCAGGATACTGCTCCTCAAACCCCTTCTTCAAGGTCTCCAGGACATTCTCCCGCATGGCGGCATAGAGCACCACGCTCTCGCTCCGCTCCGGCGCTTCACTCTCCGGCGGGAGGCCTCCTTCCTGTACGCAGCCGGGAAGCAACGCTGTCAAAAGGACGGCGGCCAGGCATATGGTCAGTCGTTTTTTCATGTGTTAAATTCCTTTTCAGCCCAGGAATATTCGTTAGCGCCGGCTCACTTGCCCAAGACATATTTCTCCACCGCCTGAGCAACCCCCGCCTCGCTGTTGCGCCCGGTCAGGTACTTGGCGGACGCCTTGGCCTCATCCGTAGCGTTCGCCATGGCGAAGGACCACCCGGCCCAGGAGAGCATCTCCAAGTCGTTGGCGGCGTCGCCAAAAGCCATGACCTCATCGGCCTTAAGCCCCAGATGCTCCGCCAAGACCTGGAGAGCGACGCCCTTGTTGATCCCCACGGCATTGAACTCCATATTATACCGCAGCGCCTGGGTCAAGACCACCGGGCCAAGAGCCTCCACCTCGGCCTGCACGGCCTGTCGTTTCTCATCAGGGACATAGAGAACGTCAAACTTCTCCACCCGCCGCCCGGCAAGCGCCTGAGCGATGGTCTCCGGGTAGACGGTGTGCGCGTCAAAAAACTGAGTGAAGGCGGGACTGAGACAGTCCTCCAATATCCCTTCCCGGTCAGAAGCGCGGACATAGCCCTGCCCGTCGCAATAAACCTCAAAGGCCAGCCCCTCCCGGTGAAGCACCTCGCCGATGGCCAGCGCCAGGTCGTTGGGGATCGTGTTTTCATAAATGCTCTTTCCCGCCGCCACGTCCCAAACCGAGGCGCCGTTGGCAAGAAGGGCATAATCCAAGCATCCCAACTGCTCCTGGGCGCCTACCAGCAGGCTCCAGGTCCGTCCGCTGGCCAGTGCCAGCTTTACGCCTCGCATCGACGCGGCCCGGAGGGCGTCGATGTTCCGCTGCGGGATCGTGGCGTGGTCCTCGTCCAGCAGGGTGCCATCCATATCCATAACGATCAGCTTGATGGACACAGCTCGTTCCTCGCTTTTACTTATTTGGTGCCGAAAATACGGTCTCCGGCGTCGCCCAGACCGGGGACGATATAGCCTACCTCATTGAGCTTTTCATCCACCGCGCCAGCATAAACATCCACGTCGGGATGGGCCTTTCGGACTGCGTCGATGCCCTGGGGAGCGGCCACCAACACCATTAGCTTAATGTTTTTACAGCCCCGCTTCTTCATCTCCTCAATGGCGGCGTTGGCAGAGCCGCCGGTGGCCAGCATGGGGTCTACGATCATGATCTCCCGCTCTGCAATATCCTTAGGCATCTTGCAGAAGTATACGTGAGGCTCCAGAGTCTCCTCATCCCGGTACATACCGATGTGGCCCACACGGGCGGCGGGGATCATCCGCAGTACGCCGTCTACCAGGCCCAGTCCAGCCCGGAGAATGGGCACCACGGCGATCTTCTTGCCCGCCAGAGTAGGCTGCTGGGTCTTGCAGATGGGGGTCTCGATCTCCTTAGTGGTCAGAGGCAGGTCACGGGTAGCCTCATAGGTGATAAGCATCCCGATCTCTCCCACCAGGTCACGGAAATCCTTGACGCTGGTGTTCTTGTCCCGCATAATGGTCAGCTTGTGGGCCACCAGAGGGTGGTTCATGATGTGGACCTTCTGATCGTTTTCGTACATGTTCATACTCCCCTTTATCCTTAAAATTGGTATCTCACTTTTGTGACGCTTCCCTTGCCAGCCGTTCCCGTTCAGCCTGGGAGAGACGGTGATACTCAGGGACCAGCTCCCCGGCGGAGACCAGTTCTCCCCGTTTCGCCAGCTCCAAGGCTGAGCGGGCCACCCCCCACGCGCTCTGGTAGCGTAGGTTGGGCGGGGTCAGGACCAGCTCCAAGCCGTCGCCATTCAGCCGGTCATAGCAAAGCCGGGCGCCGTCGCCCACCAAAATGTACTTCCCTTCCCGTTCCCTCAGCTCGGCTTTCAACTCCTCCAGGCCAATGGCCCGGTCAGGGGTCAGGCGGGTAAGGACCTCACCGTCAAAGGAAAAGAGGGCGTTGTAGACTTGCTCCCTTCTGGCGTCCATCACCGGGCAGAGGATACCCGGCAGGGCTGCCGCGCTCCAGGCCATGGCCTCTAAAGTAGACACTTTGGCGCAGGGCTTGTCCAGCGCCCAGGCAAGCCCCTTACAGGCTGATACGCCGATCCGTACGCCGGTAAAGGAACCCGGTCCCGCCGCTACGGCGAAGACATCTATCTCCTTTTCCGAGACCCCTGCCCGCTTCAACAGCTCCTCCGCCATGGGCAGCAGAGTGACCGAGTGGGTCATGCCGCTGTTCTCATAGCTCTGTGCGATGAGGAAGTCGTCCTCGGTCAGACAGGCCGAGCAGGCTACCGCGGAGGATTCCAAAGCTAAAATCTTCATGGCGCTTCCTCCCGGGGAGAACAGAGAGTCGGTTCTTCTGTCTCCATGGAACAGTAAAAATCGTTTCCGAAATCCGCCTCTTGCTCTATCGTAACGATCCGGTCACTATCTCCCGCTCCCCGGCGAATGTCGATCCGCAAACAACCGGATAAAGCGTCAGAAACCTTTTCGCTCCACTCCACCGCGCATACGCCCCCCCGGCAGAGGTAATCCTCCCAGCCGATGTCAAAAAGCTCCTCGGCGCTCTCCAGGCGGTACATATCAAAATGGAACAGAGGCAGGCGTCCTCCCTGATACTCATTGACAATAGTAAAGGTGGGACTTGTCACCCGCTCAGTGATCCCCAACCCGCGGGCCAGCCCTCGGGTAAAGGCGGTCTTTCCCGCGCCCAGGTCGCCGGTGAAGGCAATAACTGTTCCCCGCGTCAGGGTCCGGGCCAGCGCTTCTCCTACTGCCTCGGTCTCCGCCTCGCTCTTTGTGCGGTATTCCAAACCTTCACCCCCCGCCATGGATATTTTTTGAATTTCTAACTTAAGAGTATAGCATACCGAATGGAAAAATGGTATACTTGATTTTAGAAATTTCCCCGCCGTCTGAAAAAGGCGGAGTTGGGATGAGAGGGGGCGGGGCGGTGTCCTGGCTGAGAGATTCTCTGATAGACTTCTGGCAGCGGGGCGATAAGCTTCTGCTGTCGCTGTGTCTCATTGCCAGCGGGTACGGCCTGGTGCTCATCTATTCCGCCACCCGCTGGACCGGCAGCAGCCGGGGCGTACTCGTCCAGATGGTAGCCATCGCTATCGGCGTGGTGGCCTATGTGGCCCTGTCCTCGGTAGACATAGAGTTCTTTGTGGAGAAAAGCTGGAAGCTGCTGCTGATATTCAATGTGGCCCTTATCCTTGCCCTTATCCCCTTTGGCGTGGGAGAAAACACCACCGGCAACAAAAGCTGGATCCCTCTCCCCGGCTTGCCCCTTAACATCCAGCCCGCCGAGGTAGCGAAGCTCACCTTCATCCTTCTGCTGGCCTGGCAGTGCTCCAAGCTCCAGACCAAAGGTATCAGCCGCCCCTTCGCCGTGTTCTCCATGGTGGGGCACACCCTGATGATGGCGGGACTGATCGCCGTAGTCTCCCATGACTTTGGTATGGCCCTGGTCTATCTCTTCCTCTTTGTGGTCCTTGCCTGGACGGGCGGGGTCAGGCTGTGGTGGTTCATACTGGCCGCCGTCCTCTGCGTCGTTGGGATCATCGTGATATGGCCTCACATCAGCGACATGTACTTTGCAAAGCGCATCACCGTTGTTATCGACCATATCACAGGCAACACCGCCACTCTGGACAGTCAGACCCAGGGGGTGGGCTGGCAGCAATCCCAGTCCATTCTGGCTATCGGCTCCGGCGGGTTGACCGGCCAGGGCTATCTGAAGGGTATCCGCACGCAAAGCCCCTATGAGAGTTCCCTCAATGCCCGCTCCACCGACGAGATTTTTGCTGTCTGCGGCGAAGAACTGGGGTTACTCGGCTGCATGGTGGTCATTTTGCTCCTGGGGGCCATTATCGCCCGGTGCGTGTGGGTGGCCCGTCACGCCCCCTCCCCTATGACCGCGCTGGTCGCTATGGGCTATGCGGGAATGCTTTTTTTCCAGAGCGCGCTCAACATCGGGATGTGTCTCTATATCCTCCCCATCGTGGGACTGACTTTGCCCTTTTTCAGCTCCGGCGGCTCCTCCATCATCACCATGTTTGCCGCCATGGGGGTGGTCTCCTCCATCAAGACCCGCTCCCTGCCAAGCTGGCTCAAGGATCG
>CAJTLK010000109.1 GCA_910577415.1 uncultured Oscillospiraceae bacterium
CATTCTCAACGTCTCCAATCAGGTACGCCCCTACGAACTGACGGAAGGCGATACCGACGCCTGTGTCCGAAGCTGCATGGACTTCCTCCTGAGCGATATGCACCAGGGCAAGGGTATGAGCTTCAAGAGCATGAAGGCCAATTTCCGCCGCATCATCGACGCCTTCAAGGCCATTCCCGTGAGCCAGGAGAAGAAGGTCCTGGTGGGCGTGGTGGGCGAAATTTACGTGAAGTACGCTCCTCTGGGCAACAACAACCTCTGCGACTTCCTCCTCTCCGAGGGCGCCGAGCCGGTGGTTCCCGGGGTGATGGACTTCATCATTTTCAAGGTCAACAACCGCTCGGTGGACGTAAACATCTACGGCGGTAAATGGATCAAGGAGAAGTTCTGTCTGTGGCTGGAAAAGTACCTGATGAAGTACCAGCACGCCATGATCGACGCGCTCAAGGAATCAGGCCGCTTCCGCGCCCCCGGCGACTTCCACGATCTCCACCGCGGCATTCAGGGCTATCTGGGCGACGGCAATAAAATGGGCGAGGGTTGGCTCCTCACCGCCGAGATGCTGGAACTCATTCATATGGGGATTCCCAACATCGTCTGCACCCAGCCCTTCGGCTGCCTGCCCAACCACATCGTAGGCAAGGGTATGATCCGCAAGATCAAAGACGACTACCCTTGGAGCAATATCGTGGCCATCGACTATGACCCCGGCGCTACAAAGATCAATCAGGAAAACCGCATCAAGCTCATGCTGGCCAACGCCCGAGCCTTAGCCAAGGAGCAGCGGGAACACGGTGAGGAGGCAACGCATGAGCAGCCGGAACCCATTGCCTGACGGATTGCGCTTTGTAGATGCTGTAAAGGAAGAACACTTTATAGCTATGTCCCTCATCCACGCCTTGGGTTGGCGGGACACCTATGTGGGGGCCGTCCCTCAGGATTTCCTGGATACCCAGATCACCGATGACCGCTGGACAGCGGTTTTTCGGGAGAATTACCTCTCCCAAAACGGATGTCACGGTTTGCTCCTTTATCAAGGTGAAACCCCGGTGGCCTGTATCAACTACTGTCCCGCCCGAAAGTCTAACTATAACCCCGGCGAGGTCTGCCAATTTCACAACGAGGGCTATGAGGACTTCGGCGAGATCGCCTCGTTTTACACCCACCCCGGCGAGCGGGGCAAGGGCTATGGAGGACTGCTCATGGACGAGGCCCTCCGGCGGCTGAAGGCGGACGGCTTCCAAAAGGTCTTTGTCTTCGTGTTGCGGGAAAACGAAAAGGCCCGAAGGTTTTATGCCGCCCACGGCTTCCAGTGGGACGGCACCCACCAGGATATCCCCTTTCCTCCCGACACGGTATGCGTCGATCTGCGATATGTGCGCGCATTGTGATTCCAGGTAACTAACCATCTCGAGTGCGTCAAATGGCGGAGCCTTTGCTCCGCCATTTTTGTTTCCCTTTTGACATTTTTTGTTTCCGCTTTGTTGTTGTCTCCCTCTTATTCCTCCTGATATGATAAAGATAGCTTCGGTCAACAAGGGCAAGTGAAGCTATCCACCCCACTCTTTCAGGAGGCGCCCGCCATGAATCGTATTCTTCCCATCTGTCTGGCCTGTTTTATCCCCCTGGCCGCTTGCAGCGCCCAAGGCGCCGCTATCTCCGCCCCCACTCCGGCGGCCTCCCCCGTGTCTGCCGGGGTTGCCCTGCCTGTCGAGCCTCAGCCAGACTCACTCCCGCCCGCTTCTCCGCTCTCTCTTTCCCTGAACTCTGAGGTCCTTGAGGGTACAGCGTGGAACGGCGAGGCCGCCTCCCTTCCCCAGGCGTTGGTGGACGGACAGGCGGAGCTTTCCTGCCTTCTGGCCGAACCGTCGGGCGCCACCCTTCTGGCCCAGCTTTCTGACAAAGATATTTTCCTCTATGGTATCTGGGACGAGGAGTACCCGGAGGAACGCTGTCTTCTTCAGCTCGGAGACCATGCCTGGGTCTACGATCTCCCCTGGGCCACCCCCCGGTGCTATCTGCCCAGGCTCTGCTCCGGCGACTTTGACGGCGACGGTACGGAAGAGCTGGCCCTGCTCACCTATGTAGGCTCGGGCACCGGCGTCAGCTATTGGACGCTGGCCCTTGTGGAGCTGGAGGGTGAAATACCCACGCTCCGGGCACTCTCCGCTTCCTCTTATGAAGACGCCCTTACCCCTCATTTCTCCTGCACCTACAATGACAAAACTAAACAGGCCACACTGGCTTTCAACGGCGCCCAGCCGGAAATCCTGGACTTCTCCCACTTTACCCCCTCCCTGCCCGCCGACGCCCAGCTCTCCGCCGCCGTGGGCGATTGGGTGGAATACACCGTAGAGGAGGACGCCATCACCGTCTGTCTGGGGGTAAACCTCTACGGCGGGGATATCCCCCCTACCTGCCTCTATCCGGCGGACCTTATTGGCCGGGTGAGCTACGACGGGGCGCGCTTCTCTCTGACCCATCCTTCCATGACACAGACCTCCGGATTTTGAGCTTTCCCATACGAATAATACGAAAGGGCAGAAAGCATATGCTTTCTGCCCTTTGTCATAGTCATGAGGGACTGGTCTGCATGAACGGCGTCCTCAGGCGGTCCGGTAAAGCTGCCCGCCGATAACGATCTCCCTGATCGCGAGAGCCTTATCCAGTACCAGCAGATCGGCCCGTTTTCCTACGGCGATGGAACCCACCTCGCCGTCCAGCCCCACCGAGCGGGCGGGGTTGATGGTCGCCGCTTTCAGGGCGCTTTCCAGAGGGATCCCAAAGCGGACGGCATTGCGGAAGCAGTCGCTCAGCACACAGACGCTCCCCGCCAAGGACCCGGTGTCAATAGTGGCGCAGCCATTGGCTACTGTTACCAGTTGCCCGCCCAGGTCGTACTTCCCCTCCGGCATACCGCAGGCCCGCATGGCGTCGCTGATCAGGCACATCCGGTCATCCCCATAGAGACAGAATACCGAGCGGATCACGGCGGGGTGGACGTGGATGCCGTCACAGATGACCTCTACGTAGGCGCCGCTGCCCACAGCCGCCCCCACGATGCCGGGGTCACGATGATGAAACGGCGACATGCCGTTGAATACGTGGGTCACATGGTTGGCTCCCCGGGCAAACGCCTGGCTGGCCGTATCATAGTTGGCACAGGAATGCGCGATGGACACGCTGCACACCTTACCGGCCCTTTCCACAAAGTCGAGGCCGCCCTCGGTCTCCGGCGCCACCGCCACAGTGCGGATATTTCCGCCGCTGGCCTCGTTCAAACGGCGGAACATCTCAAAATCGGGCGGAACGATATACTCCGGATTCTGCGCCCCCCGCTTCTCCTGACTGAAAAAAGGGCCTTCCATATTGATCCCCCTCAGAGTAGCCCCATCGGAAACCGTCTGGCCGAACAGGGGCCTTGCCTCCCGGAAAATACGTTCCAACCGCTCCTCGGGCAAAGCCATAGAGGTACCCAAAAAACTGGTGACGCCCTGAGAAAGTAAAAACCTGGCCATAGAACGGACCCCGTCAGGCTCGCCGTCACTGAAATCGGCTCCCACCGCCCCGTGGATATGGACGTCCACAAATCCGGGCACCACATAGCAGTCCCCGGCGTCCAAAACCGGCTCCGCCCTGGCGGTATCCAACGCGCCGCCTATCGCGGCGATCCTGTCCCCTTTCAGCTCGATATCGGCGTTATGAAAAACGCCGTCCTCGCCGAAAAAAGCTCCGTTGATGATCCTCATACTCTTTCCCCCTAAATCAGCTGTCCAGAAAATAGGCGGCACGGAATTTGAATTTATCTCCCCGCACCACGGTACGGTGAATGGCGATCAAATTATCCCGCTCCTGACAAAACCGCTCACAGAGCATACAGGCGATATGAGTGGGGATCTGGAGAAGCATCCGCTCCTTGCTGGTGGGAAGAATAGGAGAGAATAGCTCGTCGGCGTCGGTGATCTCCATGTTGTAGTAGTTCTCCAAATAGGCATAGAGGGAGCCGTCCTGAATAATGTTCGGCTCCAGCGCCATAAACCGGCTCTGGGGCAGATAGGAGGTCTCGATCATCAGGGGGAAGGTCTCGGCGGAGCGCAGCCGGGTCAGCTTATGCCAATATGCGGTACGCAAGCTTTTCTCCGGCAGGTTCAGGGAGGCCAGATACTTGTCCGACTCGATCAGCTCATAGTCCAAGATCTGGTTTTTAATAAGGATATGCTGGGACTTCAGGCTTTCGGCAAAGGAATGGAACTTGGTCAGCCTTTGCTCAAACATTTTCGGTTTGATAAAGTTCCCGTTGCCGTGGGCCTTGACAATGTAGTCGTTCTGGCGTAAAAGCTCCAATGCCGCCCGCATTGTGGAGCGGCTGACGTGGTAGAGTTCGCAAAGCACCCGCTCCGCGGGCAGAACGGAATTTTCGGAAAACTCGCCGCTCTCGATCCTCTTACGCAGGTCGTCATAGATCTCCTGATATAACGGTGTTCCATCCATGAAGCGTTCTCACCCCTTTTTTTCTCAGTATAAATGTCTTAGGTCAAACTGTCAAACAAAACCGACGACTTTTGAATTGGTATGCATACCAGTGGTGTACCACTGGCGGATTGGACATAAATGCAGGAAATCTCTTGCGTTTTTTATGCAAAGCTGACAAAATGAAGGTGACAAAAAACGGAGAGGAAGTGAAAACATGCTAAAAGACCTGATCACAGACGAGACCTACTTAGAGGATGTGAAATGCGCCGACTGGAGCGAACTGGTGGACATCGGCGGCGGACTGCTGGTCAAACAGGGCAAGGTAGAGCCCCGGTTCCTCCAGTCCATTAAGGACACCATCGCAGAGTTCGGCGGGTACATGGTTTTGGTGGACGACATCGCTTTCCTCCATGGCCGTCCCGAGGCCGGCGTAAAGGAGACCTCCATGAGCCTGGTGCTCCTTCGAGAGCCGGTATATTTGGACAGCAAGCGCATCAAGGCGGCGTTCACCTTTGCCGCCGTTGACAAGAGCGGACACATGGCTCTGATGCGTGAACTGGGCGGATACTTACAGGACGACGCGTTTTTGGAGCTGCTCCGCAACGGTGGAACTAAAGCGGAGATCATGGATCGTATTCAAAAAGGAGCGGAGTTAATATGAAATATCAGGAGTATCACAGCGTTATCAACGAGCAGTTGGAGCGCCAGTTCAGTGAGGAAGGCCCCAACATTGAAAAGGCCGCCGAGTTTTGCGCCGCCTCGGTCAGCAGTGGCCGTGTCATCCATGTGTTTGGCTGCGGCCATTCCCAAATGTTTGCCATGGAAGTCTTCTACCGGGCCGGTGGACTGGTGCCCGTTAACGCCCTGCTCATCCCCCACATGGCCCTTTTCCCCAAGGCCAAGCTCAGCACCCTGCAAGAACGGGTCGAGGGCTTTACCGACAAGTATCTGGACCTGGAGGACACCGATCCCCGGGACACCATGATCATCATTTCCATCTCGGGCCGCAATGCCGGGGTCGTGGATATGGC
>CAJTLK010000110.1 GCA_910577415.1 uncultured Oscillospiraceae bacterium
CGGTTTCAGCCGCTACACGATTTCCAATCGTGCTCGTTATGACCTCTTCGATACCACTGCAAGTCATAGCTATCTATGCATATTCAGTTGAACAGCAGATGTTATTATACCAGATTTTTAGGATTCGTCAACCCCCAGAGTGAAAAATCTGCCGCAGCCTCTTCCCTCTTGACAAAACGGCCCCGCCGGGATATTCCGTCGGGACCGTTTTGTATCCACTCTTAATAGTTATCAGCCTTGATTTCAAAGTAAGCCCGCGGATGACCGCAGACCGGGCAGACCTCAGGAGCCTCCAACCCGTACTCCAAGTGCCCACAATTACGGCAATACCAAACCTTTACCTGGGCACGCTTGAAGACCTCGCTTTTAGCCAGGTTCTCCGCCAGCTGCACATAGCGGTCCTCGTGGCTCTTCTCGATCTTAGCTACTGCCTCAAAGGCATCAGCCAGAGCGATAAAGCCCTCTTCACGGGCGGTCTCGGCCATCTCTTTATACATCTGGGTCCACTCCTCGTGCTCACCCTCAGCGGCGGCCAGGAGGTTCTCCGCCGTAGTGCCGATACCACTGAGAGCCTTGAACCACAGTTTAGCATGTTCCTTCTCGTTCCCGGCGGTCTCCTCAAAGATAGCCGCGATCTGCTCAAAGCCCTCCTTTTTCGCCTTACTGGCAAAATAGGTGTACTTGTTCCGCGCCATACTCTCCCCGGCAAAAGCCTTCCAGAGATTGGCCTCAGTCTTGCTGCCTTTCAGTTCCATACTATGTACTCCTTTCCCTTTCATAAAATATGCTTGGATCAGGGCAAAATGCCCGGGTCTCATATCAACGCTTCGCCTCACGGCATTTGGCACACAGCCCGTAAAAAACCGTGTCGTGACAGCGGACTGCCAGCTCCGGCGCGGACACCGCAGCGGCAGCATCCAGAGCCGCATCATAAGGCAAGTCTAAATCTACTACCCCGCCACAGCTCTCACAGCGCAGATGGCTGTGGGGTTCGGTACAGGCGTCATAACGCTCCACCGGGAAGGGCATTCGGATCAAAATCCCCTCCTCTGCCAGCAGGTTCAAATTCCGGTACACCGTACCCAAACTCAAGTTGGGATTGGCTGGCTTAAGCCACTGGTAGACCATCTCAGCCGTGGGGTGTTCCTTGCTTCCCACCACTGCTCGGTAGATCATCTCCCGTTGTCGGGAATACCGCTTTCCGGCCACATCACCGCCCCCTTGATAGGAATCATTTTTATTATTAAGATACCATACTTCCCCATCGGATTCAAGTTCTTTTTGACTTTTTTACGTCTATTTTCCGGCAATGGTCTGGCATAAAACGCGCATACTAATCCTCGGATGGAGATTCCAAAGATCACGCTTTTTAGGAGGAACAGAAATGAAACGGAACTTTCTTCTGCCCTTTCTCGCCCTGACCCTGACCGTGGCGCTGACGGGATGCAGCAACACCGCCTCCAATGTCAGCCCCTCGCCTTCTGCCCCCGCAGTGGCTCCCAGTGAGTCTCCGGCGGCCAGAAGTCTTCCCGACTCCGTGGCCCGCGGCTTTGACCGGGCTATGGACGACATCGGCGACGCGGTGACTGGTACGGACGACATGGCCCGGAACCGCACCTGGGGCACCGGCGGCTCCGCCAGCGCTCCCAGCGCGGAACAGCCCCCCGTCAACTGGTAAAAAGTTCAAAAGAGCAGGGCATGGGAACACTCCCAGGCCCTGCTTTTTTGTATCTGGACAACGGCCCCCAGCATAGAATGTGGGAGAACTGATTAGGAGGCGGCGCTTATGATCTCTCCCTGGCTCATTCTTATGCTCCACACCCTCTTCTTTCCCCTCCATCTGGATGGAGACCACCGCTCTTTTCCCAAAGCCCTAAGGCCCGAGGAGGAACGGAAGTGTCTGGAAAGATATGCCGCCGGGGACCAGAGTGCCAGAGATGAGCTGATCGTACATAATCTCCGGCTGGTCGCCCATATCGTGAAGAAATACTACACCCAATCCGGCGATCAGGACGACCTCATTTCCATCGGCACCATTGGTCTCATCAAAGGCATCTCTACCTTCAAGCCTGACCGAAACGTACGCCTTGCCACCTACGCCTCCCGGTGCATCGAAAACGAAATTTTGATGTATTTCCGCTCCCAAAAAAAGCTCCAGGGCGAGGTCTCCCTCTCCGACAGTCTGGACTCCGAGGGGGAGGGCGGGTCGCTGTCGTTGATGGACGTGATCCAGGTAGATGACAACATGCTGGAGGAGCTGTCGGCCAAGGACGCCGGGACTGCGGTGCGGCGGTGCGTGGCGGAGTGTCTGGATAAGCGGGAAAGGCTGGTCATCGACCTGCGCTACGGCCTCACCGGGGAAGCCCCCCTTACCCAGCGGGAGATCGCCCAAAAATGCGGCATCAGCCGCAGCTATGTCTCCCGCATTGAAAAGAAAGCCCTGGAAAAGCTGCGGGAGAAAATGGAAAAATGCGGTCAAGCATAAGGAAAGGAGCGGCGCCGCCGCTCCTTTCCTTATGCCTTGTTTGGGGCAGCCTTGCTCAGTGAAGGCCCATCTCGTCGGATAGGGTCTCCATCACTTCACCCATGGTCTTCACGGCTTTGTTCGCCGCCTTTTTCACGGCGCTCTTCCGCTGAGGCGCCAGCATCATCCCCAGGGCCGCCCCCGCCGCCATGCCCATGGTCATCCCCATGGCAAACTCATGCTCCTTCATACTTTCCACCTCTTTTTTCAGATTTTCAGAAACACAGCATTGCCCGGAGAAAGGCAACTATGCTCCTCGTAGTATTATTGCCCCAAAGCGGGAAAAAACCGTTGCGAAAAGCCAACCTTTCCTTTATAATAAAATTTGGAATTATTGTCGTGAACAGCCATAGGATAGAGCTGCCTCAGATATCGTTTCACATCTGTAGCTGTAGACCGGGGTGGGGTTCTTCCCGCCCCATTTTCCTAACGTCAGGAAAGGAGCATACTGTGAGCATTCTTGTTCGTCAAGGGCGGCTGGTCGATCCGGTGGGCGGCATCGGTGGTATTATGGACATCCTCATTGAAAATGGAAAGATCGCCGTCATAGGCAGCGACCTGTCTTCCTCCGATGCTCAAGTCCTCGACGCCCACGGCCTCATTGTCTGCGCGGGGCTGGTGGATCTTCATGCTCACCTGTGTGAACCGGCGGGCGGTGACGCTGTAAATGTTGGCGCAAAGGCCGCGGCTGCGGGAGGTTTTACCTCCGTTGCCTGTATGCCTGATCTGCCCGGCATTTTGGATACTCCCGGCGAGGTCAAGGCCCTGACCGTCCGCGCCGGTATGGCCCAACGCACCGGGGCGCGGGTGTGGCCGGTGGCCGCCGTCTCTGAGGGTCGGCGGGGCTACGCCGTCAACGACTACGCCGCTCTGAAAAAGGCGGGTGCGGTAGCGCTGTGCGACGCCTCCCCTATCCGCAATGCCAACCTGATGCGGGACGCCATGATCCTGGCCCACCGACAAGGGCTTACCCTGCTGGCCTGCTGTGAAGATGCCGATCTCTGCCAAGACTTTGCCGTCAACGAGGGCCGCATTTCCCGCCGGCTCCGCATTCCCGGCAGACCCGCCATTGCCGAGGAGCTGCAAGTCATGCGGGAGGTCATGCTGGCCGAGGAGACCGGCGCCGCCATCCACATCTGTCACGTTTCCACCGCCAAAGCGGTGGCTATCATTCGCCGCTATAAGCGTAAGGGCGTGCGAGTCACCTGCGGCACCTGCCCGCAATATTTTACCTTCACAGAGGACGAGGTGCTCACCCAGGGCGCTACAGCCCGGGTGTGCCCTCCCCTACGGACCGCCGCCGATGTAGAGGGTATCATTGAGGGACTGAAAGACGGCACCATCGACGTCATCGCTTCAGGGCACGTCCCCCGCTCCCAGGAAGAAACTGCGCTGCCCTTGGCCAAAGCCCCCGGGGGGATGGCAAGCCTCGAGACCGCCTTTGCCGCCACCCTTACCGCACTTTACCACACCGGGGAAATGCGCCCCAGCGACATTCTGCGGAAAATGACCACAAATCCCGCCTGGATCCTCCGTCTGCCCAACATGGGCCGTCTGGCGGTGGGTAGTGAGGCTGACCTTATCCTTTTTGACCCTAACGAGCAGTGGACGGTGGAACCGGAAAAATTTGTTTCCTCCGCCCACAACACCCCCTTTGCCGGAAGGACACTGATAGGAAAAATCAAGTGTACGCTGGTAGGTGGCGAGATCGTCTATCCATCGAAAGAATGACCCGAATAGAGCACACTACCTTTCAGGGAGGAATGTTCCCATGTCCTTTGACCGTCTGCAAAAGCTTATCCGAACCCGGAAAAACCCGGTGGCCTTGACTCTCGGCGTCCCTATGGAGGCCGTTCCACCCCAGCTTATCGATTCCTCGGTGGACAAGCTGGGGCATGGCACGGAGGCTTCTGCCGACGCCCTGCTCCGCTTCAGCACCGAGCTGATGGACGCCCTCAGCAGCCTTATCCCCGCCGTCATTCTCCGGGTCCCCTATTGGGAGGCACTGGGCTGGCAGGGCCTGAAGGCTTTGGATCAGGCTGCCTTTCATGCCCGGGAGCTGGGTCTTTTTGTCATCGCCGACGCCCGTCGGGGAGACGCCAACGCCGCCGCCGCCGCTTACGGCCGGACATGGCTGGGCAAGGATGGGGTCAACGCCGACTGTCTCACCGTCAATGCCTACCAAGGCTCCGATGCTATTGAGCCATTGCTGGAGCTGTGCAGAACTGAGGACAAGTGTTTGCTGACGGTGGCCCGGACCTCCAACCCCAGCGCCGGTGAGATACAGGACCTTGTCTCCGGTGACCGGGTGGTGGGACAAGCCCTGGGCGACCTGGCCGGACGACTGGGCCGGGACGATTTGGGCGAGATGGGTTACAGCCGGATCGGCGCAATGATCGCCACCCCCTGGCCCTCCGACCTGCGCGCCATGCGAAAGCGCCTGGAACGCACCTTCTTCCTTCTCAATGCCGGGGGAGATGGCGAGTGCACTTTGGAAGACGCCTGGTACGCTTTTGATAAATATGGCCGCGGCGCCCTTGTTGCCATGGACTCCGCACCCTTCGCCTGGTTAACGTCCGGCGCCGCCGACTATATCTCCCCCGTTCGCTCCGTCATTGAGGACGCCAGAGATACCGTCAAGCAATTCATCACATTTCTGTGAGGGGGGCCTGCCCCATGACCCGAATCTATCTCATCCGCCACGGTGAGGCTGAGGGAAATCTTTACCGCCGCTTCCATGGCTGGTACGACAGCTTTCTCACCGATACCGGGAAAAAGCAGCTAAGCTATTTATCCCAACGTTTTGAGCATATTCCAGTAGACGCGGTCTACGCCAGCGATCTGCGCCGCCTCTCCAAAATCTCCTCTGGCAATGCGCGGTTTCCCGTTGAC
>CAJTLK010000111.1 GCA_910577415.1 uncultured Oscillospiraceae bacterium
TTTCGCCTTTGCTGTTCAGTGCCTCCTCCGCAAATAGCTTGTACAGGCTTGGCCCACTGCCATCGTCCACCACCGCGTAGAACGAGTGCATAAAGGCCGTTTCCGGCATTTTGCTCTTGCTGCCAGGCTGAGAGGCCACTGTATCAAGTAAAATCGCTCTCTTCACAATCTGCTCAATATTTGCGGTGACCTCGGAAATACGCTTTCCATCATTTCCGTGTATCAAACTTTCTCTTCTGAATTGGCGGCTCCAAGACATAACCATCCCTGTGTCCTCATTGGTGGCTTTGCCCGACTTGTACTCCAGTCCCGGCGCCACCTTTACCGTCTGTACCGGCGTCTGGTCATTGACCCGCCAGTCGCCAAACCACGCCCGGAAGAAAGGGGACTTCTCTCCCATCTCCCGCCAGTATTTTGTCGCAAATGCCTTTGTCGCCGTGATTTCTTCACTGGTAAGCTCATTGACACTTTTCCGCCCAATGGCCTGCACCGCCTTAATGTCTTCATCGGTGATACCATGCTGGGCAGCTGGAACTTCTTTCAGTGGACATAGGGACGGTTCTTTTGTGCAGAGAATTTGCATTATCAGCACGGAAAGACCGTCCCTTTGTGTCCGAGACAAGGGGACGGCTAACGCGAACCCCAAGTAAGAAGAAAGAGCCGGGGCGGGGAGTGAAATTCACTCCCCGCCTTGGCTGGTTTTACACTTTTTGCTGTTGCTTTTTCCTCCTGATTAGGGTATACTGTTTTTGGAAACATCATCTTGCGTGGCGGCTTCCCAGCCGCCCCTTCTGGTCTCCCTTTGTTGGAGATCAAACGCAACGGTGGTGTTTTCTTTTATGCCCACGATATCGTAGAGGTATTTCTTCCCATCAGAAGCATTACGAATTAACAGTTCCACATCATAGGCCCTTACCTTGGGTGTACTCCCCTTTGTCTGAAAAGCGAAAGTGCTGTCGTAGCGGTACATACCGTACTTGGCATCCTTGCTTCCGGGGTGTCTGGTCTTTTCCCACCGACGATTTGTGGCTGTTTCAATTAGTTCTCCCAATCTACTCACAGCCTTATTTTTGACCCTCAATCCGCTACGGTTTTTTGCGCGCAGATAGGACGTATATCCTGACTGCGTGTATTCGTCCGGCAGTTCTTCTCCCAAATATACTTGCTGCCCACTCTCAATAATGGTATATACCTCACCGATATGCTGAGCTATGTACTCGGCGACGGCAGAATGGCTATCCAATTTCCGACTGGTCAGCGGGCTTTTTTCCAACCAAACGACCTTTTTCCCTCCAACGTCTCTCAGTAACGCTCTTGCCACCCCGCCGTCCTCCATAACGCCGGTATTTCGTCCCCCGGACTCCTTGGTCAGGGTTTTCGCTTGCTCAGCGGCGGCGTCCAGGGCCGCCGCCAGCTTGCCCTCGGCGGTCTGGGCCTGGGCCTTCTCCTTCCCGGTGAGCTTGCCCACCAGGTAGTGGAAGCTGTCCTTCAGCCACTGCAGCAGGCTTCTGTTCTCCCGGTGGCGCTCAATGAACTCATCCATCAGCCGCCCATCCTCCAGCAGCTCTCCGGCGTAGTCCGCCACCGCCTCGTCCAAGGCTCCCTCATAGTCCAGCTCCACGCCCTTTTCCCCGTAGGTCCTCCGTTTGTACTCGATTTCGTTGCGCACCACCGGGTCCTGGGCCACGAAGTCCCGGAAAGCACGGTACGCCTCCGGGGAGAGCCGCTGTATCCGGTGGGTCAGCTCGTGACCCAGGACAAAGCGGATGGGGTGCTGGTGGTCCTTAGCGATCAGTACCTCACTGCCCTTGATCTGGGCGTTGGCCTTGCCATTCAATACCAGGCTGCCGTCCACGAACCGGCCCCGGAGACCCAACAGCTTCAGCACGGAGTTGAGCTGCCGGTAGGTCTTGCTGTCCAGATGGGAGGCCACATACTCGTCCCCCACCAGTCCCGCGTCCGTTCCCGCCACCGGGGCGTACCCGGCGGCCTTTATCTCCGCCGCAAGGCTGGCCGCGGCGTCCACCTGTCCGGCCCGGTAAGCCGCCCATGCCTGGACGGGCTTGATAACGTCGTCGTAGTCCTCCCGCACAGACATGATGTCCTGTCCGGTCAATCCGGCGTGGTAGTAGACGGCGAAGCCGCCGAAATACTTCTCCGGGTCTTGGACGTCGTCCCAATACAGCTCCTGGAGCATTTGGGAGCCTTGCTCGCCGAAGGAGTGGGCGGCGCGCTGGATGGCCTTCACGTTGCCCTCCTGGCCCTGCGTTCTCCCCTCCGCTCCCATTTCCAGGGCCGTTTGCGTCAGCGCGTCCTCCCCGGTTTTCAGGGAAAAGTGGATATCCGGGTCATTTCGGTCAAAGGTCCCGATATTATCCGTGGCGCTCTTGATCTGCTCGGGCGAAAAGGCCACATAGAATGTGTCCACCGAAGAGGCCTCGCCTCCCTTAACGGTGATGATGGCTCCATCGTAGCCCTCCGCCCTTGCCCCTTCCAGAACTGCCGCCTCAAACAAGGGGTCGGCGAGCTGCTTTGCGTCCAACGTTACGTAATAGGGGTCTTTCAAATTCAGATACGCTTCAACGACCTGTTCTCCCTTTCCGGCGGCATAGTCCCTGCTTGCGGAAAACCAGTAGGCTCCATCCTCCGATTGAAATGTGTTGAACCCTTCGTTTGTCCCATGGTACACCACCAGCGGCTTGCCATCAGTGTCCACCACCTTGCTGGCCTTTGCCGGATCATTCTGCCAATCGCCAAACCACCGTTTGAACTGTAAGCTCTGGTTTTGATCCAGCACTTTCATGTTGACATTCTCGGGAATCATGTGTACAATACCATTAGAGGCTGTTGCGTTTGATAGCTGTTTGGGGTATTGCACCCCGTCACCTATCAACGTTTCGGCCTTTTTTGTTACATAGTACACACCAATCTGTCCGATATTCTCTTGAGCGATGGCCTCCCTGATGAGTTCATAGACACTTCTTTCATATGCGGAAGAAAGGACATTAACATCCATACGTGTCCCATTTACATTTCGTTCCGCTGTGACCTCAATTGGCAACAAAAGACTCTGTTCCGCCGTTCCAATGTCAACAATAGCCACTACACTATGTTTGTTTCTGCTACGTACCCTGTCTCCTGGTTTATCTTTATTGGCAATGACCATCACCGGCTCTAATGCCTTTTGGTAAAGGTTCTTTACCGCTTGATCCCCAAGGCCATGGTAATTCACATTGGGGCGATACCGTCCCTCCGCTTTAGCCTCAGCGGTGGTCTTCGCGATGGAGTACACATGTCCGGGGCCAATTACAAAGGGCAGCGACGGCATTCCCAGCTTTTGATAGATTTCCGGCGTATACCCCATGAGGATTGCCTCGCTCTTCCCATAGGTACCGTTTATCACATCATCTACAGTCTTTTGATACTGTACAGTAATATCCTTTTGAGCTTTCTGGCTCTCTTTCAGCAAAAACCTCCCCCCGCCGTCCGTTTGGGCGGCGGTTTTTTGTGTCTGGTCGGCTCCGTACATCTCCTTTGCCGCCTGGGTCAGCCGGGAAACGGTCCCCTCGTCCAACGGTATACCCATCCCGCCTCCCGGGGCATACTCTATATTGACACCATCGCCCAGAGAGGGTATAATGGGGTCAGTAAGAGAGGTTTGCCCGCCGTTCGATTCGGACGTAAGGGAAGGGTCGGTGATACCATCGGCACGACTCGCGGCGGGAGACCCCTCTTTCATTATGCGCATAGAATCGAAGTCAAGGACTTTTCTTCCTGCGGAGATTCCTGTAATCGTTACAAGTGTATCCCCCATTTTCTTTTCAAAGATAAGTGCGATACGGCCCTGCCCATCTTTCCGGGATGATTCCGTCACCTTATCCGGGTGAGCGATCACCTTCGGCAACAGCGCAATATCCTCTGGACGGAGGGAAACCTGCCGCCCCTTGGTTTTCTCCGTGTCGTTTCCATGCCTATCATAGGCGTGCCACACACCATCGCTGGGAATCACAAAATTGAACTCTGAAAGATCATGCCCTGTGCTCTGGAAAATCATATCCGTTGCCGTCTGAGGAAGCTTCCCGCAGTAGAGCCGTTCACTTCCACCTTTAGTCAATATTGCTTTCTTTACGAAAGCAAGAATATCACTTCCAAACCCCAAGACTTTATTCCTCGCCCCTGTTAGGAAATTCTCCGCTTCGTGCTGAGAATATGGTATCAGAGTTTCCGCCCCGCTTGTGGGGGCGGTTTTTTGCGTCTGTGCGCCAGTTTCCACACCACCGGGGATATCCGGCTTTCCGTCCCTGTACATCTCCTCCGCTGTCCTCTGAAGGGCCGCCCAGGTGTTCTCATCCATCCCGGTGGGGCGTACGCTCTCCTCATCCATCCCTTGCGGCATATATTGCCCCAGGGAAAAAGCGCCGCCTGCCAAGCCAGTTATAACTCCCACCGCGAAATCGTACAGAGAACTCTGCAGCGTTTCAGCTGCGGTGTCTACGTCCCCGCCGTAAATCCGGGGCATTTGCCACTCCAGCCATTTGCCGATGAACTCCTCCAGGCCCTCAGTTCCACCGGAGGCAAGCATGGTCAGGAGCCCGCCTACCGCCTTTTGCCCCAGAGGTGTAGACGCCAACTTCTCTACCGCTTTTTGGATCACCCGCTCCACAGCGTCATCCATTGCACCGCCGCCATAAATTCGGCTGAACGGCAGGGCAATACCGAACATCTTTTCCGTCACATACTCCTTGGCGGCAATGGCGGCGCCATACCCTACCTGACCTTTCAGGTCGGCCCCATCCTGCCTCGCTTGCTGTGCTCCGCCGCCGAAGGCACGCATTACAAAGGGGATCATACCGTTTCCGAACAAGGCTCCGCCCACGGCGTCACCCGCCGTTTGGACCAAGCTCGCCCCAGCGTCCACCAGCATCTGCCCCGGCTCCCCAAGGCCTTCCTTGGCCTCTTCGATGTCCTGGGCGGAGCTGAGTTGAAGCTTATCCGCCGCTTCATAGGTCCCCTGGAGAGTTTTCTCCTGATTCTCTTTTCCGTATACCTTGGTCACAGCATCATACTTCCGCTGGGCGTAATCCCGCACATCGTAGAATGATTGGATATCTCCCTGCGTCCACGCGTTCGGGTCTTTCGCAACGTCCTCCAAAGCCGCGTTCAACCATGCCTGGGCCTCCTCCAATTCCCGGGCATAGTTG
>CAJTLK010000112.1 GCA_910577415.1 uncultured Oscillospiraceae bacterium
GTGACATCACGCGTGTAAGGCGTGCGCTCTACCAGCTGAGCTATGCTCCCCTGCTGTTGCTGCTTGGCTAAGCGGCGAACATTATTATACTAAAGCGCACCCCGGCTGTCAACCACAAAATCAAATTTTCCCATCTTTTTTCTTTTCCTGGTCTTGTCCTCCGGCTTTGGACATACCTCTATTTTGAGGTGATATCCATGTTGGAGAGGTTAGCAAGCGGGTTATGGCAGCCTTGGCTTCTGGGACTTTTTTTGTTGGTTGGTGTGTGGTGTACTCTCCGGGGCGGGCTGTTTCCCCTCTGGGGGGTGGGAAGGTGGCTTAGAGGCTCGGTGGGAAGTCTGTTTCAGGAAAAAAGGCAGATTTCCGGTAAGGGGCTGACACAAATTCAGGCCCTTTCCACTGCCCTGGCGTCCACCATCGGTACCGGCTCCATCGCTGGGGTGGCCACCGCCATTTTCTTTGGTGGGCCGGGGGCGGTATTTTGGATGTGGGTCTCTGCCGTGGTGGGTTTGGGCACCAGCTTTGTGGAAAAGACCTTGGCGGTAAAATACCGCCGTCGGGCCGGGAACGGCGGCTGGGAGGGCGGAGCCATGGTCTATCTGGAGGAGCGGCTGGGATGGAAAAGAGCGGCCAAATGGTTTTCCTTTTGGTGCGTGCTTGCTTCTCTTTCGGGAGGGGCGCTGGTACAGTCCAACTCTATCTCCGCCGCCCTCCATGCCGCTTTCGGCGTGCCCCGGCTGACGGTGGGAGTAGCGACCGCCCTGTGCACCGGGGCGGTGATCCTGGGGGGCATTGGCCGGGTCGGAAAGGTCAGCGAGGCTCTGGTGCCCGCCATGGCGGGGCTCTTCTTTGCCACCGGCATGGCGGTGATCCTGGCCCACCGGGAGGCGGTCATCCCCGCCCTCCGCCTCATCGTAGGCTGCGCGCTGGAGCCGGGGGCGCTCTTGGGGGGAGCTGGGGGATACGCTGTGGCCGCTGCGCTTCGCTACGGGGTGGCCCGTGGGGTATTTACCAATGAGGCGGGGGTGGGGTCCTCCGCCATGGCCCATGCCGCCGCCGATGCCAAAAGTCCCGCTGCCGAGGGCTTTTGGGGAATGTTTGAGGTGTGCTTGGCCACCCTGGTCATCTGCACCGTCACCGCGCTGACCATCCTGACCAGCGGCGTCTATGACCCCGCCGTTGCCCTGACGGCTGTCGCAAAGGGAACAGTGACGGGAGCCATGACCGGGGCACCGCTGACGGCGGCGGCCTTTGCCACCCTGTTTGGCCATTTTGGTCCCGCCATCGTGGCCGTGTGCCTACTCCTTTTTGCCTTTACCTCCCTGCTGGGATGGAGCTACTATGGGGAGCGGGGGATAAGCCACCTCACCGGGGAAGAAAGGCTGAGAGGCCCCTTCCGGCTGCTTTTTCTGGCAGCCGTAGTCCTGGGGAGCGTGGGTGGCGTGGGGCAGGTGTGGGCCCTCAGTGACATTTGCAACGGCCTTATGGCCCTGCCCAATCTGCTGGCGGTGGCAGTCCTGGCCCCGGAGGCCTGGCGGGAACTGAAGAAATAAGCAACGCCCGGAGCCTACCGCTCCGGGCGTTGCTCCTTACCGATGTGAAGTCAGACCAAGGCCAAGATCTCTGCCGGGGTGTCGGCAAAGACCGTGGCCCCATGGGTCGTCAAAAAATCCCGGTCCCGAAAGCCCCAGGTAACAGAGATACAGGGAAGCCCGGCGTTTTTCGCCGTTTGCAGGTCTACATCGGAATCCCCCACATAAACCGCCCGTTCTGAAGTGATCCCTAAGCCGTTCAGGACTTGCAACACCATGGCGGGATCGGGCTTTTTGGGAATGCCGGCGGCCTCATTCTCTCCGGCGGCGGAGTGGAGGAGGCCGGGGAAGTAGTCCACCATCAGCTCCTTTACCGCCGCATCAAATTTGTTGGATACCACGGCGAGCCGGTACCCCTTTTCCCGCAGAGCTTTCAACAGTTCGGTCACGCCGGGATAAGGGGCGGTCTTATCCTTCTTATGAAGCTCGTAAAAGTCTCTAAAAATACCCAGGGCCTTCGACGTGTCCTCGGAGGAGGTCCCTGCGGGGACGGCGCGCTCCATCAGCAGAGCCACGCCGTTACCCACAAACTGCCGGATCTCCTCCCGGGAGCGGAGGGGCCAGCCCATTTCGGCCAGGGCGTGATTGACGGCGTCCCTCAGGTCGTCCAGGGTATCCAGCAGGGTGCCGTCCAGATCAAAGATAATTGCGTCATATCGTGACATAGCAAAGACCTCTTTTGGTGTAGTGAGCTGAGGGCCCCGCCGAGACGGCTTTCAATAGGGCCGACAGTTGCCAGCGGCGTTGTGGTAAAATAGTCGCCTTGTGGCTATTTTACCACATAAAAAGAAGTTTGACCAGCCCAAAGGACAAAGCTCCGCAGACAGGGAAGGTAAGCAGCCACGCCGCCCCCAGGGAGGAGGCGACCCTGCCATCGGGAGAGGCACCGGAACCCAGAATGGCGGCGGTTTTGGCATGGGTGGTGGACACGGGAAGCCCCAGCAGGGTGCATATGCTTAAGGCGGCGGCGCAGCCCAACTCAGCGGCAAAACCGGAGCGGGGGGTGAGGCGGACCATCTTTTCCCCCACCGTCTCCACGATCCGTCGTCCGCCCACTAAGGTCCCGATAGCCATAAGGGCAGCACAGCCCCAGGGAGACCAGCCGGGAAGAGAAAATTTGTTTCCCTCTAAAGTAAGAATGAGGGCCAGCACTCCAAGAAATTTCTGCCCATCCTGGGCACCGTGGAGGAAGGCAGTCAAAGCGGCTCCTAATATCTGCCCATGGCGATAAAAGCTTCTGCCTTGAGGCGGCAGCAGCCGGACAAACAGTCGTCCGAGTGCCCAGCCCAGAAGGAGGGAGAATACCAGCCCAAAACCCACCCACAGAAGAGGCCCCGTTCGTAGGCATCCCGGACCTAAGGCCAAGGCCCCGCCGGATAATCCCGCCACCAGAGCGTGACTTTCGCTAGTGGGGATACCGAACCGCCAGGCTGCTACCGCCCACAGGACGGTGGCGGAGAGAGCGGCGGTGAGGGCGGTAAGGGCATAAGGGCCGAAATCGGCGATGGCCCAAAGGGTGCGGGCCACAGCGTCACTGACGGCGGTGACGCACACCACCCCCAAAAGGTTGCACACGGCTGCCAGGGCCGCGGCGGCGGGGAAGGCGAGCACTCCGGTGGAGACCGGGGTGGTTATGGCGTTGGGCGCATCGGTCCAGCCGTTGACCAGAATGACGGTGCAGAGTAAGAGAAGCACAGGAGCCAAAGGCATAAAAACACCCCCGGACAAGAATACGCCGGAGGTGCTTAGGATATGTTTGGCTCTATAACAGTCCGATGGACCCCAATATTTGATTGACTACTCCGGCCCTTCCACTCCAGGCTGCCGCCTTGCCGTAGCTCCTCCGGCGGTCCTTGGCCCAGGAACCTGCCTCGTCCAAGGCCCGAACGCAGAGCTTGACAAACTCCCCTTCATCATGAGCGCCGTAGACCACATCGGGGAAGTGCTCCACCTGGTCAGGTTGAAGCATAGCCACGATGGGCTTGCCGGAGGAGAGATATTCAAACATCCGGGAGTGGATGACGTCGTCGTAAAATTTGCTCCGCCGCAGGAGATAGAGGCAGGCCCGGAAGGAGCAGATGTAGTCGGGCAGGTCCACCGGCTCCACCGGCCCCAGCCAGCGTACGTTGGGCAGGGAGAGCAGTTCGGGGAGGAGGGGGTTGCCCATGTCACTGCCGATGAGGACAAAGGCACAGTTGGGGATGGCATCAGCAGCCCGGATAAGAGGGAGGAGGTCCAGATCCCGCCATAGTGTGCCCACATAGCCCAGAATGGGGGCCTGGGTGCGGCGCAGGGGGCCGGGCCTGGGCAGGTTGTCCTTGGCGAACATGGGGTAGTTACATCCGTTGGGCAGCAGCGTTACATTGCCGTTGCAGGGGGCCAGGTGCCGCATAAGGTCGGGGGAGGCGGCAAAGCAGACGTCGGCATTCACCGCCAGCTCGCTTTCCCAGGATTCAGGATACTCCGGCCAGTCCCGGTAGCAGTCGTAGACCACGCCCCGGTGGGGAAGTTCATCCATAAATTCCGCGGCGGCGGGGGTGGAGCACCAGAGCAAGGGCTCGGAGAAACGGACCCGGTCCATCCGATCCTGGATAAAATTGACGGTGCGTCCCGCGCTGTATCGGCTCAAAAGCCGCAGGGCGGCATTCTGGGTCAGCTCGGGGGGCAGAGTGTAGACGATAAGATTTTGCCGTACCTTCCTCCCCGGCCGCCGCCATTCGTCGGGGACCTTGGCGGGTGGCTCAAAGAAGAGTATCTGTGTATTTTCCAAGCGGCTGACCAGCTGCTGGGTGCGGTTGGGAACAGCTGTCCAGCGCTGGCCGGAGATACAGAGGACTTGTCTCATGGCGCGGCCTCCTCTTTGAGTCCCAACAAAGCCCCGGCGGTATCCCGGTTGCGACGCTCGACCTCCCGCAGACGCTTAACGCCAACCGTAAGGAACTCCTCGTCGCCAATACGCGCCACAGCGGCGTCCACCTGAGCCTTAAGAGAGTCAAGGGTGAGTTCATTCAGGTCAGTGAAGAGGTCCTGACCGATATAGCTGAGAAAAGAACTGATCTTGGGGTCATACACCACTCCAACCAGAGGGACACCCTGTCCGGCGGAGAAAACGAGGGCATGCAGACGCATGGACACCACCACCTTCATCCGGGCAAAGAGGCCGATGATGTGAGAAGAGGGGCCGGTCTCCATCAGCAGATGGTGGGAGACGGTGACGTGCTTTGCCACCTGCTGGGCCGCCCCTGCGTCCAGACGTTTTTCAATGGGTAGAAAAACGGGGGTAAGGCCATAGGTGTTATAGGCGTAGTCGGCACACTGGGCAATGATCCTGGCCTTTGATTCAAAGCCGGGCCAGGGCCGGACAGTGAAGCCGATATAGCTCCCCGCCGGGTCCAGGTGGTTGCTCTCCAGAATGCCGTCTACCGTGTGGGGGTCGGCGGCGGGAAGGATGACGGTGGGGTCGGCGGAGAGGATGATCTCGGGGTTGGTGACCCCCATG
>CAJTLK010000113.1 GCA_910577415.1 uncultured Oscillospiraceae bacterium
ACCTACATGGGCTATGAAGCGGTCAAACTTCTGGCCGAGGGTAAGACCTGCCGGGTCATGGCTATGCAGGGCGACGAGTATGTGAATTATGACATTACAGAAGCGCTGGCGATGAAAAAGGGACTGGATCCCCAGACCTATACTGTTATGAAAACGCTCACCGGCATTGAATAACCCTTATGTGAATACTTGAGTAAGTGCTTAAACAAAAGTCCCCACAGGTATACGACCTGCGGGGACTTGCTTTTCATCAGGATTTTTTAGGAGGATCGAAGGCGGGGTTGATATAATAAACGTTTTTCTGATCCATCTTTTCAGTGGCGAGGCGCATAGCCTCTCCAAAGCGCTGGAAGTGGACGACCTCCCGCTCCCGGAGGAAGCGGATGACGTCGTTGACGTCGGGGTCGTCGGACAGACGCAGAATATTGTCGTAGGTGACACGGGCCTTCTGCTCGGCTGCCATATCCTCCGTCAGGTCGGCAATAACGTCGCCCTTTACAGCCATGGAAGCGGCAGAGTAGGGGAAGCCGGAGGCGGCGGTAGGATAAACGCCGGTGGTGCGGTCCACAAAGTAGGTGTCAAAACCGGCGGTCTTGATCTGTTCCTCGTTCAGATTCCGGGTGAGCTGGTGAACAATGGCTCCGATCATCTCCAGATGTCCCAGCTCCTCAGTCCCGATGTCCGTGAGAATGGCCTTCAGCTCAGGATAGGGCATAGAAAAGCGTTGGGACAGATATCGCAGAGAGGCGCCAAGCTCACCGTCTGGTCCGCCATACTGGCTGATAATGACATTAGCCAGCTTGGGATTCGTGTTCTTGATCTTTACCGGGTATTGCAGCTTCTTTTCATACATAAACATGGCTTACTTCTTGCCTCCTTCCGGGTAATCCCAGGGCCAGGGATCGCTGATCCAAGCCGACCAGCTCTTTCCATCAGCGGTAGCGGAATGGGTGACGGGACCATACATGGCCTCATACTTTTCACGCCCCGCTTTTTCCAGCGCTACATACTGCTGGAAAAGGCCAAATGCTTCGGCATCTTCTTTATGGGTATCCAGATAGAGGGCCAGCTCAATAAGCACGAACTCCAGAGCCTGAAGCTCTCCCAACGGGCCAGAGGCCACATTGGGCGCATCCACTTTCAAATGGAAGGGGAGGTTGAGGGCGGGAAAGAGTGTGCCGTTATTGAGTGCGTCGTTCTGGCTGTAACGCTTGGGACTTTTCTGTTGGAATGGGACATAGGGGACCGCCAGGGGCGCGCACTCCGGCTGGGTCCCAGAGGCATCCGGGCACGATACGGGGCAGATGTCCGGGCATACGAACTTGGTGGGTTCTTTGTCGGGATACAATGCTTGTTCCTCCTTACAGCTTGTTGGGGAGAGGAGAGGATTCCTCCAAAGCATTCTATGCCATTATAAAGCGATAGGGACGGAACGGAAACGGGAGGAGTTGGCATACCGGCCCTATTGGGAAAATAAAGTGGCTGAGGAGGGGATGTACCATGAAAAAGAACAGCATAAAAAAATTCTCAGCTATCGTTACAGCCATGGCTTTGGTCGCAGCCGGCGCCTTTTCACTGCGACAATGCAAAGAGGTAAAAGACGCCTTTGTGCCCATTCGTCTGAGGGAAAAGCAAGTGATCCTGGATGCGGGCCACGGAGGGGAAGACGGGGGAGCGGTCTCCCTGACAGGGGTCCCGGAAAGCGGGATCAATCTAGCTATCACCCTAAAGGTGGACCAGCTCCTCGGATTTTACGGACTCTCTCCCATTCTTCTACGGGAGACCGACGTATCCCTTCACGATCCAGAAGCTGACACCCTGCGAAAAAAGAAGGTCTCTGACCTCCATAACCGAGTGGCAGCCATTGAGGCCACCGAAAACGCGCTGCTGCTCAGCATTCACCAAAACACCTTTTCCAACGCCTCGTATCACGGCGCCCAAACCTTTTTCCGGGCAGGAGATGAAAGCAAAGCTTTGGCAACCTTATTGCAGGATACGTTGCGGGAAGGAGCCGACCCTGCCAACCGCCGGACCCCCGCCAAGATCCCCGACTCCATCTACCTGATGAAACACATTACCTGCCCCGCCGTGCTGGTGGAATGCGGGTTTCTGTCAAATCCTATGGAGGAGGCTAAGCTGCGTGATTCCGCATATCAAACACAATTGGCTGTCTGCATGACATCTGCGCTGCTGCGAAACGGGGAAATCCAGGGTGGAAAAACAGCGGAAAATATGATATAATTAAAATAATATAGCTTATACCAATGAGCGGGGGAGAGCGCATGGCCAAAGAAAAAACCGTCTTTTTCTGTACCGATTGCGGTAATGAGGTCCTACGCTGGCAGGGACAATGTCCCGCCTGTGGGGCCTGGAATACCATTGTTGAAAAGCCCGCCGCAGCCAAAAGCAAAGCGCCTAAGTCTGCAAGTGGCCGCCGGGACAGCGGCATAGGGGTCCCACGCGCCCGGCGCATTAGCGATGTGGAGACCACCGCGGAGCTGCGTTTTGAAACCGGGATGAGCGAACTGGACCGGGTACTGGGTGGGGGAGCAGTGAAGGGTTCCCTTGTGCTGGTAGGCGGCGCTCCCGGCATTGGAAAGTCCACTCTGATGTTGCAAATATGCGACAACTTGTGCCGTTTTGCCAATGTTCTATATGTTTCAGGCGAGGAATCAGAGCGGCAGATCAAACTGCGGGCTGAACGGCTCCGCGTCCGGGGCGAAGGGCTTTATTTATTGGCGGAGACCAACTTGGAAAATATTTTGGAGGCCA
Organism: uncultured Oscillospiraceae bacterium; assembly: GCA_910577415.1. Taxonomy (GTDB): domain Bacteria; phylum Bacillota; class Clostridia; order Oscillospirales; family Oscillospiraceae; genus Vermiculatibacterium. Next base: position 2,773 of record CAJTLK010000113.1, read on the forward strand.
CAGAAGAGTTAAAGCCCGACATTCTTATTGTCGATTCCATCCAAACCCTTTATAACGGCGATCTGACCACCTCGCCAGGCAGTGTGGGCCAGGTAAAGGACTGCACCCTGGCACTGATGAACCTTGCCAAGGGAATGGGCATTACTGTCTTTGTCATTGGACATGTTAATAAAGAAGGTTCGATTGCCGGTCCCAAGGTTTTGGAGCATATGGTGGACTGTGTGCTGTACTTTGAAGGGGAGCAGCACACTACATACCGCATTTTAAGAGCTGCAAAAAACCGCTTTGGCGCTACCAATGAGATCGGCGTTTTTGAGATGGCGGACACCGGACTTGCGGAAGTCCCCAATCCATCTGAAATGCTTTTGGAGGGGCGGCCCACCGATACTCCCGGCACCTGCGTCACCTGCGCTATGGAGGGCGTACGGCCCATCCTGGCGGAGGTCCAGGCACTGTTGACCCCCAGCAGCTTTAATATGCCCCGGCGGATGGTCTCCGGCGTGGACTTCAACCGCACTATGCTGTTGTTGGCCGTACTGGAGAAGCGGGGAGGGCTGCTGGTGAACTCCTGTGACGCCTATGTCAATGTGGTGGGAGGGCTGGCTCTGGATGAACCGGCGGTGGACCTCGCTATCGTCATTGCGTTGGCTTCCAGTTTTCGGGACAAGCCTGTACCCGGCGACCTGGCCGCCATTGGCGAGGTTGGCTTGACCGGCGAACTGCGTTCAGTAAATAATCTGAACCAGCGCCTGTCCGAGATCCATCGGCTTGGTTTTACCAAGTGTATCGTTCCGGCCAGATGTGGGAAAGCCATCGTCCCGGATGGCTTACAGCTTATCAAGGTGCGTAACATTCGAGAGGCCCTGGCTGCCATTGTGTAAATCATGATTTTCCACATAAATACAAAAGAGAGGAGGTCAAGGGCCTACATGCAAGAGTAAACAAAATAAAAACTATGTGACACTCTTTAGAGGGTGGATAGGAAAGGGAAAACTCCCCGGAGCGGCGCAAGCCGCCCGGGGAGTTCCCTATATATACTTGATAGTAGCAACACTTAACAGAAATCACAAAATCTTGTGGTCTTTCAGCTCCACGCGGTCACAATATATTGTGGTCATCTGGGCCAATCTAAGCCCTTTGGAAGTCCCAGTATGTAATCTGCGGATACGTGGTAGTGTTGGCAGAAAGCTATTATGTAGTTTATGGGTGGTGTATTGGCTCCTGTTTCATATCTGGCAATTTGGACTTGGTGCCATCCAAGGGCTTTAGCAAGGTCTCTTTGGGTTTCGTCATGGTCTGTTCTTACTGCAATCATTTTTTCTATCATTTTTTTCATCCTCCCTATTGACATTTTATAACAGATGTGTTATCATCGTTACAGTGATAACACGTATGTTATCACTAAACTAAATTTTTCAGGGAGGTTTAGTTATGACGTATGTAAAATGGTTTCGTACAGAGGAAGGGGCCAAGGCTTATCAGAAAAAGCATGGGGGTATAATTTGCAGAAATGTACCTCGCAGCCACACTAAATCTTATCATCTTCAGGCGGCTTCGGCTTTGGGGTTCAATCCTGATGATTTTAAGTATTCTGTTCATAAAAATGAAGTATGAGGAGGAAAATTAAATGAACTTCAGCGCAAAACTGTCTTACCTGGGTGCCCAGGAAAACATGATGAAGGACGGCACTACGTTCTTCAAGGTCTCGTTCTTCGACCAGAACGCTGCCGCCCCTGTGACGCTTAACGTCATGGCAGACCGGAAAGAGGTACTTACGGAGTTGGCTTCCTGTCAGTTCGGCACCGCTCTGGACTGTAACTTCTCTCTGGTCGCCAAGGACAACCTGTACCGCCTGGTGCTGGTCTCCTGTGCCAAAGCAGGGAAGTGATTTCCTGGGCCGCTTGGAGGTGGTCTTTACTACCTCGGATGAAGTCGTCAAGCTGAGAGAACAAGTCAAGCAGTTAACGGGGGAGAGAGACCACCTTCAGGTGGAGTACAACCGGGTAGAGCTCCGTTACCGCTCCGAGTGTGTGGTAAACATGGAGCTTCAGGATTTACTCAAAGAGCACGGTATCCCTTACCGGGATATCCTCAAACAGCGGTTGGATGACCTCTGACCGCCTATATCACGGGGTAGAGTAGTGGTAACTCACCAGGCCCTGAACCTGGAGCCGCTGGTTCGATTCCAGCCCCCGTAACCAGACTTCCTTGGCCAAAGGT
>CAJTLK010000114.1 GCA_910577415.1 uncultured Oscillospiraceae bacterium
CACCGCCGAGCGCGTTTCTTTTGAGTGGAAAATCTGATTTCTTACCCCCAGCGCCCTATTCAATGGTGTGTTTACCATTGTCAAGCGATGCTATGATAATAGTATGAATTTACCGGGACATCCCGGCCTTACATACGAAAGGAAGATATGACTATGGCAAACAAGCGGTTGGCCCTCATCGGCTGCGGCCACCTTGGACAGATCGTAGCGGAAGCCTATCGGAAAGAGCTTCTGCCCGGCTATGAGCTGGTAGGCGTACTGGGTCGTGACCCTGCCCGCGCCGAGGCGTTGGCAGCGGAGGCGGGCTGCATCGTCTGTCCCGATCTGGATGCCCTGTTGGCCCTGAAGCCCGACTTCGTGGTGGAATGAGCCAGTGTGAAAGCGGTAAGAGACTATGCTCTGCCCATTCTCCGCTCCGGCGCGGAGTTGATCCTTCTGTCTATCGGCGCTCTGGCCGCCCCCGCTTTTCGTGCAGAGGCGGAGACCGCCGCTGTGGCCGGAAACACCCACCTGCACCTGGCCAGCGGGGCCATTGGCGGCTTTGACGTGCTCACCACCGTCTCCCTTATGGCCCTGGCCGCCGGGGAGCCTCTGACGGCGGGCATTCACACCCACAAGGGTCCAAAGTCGCTGGAAAACACCCCGGTGTACCTTCCCCAGCTATCCATGGATACCGATGAGCGCACCGTATTCACCGGCAATGCGGTGGAGGCTATCTCTCTGCTGCCCACCAAGGTCAATGTGGCGGTGGCCGCCTCCTTGGCTACGGCTGGGCCGGAGAACACCACCGTCCAGATCACCAGCGTCCCCGGCTTTGTTGGGGACGACCACCGCATCGAGGCCAAGTGCGGTGGCGTCACCGCCATCACCGACATTTACTCCTCCACCAGCGACATTGCTGCCTGGAGCGCCGTGGCCCTGCTGCGGAACCTAAGCTCCCCCATCCAATTCCACTGAGGAGGTAGCCACGATGAAATTTCGTAAGCTGGTGGCCATCGAGCCGCTAAACCTGACCCCGTGGGGAGAAAGAGAGCTTCACGACTACGCCGATGCAGTGGTCCTTTTCCGGGATGTGCCCCAAAGCAACGAGGAGATCATCCGCCGCATCGGCAACGCCGACGCCACCCTTTTGAGCTACACCTCCCACATGGACAAGGAGGTCATTGCTGCCTGCCCAAACCTCCGCTACATTGGGATGTGTTGTAGTCTCTACTCTGAAGAAAGCGCCAATGTGGACATTCCCGCCGCCCGGGAACGGGGCATTCAGGTCCTGGGTATCCGGGACTACGGAGACCGGGGTGTGGTGGAGTATGTCCTTCACGAACTGATCGGTCTGCTCCATGGCTTTGGTCGCCCCTCTCTGGAAGTGGAGCCTTTGGAGGTTTACGGCCTGAAGGTGGGCGTAGTGGGCCTGGGCACCAGCGGAAGGATGATCGCCGACACCCTTCAGTTCTTGGGGGCGGACATCACCTACTACTGCCGCGCTCCCAAGGCCGACGCCGGAGCCGCCGGGATGCGCTTCACCCCCCTGCCACAGCTTCTCCGGGAGAGCCGGGTCGTTTTCACCTGTCTCAACAAAAACGTCCTCCTTTTGGGGGAGGACGAGTTTGAGCAACTTGGGGATGGAAAGATCTTGTTCAACACCTCCATCGGTCCCGGCTTTGACCCCGCCGCCATGGAGAAATGGGCCTCCCGCCCCGGCAACTACTTCTTCTGCGACACCAAGGCCGCCGCCGGAGCAGTCAGCGAGGGCTTTTTCAACCTCCCCGGCGTATGCTGCCGGAACGTATCGGCGGGGCGCACCGTCCAAGCCTTTGAACTGCTCAGCCGAAAGGTGCTGGACAACATCAAAACCATTTTGGCCCAAGGGGCCTGAATCCGGCTGTCCCACTCCCTCTTTTCCTTGCTCCCCAACTGGTTTCCCGTTTTCCGCAACCCCCGGTTGCGGAAACTTCCAGCCCCACATGGTGGAGCGCAACCATGTCTTCTGGTACGCTGAAGCCATAAAGGAGGTGGCTTCCTTATGAAGCTGAACGAAAAAATTCTGTACTACCGCAAAGCCGCTAAGCTCTCACAAGAGGAATTGGCCGAATTGGTGGGGGTCTCCCGTCAGGCTGTGAGCAAATGGGAACTGGGCGAAGCCACCCCCGAGGTGGACAAGCTTCTGGCCCTAGCCCGTGCCTTCGACGTGACCACCGACGAACTGCTCAGTGAGGCGGAGCCTACTCCAGCGCAAAAGCCAGATCAAGCCGGGACTGTCCCGCCGCCCACGGGGGCACAATCCCCCTCCGCCCCCCCGCTCCCTCCATCCGGGGATAGTTTTGATAAGTTTACCGGGAAGCTTGGACAACTCATCAAGCGATACGGCTGGCTGGCCGGGGTGTATGTGGCTCTCAGCGGCCTTGGCATCACCATTTTCGGCGCTCTGGCCCGGTGGGGCTTCGGAGCTTTCTTTGCCGCATCGAGCAATATGATGTCGGACTTCGGCGACATGGGCGGCAGCTGGTCGTACAGCGGCCCGCCGGAGCTGGAGGCCGAGATCATGGGCCAGTTGGGGCTTGGCCCCACGCCCTCTCCCTTCGGCGGGTTTGAGAGCTTCTTTTTTGGTCTCGCCACCGTTATCCTTGCCCTTGGTCTGCTCACTATGATCGTTGGTGGCGTCCTGGCCGTGATACTTTATCAAAAGGGCCGAAAAAAATAATTTTGGAGGTTTTTCCATGAATGAGAAAAAGCTGGCTTTTGGTCTGATGCGTCTGCCGCTGGCGGACCCCAATGACACCACGAAGATCGATCTGGAGGCCGTCAAAGGCATGGCAGACCGCTTCCTGGCCGCCGGGTTCCGCCACTTTGATACCGCAGCCCCCTATCACGGCGGCAACTTTAGCGAACTGGCCTTCCGGGAGTGCGTGGCAAAGCGTTATCCCAGAGACGCCTATACCATCACCGACAAGCTCAGCTTTTTCATCGTCCAAAAGGCGGAGGAGCTGGAGGGCTTCTTTGCCGGACAGCTGGAGCGCTGTGGCGTGGACTATTTCGACTATTATTGGCTCCACGCCATGAACCGCCAACGGACAGAGCTGGCCGAGAACATTGGCGCGTTTGACTTTATCAACGAGAAAAAAGCCGCCGGCAAGATCGCCCATGTGGGCCTCTCCTTTCACGACAAGGCCGAGGTGCTGGATGACATTCTTACCCGGCACCCGGAGATGGAATACGTCCAGCTCCAGCTCAACTACTTAGATTGGGACGATCCAGAGGTCCAAGCCAAGGCGTGCTATGAGGTCTGCTGCAAGCACGGTAAGCCGGTAATGGTCATGGAGCCGGTAAAGGGCGGGCTGCTCTCCTCTCTTCCCCCTGAGGCTGAAGCTCTCCTCAAGTCCGCCGATCCCAACGCCTCCGCCGCCTCCTGGGCCATCCGCTTTGCCGCCTCTCTGGATAACGTGTGCATGGTCCTCAGCGGCATGTCTACCCCGGAACAGCTGGAGGACAACCTCCGCTTTATGAGCAATTTCCAGCCCCTCACCGCCAATGAGCGCACCTTGCTGAACAAGGTGGTGGACATCATCCACGCCAAGACTGCCGTCGCCTGCACTGCCTGCCGTTACTGCGTAGACGGCTGCCCACAAAAGATCCTTATCCCCGATATTTTTAAGTTATACAACAAAGTAAGTAAATTTGGCGATGCCGCTCTCCCCTCTGCCAAACAGAGCTACGGCCAGCTCACCGCTCAAGGCCACGGTCCGGCCTCCGTCTGCATCGGCTGCGGCCAGTGCGAGGACAAATGCCCCCAAAAGCTACCCATTATAAACCACCTGAAAGACGCGGCAAAGCTGCTGGAGTGATATCCTTGTAAAATACTGCCTGAGGAGGACCGCGGATGTTTTATTCTTCCTTATATCCCTCCCCCGTAGGAGAGATCACCCTGGTCTGCGACGAGAAGGGCGAGGCCCTGGTGGGGCTGTGGGTCGAGGGGCAAAAATATTTTCTGAGTTCGCTCCAGTCCCTCCCCAAGGCGATGGACGACCTCCCGATTTTTTGCCGAGTAAAGGACTGGCTGGACCGCTACTTTGCCGGAGAAAAGCCCGTGATCGCGGAGCTGAAACTGGCTCCCATGGGCGGGACCTTCCGCCAGGAGGTCTGGGCCATTCTACGTCAGATCCCTTACGGACAGGTAATGACCTACAGCGAGATCGGCAAGCGCGTTGCCGCCAGGCGAGGTCTTGCTGGAATGTCGAGCCAAGCTGTGGGCGGCGCGGTGGGACACAACCCTCTTTCCATCATCATCCCCTGCCACCGGGTGGTAGGTTCCAGAGGCAGCCTGACTGGCTACGCCGCCGGCATCGAAAAGAAGATCTGGCTGTTGGAACACGAGGGCGTGGATATGTCCGGGCTGTACGTACCCGCAAAGGGAATGGCGTTGTAACACAAGTCAGGAGGACAGAGCGTTGAGTGAGGATATCATCTATGAGGTCCTTTCCGTTGTGGATGAGATCCCGCCCGGAAAGGTCGCCACCTATGGACAGGTGGCCCGGCTGATCGGCAGGGAGAAAAATTCCCGTCTGATAGGAAAAGTTTTAAGCATGTCTCAGTTTTATGGGACCTACCCCTGTCACCGTGTGGTCGATCATACGGGGCGCCTGGCCCCCGGCTGGGCAGAACAGGCTATTCTGCTGGCAAAGGAAGGCGTCACCTTTAAGGATAACGGTCATGTGGAGTTAAAATGCTGTCAGTGGAAACCTTGAATCATCCCCTCAGTAGTGGGATGACAACATTATAGGAGAGACTGCTCATTTGTTAAAGACCTCTCAAGCGCCAACGGCAAAGCAAAAGCCTGTAACCATTGCGGTTACAGGCTTTTCTCTGGCGCAGTGGGAGGGATTCGAACCCTCGAGCG
>CAJTLK010000115.1 GCA_910577415.1 uncultured Oscillospiraceae bacterium
TGGTGATGAGGGGAGAGCCGTACTTCTTATCCAGCACCACGTTGCGGCCCTTGGGACCCATGGTGATCTTCACGGTGTCGGCCAGCTGGTCTACGCCCCGCTGGAGAGAGCGGCGAGCCTCCTCGCCGTAGGAAATGAGTTTAGACATAGATATTACCTCCTATTATTCGACAATAGCCAGAATGTCGCCCTGGCGGACAATGGTGTACTCTTCCCCGTCCACCTTGACCTCGGTGCCGGAATACTTGCTGGTGATGACCTTCTGTCCCTTCTTCACGGTCATCTTGACCTCCTTGCCGTCCACCAGGCCACCGGGACCCACGGCCACGATCTCGGCCACCTCGGGCTTCTCCTTGGCGCTGCCGGTGAGGATCAGGCCGGATTTGGTCTTCTCCTCGGCCTCCATCATCTTGATGATGACCCGGTCTCCCAAAGGCTTCAGTTTCATGTTGAGGTTCCTCCTTAATATGTTGATTTTTTGAGCTGACGATTTTCAGGATTAGCACTCAAATTGCCTGAGTGCTAAGCGCAAGTATGATAATACCTCGACCTGGAAAAAAAATCAACCCCCTTTTTGGAAAAAAGGGGGTCAACGGGAAAAAATTCAAGTTTTGTTCACAAACTGCTCCGCTGGGTCGCCCTGGGGGCCAGCTCATGGCCCAGCTCCACCCCTGCCGGGCGGAAAAAGTTGACGCGTTTGTCTGAAAGGCGGATGGTGAACTCCCTGGCCCGCAGCACTTCTCCGTCCACCACCGCCACGATCTCATCCTGGGAGGAGACGCGGACAGAATCTCCGTGCCAGTCCCGCACCAGCTCCGGGCACTCCTTATAGCGGCCTTTGGCGTACTTCATCACGCACCGGGCAAACTGAAGAAGGGTAATATCTCCGATGAGGAGCATATCCAGTACCCCATCATCGGGCCGGGCCTCCGGCAGGGGACAGAACCCGCCGCCGTAGTAGCTGGCGTTGCCCACACAGACAATGGCGGCGGGGCCGCTGTGCCGGAGCGGCCCCATCTCCACCTCCATGGGCCGGGTCAACCCCTTGAAGAGCACATTGACCACCAAAGAGATGATATAGGCCAGCTTCTTCCCCACCAGGGGGATACGCTTGTAGCGGTGGACCTCCTCCGCCACCCGGGCGTCAATGCCCGCGCAGACGATATCCAGACCCAGCTTCCCGTTGCAGTCAATGAGGTCGTAGGCCGACTCCGGCCCATCCCGAAGAGCGGCGATATCGGAAAAGCGAAGCTTCCCCTCCCGGCCGAACATCCGCAGAAAGTCGTTGCCCGTGCCCATGGGTACGTTGGTCACGGCAATGTGGGCGCAGCCTGCTGCGGCGTTGACCACCTCGTTGAGGATGCCGTCCCCGCCGCAGGCGTAGAGCCGCGCCGCCTCTCCGCTGTCGGCAAAGCTCTTGGCTATGGCTCGGGCATCCCCGGGCGCCTTTGTGGTGTACAGCTCAAAATCCCCATCGGGGAAAGCCGCCGCCGCCCTTTTTAGCAGCAGGGTGCCGCTGTTCTTCTTCCCGGCGGCGGGATTGAAGATAAAAACGTGTGTCATAGCCCCAGATCTACCCGCTGCTCTGGCCGGGCCAAACGGACCGCCAGGGCGGCGGCTTCGGCGCGGCTGACAGGGTTATCGGGCCGGAAGGACAACGTGCCGTCCACTCCTGTAAGGATACCCTTGGCATAGAGGCCGTAGATGGCGTCGGCGCCGGTCTCTCCGGCGTTCACATCGCCCACCGATTCGGATACCCGCTTCAGGCTGTTGCGGTAAGGCAGGCTCTTGGCCAGGCTAGTGGCGGCAAAGACCTGGGCCAGCTCCCGGCGGCTGATCTGACGGGTGTAGTCGTCAAAGGCGCCGGGGGCGATGATGCTGCTGGCAAGGCAGTAGTTCACCGCGTCGGTGTACCAGGGGGTAGAGACGTGAGAGGTGGTATGGAAGGTGTCCCCCCGGTAGCGGCTGTCCATGTTGGCCGCCATCTGGAGCGCCTCGGCCACTGTAATGACCCGCCCCGGTTCAAAGAGATTGCCGCCGGTACCCGCCATAATGCCAATGTTATAGGCCACGTCCACCCACAGGGAATACCACTCCTCCGCCGCCACATCGGCGAAAGAGACCTGCCGCCCCCGGGCCAGCGGGAACTGACTTCCCGGCATCCCCAGGCCGCTGAGCATACCGGGAAGCTGGAACAGAGGCGTCACCGTCCGCCCGCCGCCGGGAGAGGTGAGGATAAGAGCCTCCAGCCCTCCGCTGGTACCCAGTTCCACTGAGGCGTAGGTAATGGGATAGATCTCATTGGTGCTCCTCCCATCGGAGCCAGTATAAGGCAGAATGCTCACCACGCCCCACCACCGGTCCCGCTGGGCCATATAGAGACCGTAGCCCACCGGGAGCAAGCTGTCATACTCCGGCTGGAGCAGATATTTCCCGTCGGGGCGGATGACCCCGAACTTTCCTCCCAGATCCACCGTCGCCATCCCCAGGGTAAACGGGAGCACAGAGTCATATTGAATGGGGATAACGATATTGCCGTCCATATCATCGCCGTTGACGTCCCCCCGGACAAAGCCCCACTTGTCTCCCTGCTCAGCCTGGGCAAGGCCCTCGCTGTAGCTGTGAACGGTGATGGGGGGCGGGGTCGGCTCCGGGGTCTCCTCCGGCTCCATCTCCTCCCCAGGGAGAGAAAAGGGAACGGCAAGGCTGCTGTCAGCCAGCTCCGATTCCCGGAGCACGGGGGACACGTCCTCCTCCCCGCTCTGGGCCAGGGCCATGGACAGGAGCAGGCAAAGGCTTATTCCCAAAGCCGCCAGGCGTTGAAACTGCCTCATTTCTTTCCCTCCCCTCTCTCGAAATATTGGAACAGGTCGCATTTGAGCATTCCGTTATATAGCTTTCTCTTTTTGTCCGCGCTACGGCCAAAGGTCCGCTCAAACTCGGTATGGGAGCTGAGCAGATAGAGACTCCACCCCTTGGGGACCTTTCGCCAGGCCCTTCCAAAAGCGGCATAGAGCTTCTCGGCCTCTTTCCGCTCCAGGATGCGCTCGCCGTAGGGCGGGTTGGTCACCACCCGGCCCTTTGGCTCAGAGGGAGAGAACTCTGTGGCGTCGGCCACCTCAAAGCGGACCAGCTCCTCCACCCCCGCCTTAACAGCGTTGGCTTTGGACAGCTCCACCGCGGCAGGGTCCACATCGCCGCCCCAGATATCATAGTCTCCATGGTATTCCAGGTCGATGGCCCTTTCGCACTCATCGGCCCAGACCTGGGAGGGCAGCCAGCTCCACCGCTGGGCAGCAAAGGAGCGGTCCAGACCCGGCGCCCGGTTTTTGGCAATGAGGGCCGCCTCGATGGGAATGGTGCCGGAGCCGCAGAAGGGGTCCCGGAAGGGGTCCTTCCCCCGGTAGCGGGAGAGCATCACCAGCCCAGCGGCCAGGGTCTCCCGGAGAGGGGCAATGACCCCCAGCGCCCGGTAACCCCGTTTGTGGAGGCCCTCACCGGACGTGTCCAGGCAAACCTCCATCACATCCTTAAATACAAAAAAGCGGATCAGATACTCCACCCCGCTTTCCGGCAAATGCTCCAGTCCGTATTTTGCCCCCAGGGCGTCCCCCACGGCGGCCCGGATCACCGCAGCGCAGCGCTGCTCGGAGGTGAGGGCGGAGTCCAGGCACCGGCCTCGGACGGGGAAAGCGCCGTCTCTGGGAATGAATTCCTCCCAGGGCAGGCCCCGGGCGCCCTGGTAGAGGGCGTCAAAGTCGGGCGCGTCAAACCGGCCCAGCCGGAGAAGCACCCGTTCGCCGGTGCGCAGGTTCAGGTTGGCCCGGGCGATGCCCGGGTTGTCGGAGAGGCAGAGCACCCGGCCATTTTCAGCCTGCACGCCGTCAAAGCCAAGGCGGCGCAGCTCGTCGGCGCAGACCCCCTCCAGCCCCAGCCGGGCGGACACCGAAAGCATGTATTCCAATGCCAATGCGCTCCCCTCCTTTCCCACCGTTCCGGCATTTTTCGTTAGATAGAACCATTATATCCTCTTTTTCTTTTCTTTGCAAGCAAAAGCCCCGCATCCGCCTTTGAATATTTGTCCCAATTTTTATTGCCTGACAGGGATAAGATTTCTATTCCATTGCGGGCTTTACTGTGGTATACTGTTTTTATATTCTCCGTGTACCGCCTTGAAAGGAGGAGTGGAAATGCTTCCAAAGATCATCTGGACGGCCCTGTTGGTGCTTTTTACCTTGGGAGAGGCCGTTTCAGTGGGCCTGACCTCCATCTGGTTTGCCGCTGGCAGTCTGGCCGGGCTGATCTGCGCTCTGCTGGAGGGACCCTGGCCTCTGCAGATCGCCCTGTTCATCGCCGTCAGCACCTTGACTCTGCTGGCCTTCCGGCCCCTGGCAAAAAAGTACCTTAACAGCAAAGTAGAACCCACCAACGCCGATAGGGTCGTTGGCTCCACCGCCACAGTGACGGAGGAGATCGACAACCTGCAAAGCACCGGGCGGGTCCAGGTCGGCTCCATGCCCTGGGCGGCCCGGAGCGAAAACGGCTCCATCATCCCCGCCGGCGCTCTGGTGCGGGTGCTTCGCATCGAGGGTGTAAAAGTGTATGTAGAGAGCATCTCAGAGCATGAAAAGGAGGAAGAAAAATGAATGAATTTCTGAGAGTCATCATCCCCATCGCCATCATTGTCATCGTCTTGCTCATCCTGGCGGCCAACGTCCGGGTGGTGCAGCAGTCCCGGGCCGCCGTCATCGAACGGCTGGGGGCCTTCCACGCCGTCTGGGGCGTGGGCATCCACTTCAAAATACCCTTTATCGAGCGGGTGGCAAAGATGGTCTCCCTGAAGGAGCAGGTGGTGGACTTCGCCCCCCAGCCCGTCATCACCAAGGATA
>CAJTLK010000116.1 GCA_910577415.1 uncultured Oscillospiraceae bacterium
ATCAAATTCAACCTGGAGAGCGAGGGCTACCAGGTGGAGGTGGGCTACGACGGCCAGTCCGCCGTGGACCTGGCCAGGGGAGGCGGCTTTGACCTCATTCTCCTGGACCTGATGATGCCAAAGATAGACGGGCTTCAGGCATGTATGCGCATTCGGGAATTTTCCAACGTGCCCATCATTATCCTCACCGCCAAGGGAGAGGACGCGGACAAGCTGGTGGGCTTTGAGTGCGGAGCTGATGATTATATTACGAAGCCTTTCAACATTTTAGAACTCAAAGCCCGTATCCGTGCGCTGCTGCGCCGGGCGGGGAAGGCCCAGCAGGGAAGTGGCGGCAAGCTGGAGGCGGGGCACATCGTGCTGGACGCCGATGAGCGCTCGGCGTGGAAGGATGGAACGGCGGTGGAGCTTACCGCCAAGGAGTTTGATTTGATGGAACTGCTCATGCGCAACCCTGGACGGGTCTATTCCAGAGAGAACCTGCTCAATGTGGTCTGGGGCTATGAGTATGTGGGCGACTACCGCACGGTGGACGTCCATGTGCGGCGGCTCCGGGAAAAGCTGGAGATGGACCCGGCCAACCCCGAGTATATCCTCACCAAATGGGGCGTGGGATACTATTTGAAGAGCGGGAAATGATCCCGCCCATCAAAAAGGAAAGGAGTGAGCGGCCATGAGCGAGACACGGCAGTCCAGGCGGGTGCCCTTTTGGCGTTCGCTCCAGGCAAAATACGCCCTGACCTACGTGGTGGTCATCGCTGGGGTACTGGCGCTGCTCAATACCTACCCGGTACTTCGCTCCCAGGATTCGGTCTTCCACTCCAAGGCCACCGCCCTCCAAAGCCAAGCCCTGGTCATCTCCTCCGCCCTGGCCGGACCGGACGGCCTCAGCGCCGACGGTGTAGGCCGGGTCATGGCGGTGCTGGGCGGTACGGGCCTTTCCCGGGTGCTGGTCACTGACGCCAACGGAGCCGCCCTTTATGACAGCCGCCCCGACGAGGACCTGGAGGGGCGATATGCGCTGTTGGCCGAGGTGGTCTCCGCTCTCCGGGGATATGACGTGTTCCGCTGTGATTATGTGGGCGGGGCCTTCCATAGCCGCGCCGCCGCCCCAGTGGTCTACCGTGGCATGACGGTGGGGGCGGTGTATCTGGACGAACTGGACGCGGAGCAGGGGCAGATGCTTTCCGACATCCAGCAGACCCTGCGGAATATCTCTATTATCATTGCCATAGTGGCCCTGGGCCTGTCTATCCTCTTTTCCAAGATGATGACCCGGAGGTTCGGCAGACTGCTGGGAGCCATCCATACCGTCCGGGAAGGCGAGTACAGCCACCGGGTTCGGATGCGGGGGGGCGATGAGCTTAGCCAACTGGCCGGGGAGTTCAACGATCTGACCGACAGGCTCCAGACCACCGAGGAGGTGCGCCGCCGCTTTGTCTCCGACGCCTCCCACGAGCTGAAGACCCCTCTGGCCTCCATCCGCCTGCTCAGCGATTCCATCCTCCAAAATGGGGAGATGGACGGGGAGACGGTTCGGGACTTCGTGGGGGACATCGGCGAGGAGGCCGGACGGCTCCAGCGCATTACGGAAAAGCTGCTGACCTTGACCAGGCTGGACGCGTCCACTTTGGTGGAGGCCGTCCCAGTGAAAGTGGAGGAGGTGGCGCAGCGGGTGGAGCATATGCTCTCTCCCCTGGCCCAGGCAGCCGAGGTGTCCATCGTCATGGAGCTGGAGCATGGGGTAGAGGTCATGGCCGACGCCGACGACCTCTACCAGGTGCTTTTCAATTTGGTGGAAAACGGCATCAAGTATAACCTTCCGGGAGGACAGGTGAAGCTCACTGTGCTCCGGGAGGAGGAAAAAGCGGTCATTGCGGTGGAGGACACCGGAGTGGGTATTCCCGCACAGGATATCGACAAGGTCTTTGACCGATTTTACCGGGTGGACAAGGCCCGCTCCCGTGCCGCCGGAGGTACGGGCTTGGGCCTGTCTATCGTCCGGGATACCATCAGCCGCTACCAGGGGGAGATCGAGGTCCGGCCCAGGGGTTCTGGCGGCACCCGGTTCATCGTGACCTTTCCCGCCCATGATCGGGAGGAGGGAGAGACATGAGAAGGACCGTGGCGTGGATCCTGGCCCTGTGTCTCCTCCTGACAGGTTGTGCCGGGAGAAGGGGGAGCGGGGAGCGGAAAGCGGGGGAGTACCGGCTCTGGTTCACCAAGCGTCACACCAGCGTAGAAAGCGCCGCTCTGGGCAGTGAGGACCGGGCTGTTCCCAATGGGGAAAGCCCCCTGGAACTTTTGCTCCGGGGACCAGAGAGCGAAGAGTTGGCGTCTCCCTTCCCTGCGGAGACCGTGCTGCGGGACAGCCGGGTGGAGGAGGGCACGGCCTATGTGGACCTGTCCGAAGCTTACGGCGCGCTTTCTGGAGCGGAGCTGACCCTGGCCGACGCCTGTATCGTTCTCACCTTATGTCAGTTGGACGAGGTGGAGCGGGTGTATATCACCGTGGAGGGAGAACCCCGGCCCTACCGGGACCAGGTTTTTTCCCCCGATGATTTCCTCTTGGACAATACTCTGGGAGAGAGCGGGGACCAATAAAGAGAGGTGGTCGCAATGAATTATGCGGAGGAATCCCTGAAGTTGCACTACGCCCTCCGGGGCAAGATCGAGATGACAGCCCGGACGGCGGTGGACAGCACCGAGGCTTTGGCCCTGGCCTATACTCCCGGCGTGGCTCAACCCTGCCTGGAAATTCAAAAGGACGTCAGTAAGTCCTACGAGCTGACCCGCCGCTGGAACACGGTGGCGGTGGTCACCGACGGTACCGCCGTGCTGGGACTGGGGGACATCGGCCCTGAGGCGGGTATGCCCGTGATGGAGGGGAAGTGCGTTCTTTTCAAAGCCTTCGGCGGTGTGGACGCCATCCCCCTGTGCGTACGGAGCAAAAGTGTGGACGACATCGTGAAGACGGTCTCCCTCCTGGCGGGGAGCTTTGGTGGGGTGAATTTGGAGGACATCTCCGCTCCCCGGTGCTTCGCCATTGAGGAGCGGCTGAAAGAGGTCTGTGACATTCCCATTTTTCACGACGACCAGCACGGCACCGCCGTCATCGTGGCAGCGGCGGTGCTCAACGCCCTGAAGCTCACCGGCAAGAAGCTGGGGGAGCTGAAGGCGGTCTTTTCCGGGGCCGGGGCGGCGGGAACGGCCATCTTCAAGCTCCTGCACAGCATGGGGCTGCGAAACGCCACTCTCTGTGACATCAGAGGGATCGTCTATCCCGGACGCCCTGATCTGAAAGACGACCCCTGGCTGGCCCAGCTGGCCGATATGACCCGCCCGGAGATCGCCGAGGGGGGGCTGGCGGCGGCCATGAAGGGGGCCGACCTCTTTGTGGGGGTCTCCGCCCCCAATTTGGTCACTCCCGAGATGGTGAAGTCCATGGCCAAGGACCCCATCCTCTTCGCCATGGCCAACCCCACCCCGGAGATCATGCCCGACGCGGCCAAAGCGGTGGGGGCGGCGGTGGTGGGCACAGGCCGGAGCGACTTCCCCAATCAGGTGAACAACGTGCTCTGCTTCCCCGGCATTTTCCGGGGGGCGTTGGACGTCCGGGCCAGCCAAATCACGGAGAACATGAAGATCGCTGCCGCCTATGCCATTGCGGGACTGGTGGGCGACAAGGAGCTCCGCGCCGACTATATCCTCCCCAAGGCCTTTGACCCCCGGGTCAGGGACGCGGTGGCCGCCGCCGTGGCCCAGGCGGCCCGGGAAGACGGCGTGGCACGGATATGAGGTGAAGCATATGGAATACCGTATCGAGCATGATTCCATGGGGGAGGTGAGGGTGCCCGCCGATAAGTACTGGGGTGCCCAGACCCAGCGCTCCCATGAGAATTTTCCCATCGGCATAGGGCTGGAGACCATGCCCGCCGAGATCGTCCACGCCTTCGGCATTCTGAAAAAGGCCGCCGCCCAGGCCAACGCCCAGCTCCTCCCCGCGCGGATGACGGCGGAGAAGCTCTCTGCCATATCCGCTGCCTGTGACGAGGTCATTGCCGGGGCGCTGGGGGAGCACTTTCCGCTGGTGGTGTGGCAGACCGGGTCGGGCACCCAGTCCAACATGAACGCCAACGAGGTCATCGCCGGACGGGGCAATGAACTGGCGGGGAAGGTCCTCCTCCATCCCAACGACGATGTGAACATGAGCCAGTCCTCCAACGACACCTTTCCCACCGCCATGCACATTGCCGCCGTGCTGAGCGTGGAGGACGGGGTGCTTCCCGCCCTGGACGCCCTGACGGCGACCTTCCGGCGGCTGGAGGAGGAGAACGAGGGCGTTATCAAAATCGGCCGCACCCATCTTCAGGACGCGGTGCCCATCCGCTTCTCCCAGGAGATCTCCGGCTGGAGGGCCAGCCTGGAGCGGGACCGGGAGCTGCTGGTCATGGCCATGAGGCCTTTGAAGGAGCTGGCCCTGGGGGGCACCGCCGTGGGCACCGGCCTCAATGCCCCCAAGGGCTTTGCCGAATTGGCGGCGGAGAAAATATCCGCGCTGACGGGGAAGGACTTTGTCACCGCCCCCAACAAGTTCCACGCCCTCACCTCCCAGGATGAGCTGGTCTTCGCCCAC
Source organism: uncultured Oscillospiraceae bacterium (assembly GCA_910577415.1). Classification (GTDB taxonomy): domain Bacteria; phylum Bacillota; class Clostridia; order Oscillospirales; family Oscillospiraceae; genus Vermiculatibacterium. Next base: position 4,637 of record CAJTLK010000116.1, read on the forward strand.
GGGGCGCTGAAGGCCCTGGCAGCCGATTTGATGAAGATCGCCAACGATGTGCGCTGGCTTGCCTCCGGTCCCAGGTGCGGACTGGGGGAGATCATTATCCCGGAGAATGAGCCGGGGTCCTCCATCATGCCCGGTAAGGTCAACCCCACCCAGTGCGAGGCGGTGACCATGGTGGCGGTGCAGGTCATGG
>CAJTLK010000117.1:0-2897 GCA_910577415.1 uncultured Oscillospiraceae bacterium
TGGGGCGAGCTGAAGACCATCTACGGACTGTCGGAAAACAGAAGCGCTATTTTGGAAAAGAGGGAGATCATCCTGTTCGAAGGGTGTAAAAGCGTCCTTCTGGCCGATACATACGGCGTCCATAACACCGGGGCGATCCTGACCTCCCATCTGAACCCAAACCAGATGAAATTGCTCTCAGGTCTTGGCTGCCGTGTGGTTTTTGCCTTGGATAAGGACGTGCCCGTCCGGGAAGACCACAATATCAGAAAGCTGAAGCAGTTTGTGAACGTGGAGTATATCTGGGATAGCCGCGATCTGCTGGGGGAGAAGGACAGCCCTGTGGACAAAGGCAGGGATGTCTGGGAAAAACTTTATGAGGGGAGGCTATCCTGGCGTTGAAAAGACCCACATCGTTCTTTTTGTACCATGTCCATTCAGACTATAGCCTGCTGGACTCCTGTACGGATTTCAGGGAGTACGCAGACCTTGTAAAAGCCTCTGGTGGAACGGCTATCGCCTCCACCGAGCACGGCCTGCCAAGAGGCTGGGTCTCCAAAAAGCTGTATTGCGACGAACTGGGGATAAAATTTGTCCACGGAGTGGAGATCTATCTCACCAAAAGCCTGGAGCCAAAGGTGAGAGACAATTATCATACCATCCTTCTGGCGAAAAACGAGGCCGGTGTACGGGAGCTGAACAGGATGGTCTCCAGATCCAGCGACAAAGAGCATTTTTACTACACCAACCGTATCTCCTTTGAGGAGTTTTTGGGCCTGTCGGACAATATCATCAAGATCAGCGCGTGTCTGGCAAGCCCACTCAACCGGCTTGGCGAGGACGACCCGTGGTATGAGCGGCTTCTTCGCCACTATGACTATCTGGAGGTGCAGCCCCATAACCACCCGGATCAGATCGCCTTTAATAAGAGGCTGGCGAGGCTCTCCAGGGAGTACGATATCCCGCTCTCGGCGGGAACGGACACCCACAGCTCCTCCCAATACAAGGCGGAGTGCCGCAGTATCCTGCTCAAAGCAAAGCACAAGACCTACGGCGACGAGGACGCCTTTGACCTTACCTATAAAACGGTGGACGAACTGCTGGATATGTTTGCCGTTCAGGGGGCCTTAACGGAGGAGGAGTATTTCTCCGCTGTTGAGAACACCAATGCCATCGCGGCGTCGTGCGAGGACATCACCCTGGACGGCTCTATCAAATATCCTATCCTGTGCGGCTCCCGGGAGGAGGACGAGCGGGTTTTTCAAGAGAGGGCCTGGCAGTCTCTGGAGGATAAACTTTCTCAGGGGGTCATCCCGAGAGAGCAGGAAACAGCGTTCCGCTCGGCTATCGGTGAGGAACTTCGGGTTTTCAGCAAACTGAAAATGAGCGGCTTTATGCTCTCCATGTCAGACCTCATCCGCTGGTGTAAGTCGGAGGGGATGGCCATCGGGACGGCCCGCGGCTCCGTGGGAGGCTCGAGAACGGCCTATGTCACCGATATTATCGACATGAACCCGGAGACCTGGCACACCGTTTTCTCACGGTTCTGCAACGAAGATCGGGAGGAGATCGGCGATATCGACATCGACGTGGTGTATGATGACCGCCCAAGGATCTTCGAATATATCACAGGCCGCTTCGGCGCGGATAAGACGGCCCGGGTGGCGGCCTACGGAACTTTAGCGGATAAGAGCGTGGTGGACGAGGTCTGCCGCGCTCTTTCCATTGATAACGCGAAAGAGATCAAGAGGGCCTTTGAGGAGGACGCCGCCGCGGCGAGAAATGAATATCAGGAGGTCTTCTATTACTACGACGGGCTTGCCGGCACAAGGATATCCCAATCCGTCCACCCGGCGGGTATGGTCATCAGTCCCATCACACTGGACGACAACTACGGCGTCTTTGAAAAAGACGGAGAGACCTGCCTGCTGATGGATATGGAGGAAGCCCACGAGGTTGGCGTGGCAAAATACGACTTTTTGGCGCTGAAGACGGTCAAGGTCATCCGCGACGCCTGTAATTATATCGGGATACCCTATCCCAGCACCCACACGGTCAACTGGGACGACCAGGCGGTGTGGCAGGATATGTGGAAGGATCAAAGAGCCATCTTCCAGTTTGAAAGCGCCTTTGCATCGGACTGCTTCAGGAAGTTCAGACCGGCCAACATTTTCGATATGTCTATAGTCAACGCCTGTATCCGCCCGTCGGGAACGTCTTACCGGGACGAACTGTTGGCGCGAAAACGCCACAGGAACCCGTCGGCGCTCATTGACAGGCTCCTGGAGGATAACCTGGGCTATCTGATCTATCAGGAGGACACCATTAAATTTCTGCAGCAGATATGCGGACTGTCCGGCAGCGAGGCCGATAACGTCCGCCGCGCCATTGGACGCAAGCAAAAGGACAGGCTGGAGGCCGCCATGCCGTCTATTCTGGAGGGGTATTGTGCCAAATCTACCCATGAGCGGAGCGTGGCGGAGGCGGAGGCGATGGAGTTTCTTCAGGTCATTGACGACAGCGCCTCCTACCAGTTCGGGTATAACCACAGCATTGCCTACTGCCTTCTGGGGTATCTGTGCGGATATTTTCGGTATTACTATCCCATGGAGTTTCTGACTGCGTTTTTGAATAACGCCCAGAATGACGCGGATATCGCCAACGGGACGGAGCTGATGAAAGCCTACGGGGTCAAGCTGGCAAACCCCAAATGGGGGGTCTCCCGGGGCGGTTACTTCTTTGACAAGGAAAATAAGACCGTCTATAAGGGGATGGGCTCCATCAAATATATCGGCGAGGCGGTGTCCGACGAACTGTTTGAACTCTCCCGGAAGAAGCATTACGACAGCTTTATGGAGCTTCTGTCCGATCTGGAGCAGGAGACCAGTCTCGATTCCAGACAGCTGGAGTGGCTGATA
>CAJTLK010000117.1:2907-4789 GCA_910577415.1 uncultured Oscillospiraceae bacterium
TCTTCCAGGAGTTCGGCAACCAGCGGGAGCTGTTCCGTATCGTGGAGCTGTTCGGTCTGTTCAAGGGCGGCAGAGCGAAGCAGATAAAAAAGTCGGTGGTGGACGGCACACCGCTGGAGACCATTGTGAAGCGGTACGCGGTTGGGGTCACCCGCTCCGGCGGGGAGGCGAAAAGCTATACCCTTTTAGATGTCGGCTCCATTCTGCGGGAGACGGAGGCCGCGGTAAAGGCCCTTGGTCTAAGCGATTTGAGCGATATCCTGAAAGTCCGCAATTTTTACGATGTGATGGGCTATATCGGGTATGTCTCAGGGAAATGGGAAGACCGAAGAAAGCTGTATGTTCTGAAGGTCTTGCCGTTACATAGGAAAAAAGACGGTGTGCAGTTTGGCTACAGCGTCTACACAAAGTCCATCGGGAGCGGGAAGGAATCCCGCTTCACCGTTTTTTGCGGAGAATATGATAAAGACCCCATCCATGAGGGCGATATCATCCACTGCGATAGCTTCAAAAAGGAGGGCGCGTATTTTAAGCTGCTCTCCTATCACAAGGTCATTTAAGGAGGAATTATATGCGCTGTATCATTTGTGACCGGTGCGGAAAGATCGTGGAAGACCCCAGACAAATGCGGGTGGTCACCTGTGCCCGCCCCATCGGCGCTCCGATGTGCGGCAGCGGCGCTCAGGTCGTATACCGGGGAGACGACAGGCAGAGGAACGACATTCTATGGCAGGCCGATGTGTGCGGAGAATGTCTTGCCGCGCTGGAGGATTTTATGGAAAACAACTCTCCCGCGCCCGGCCCCGGCGGAGACGGGCCAACAGACCCCGAAGCCCCTCCCCAGGAGGGAGGAGACGAGCCTGCCGGGGCATGACGGCCCGGCAGGTATCAAATCTGAGTTTGGTATCCATATGAGGGGGTGTGAGTTTGACCGGGAAGAACGTATGCGACCTGTGCGGAAAAGAACTGGACTTCTGGGACGAACAGGAGAACTACTCGATACATAAAGAAGTGGGGTACGGCAGTAAATACGACGGCGAAGTCATCGACCTGCGGTTTTGCTGCGGCTGCTTTGATAAGCTGGTAGACCAATGCCGCTCCAGAGGAGGAAAGAGATGAAAAAGACGATACGGCTCTCCGCGCTGCTGTTGGCGCTGTGCGCCTGCCTGGGAGGCTGCACCATGGCCTTTGCGGAGCGGGCGGACAAGCTCCCCGCTGCCGCGGCGGAAAGTCAGCCGGAAGTTACGGCGGCGCTGGAGAAGCTTTCTGCGGAAGAGGACGGAAATGACGTGGAGTATGCGGAGACAAACTATCTTGAGGAGATGATGGAATGCTGCGCGGCAAAGGATATGGAGAGCGGATGGACTGCCTGCTCTCTTCGGAACGAAAAGATAGACCGCCTGGGGCTGGAGGAGAAGAAGATCGGTTTTGACGAGCTGTATGAGCTGTCTATGGTCATCACCTCCGAGGCGGGGAGCGCGTGGCTGCCGATGGACTGGAAGATGATGGTTGGCGAGGTGGTGCTGAACCGCGTAGCGTCCCCGGAGTTTCCTGACACGGTGTATGAGGTCGTCCACCAGGCCGGGCAATATTACGGGGCGAACGGAAGCCGTTTCCAAAAGCTCTTCCCCGGCGAGGAGTGTGTGGAGGCCGCCGTCAGGCTCCTCTCCGGCGAGCGTGTCATCAACGACCCCTCCGTTGTTTTTCAATCCAACTCCAAACAGGGAAGCGGCGTCTATATGACGCTTTATGACGAAACGCTGGGATATACATATTTTTGCCACAGCAGCCACCTGGAATACTATGAACCCCTGAAAGGCGGTGAAGACAAATGAAGATCATTTTACTTTCGGGGAAAGCGCGCCACGGAAAAGACACGGCG
>CAJTLK010000118.1 GCA_910577415.1 uncultured Oscillospiraceae bacterium
CGGCCACGGCCTTGGCCAGCAGGGTCTTGCCGGTGCCCGGAGGGCCCACCAGCAGCGCGCCCTTGGGCAGCTTGGCGCCGATCTCGGTATAGCGCTGGTGATTGTGGAGGATGTCGATGATCTCCTGGAGAGACTCCTTGGCCTCGTCCTGGCCCGCCACATCCCGGAAGGTGACGCCGGTCTTCTTCTCCACGTAGACCTTGGCGTTGGCTTTGCCCACACCGCCCAGGCCACCTCCCATCCTGGAGGACATGGAGCGCATGAGCAGGTAGAAAAGACCCACCATCAGCACTGTGGGGAAGACGATGGACAGGAGGAAGGAGACAATGGGGGACAGGGGCTCTTCATACTTAGGCCCGTAGGCCACGCCGTATTCGTCCAGCAGCTTGGGCAGGTCGTCGTCCCGAACATTGGCGGCGGTGACGGGGGCGCAGTAATAGGTATGGGCCTCGGACTGGAGGGCCTCCACCTTGGACAGCAGAGCCTGGGCCTCATTCAGGTCGGCCTGGAGCTGGTTGCGGCCCGCCTCGTCCTGGATCGGGGGGAGGGTCTGGGCCGTCAGGGCGGTGTAGGCTTCCTGGGCCTCCTTGATCATGTCCAACGGGTCGGTGAGCTTGCCCTCTGGCGCCTTGCCGGGGACGGCGTAGGTATAGCTTCCGTCGGCCTTCATGTCCAGCATGGGGTAAATGACGTATTTGTCGGCGGACATGACCACACGGGAGACCTTGCCCTCCTGCACCAGCTGCTTAAAGGAGGAGTAGGTGATCTCGGTGGTGTTGGCCTGGTGGCGGAGGGAGGAGGCGTAGTTGATGAAAAGGGTGATGATGAGCGCCCAGATCACGACAGTGAGCATGGCCAGGGAGTTGCGCTTCTTCGGCCCGCCTGGCCGGTTTTCCTTATTATTGTTGTTCTCGGGCATTGAAAAGCCCCCTTTGCTTGTCATGTAAAAGGTATAGTACCATATCCGGCAGAAAAATACAAGGAAGGGGCAGGTAAACTTTCTGTGAATAGTTCTCGGGAGGGGGAAAATTGCCCCTTTTTCTTCCGGGAGAAATGTGCTATAATCTTTTATATATACGCTTACACAAGGCGGAGGATCTCCGCCCGGCAGAAAGGGGCGCGGGCCATGGAGGACAAGCACAGGAGCTGGAGGGAGCGCCAGGAGGAGGATGACGGCATTATCGAGGGCCGCAACGCGGTCATCGAGGCCCTCCGGGCGGGAACGCCTATCGACAAGGTCTACATTGCCCGGGGGGAGACCGACGCCGCTCTGGGCCACATCGCCGCCAAGGCCAAGGCCGCCGGGGCGGCAGTAGTGGACTGCGACAGGAGAAAGCTGGACGCTATGAGCGTGACCCACGCCCACCAGGGGGTCATCGCCGTGGCCGCAGTCCGGGCCTATGCCACCGTGGCCGACATCCTGAACGAAGCCAAGGAAAAAGGCGAACCGCCCCTTATTTTGGTTTGCGATGAGCTTTCCGATCCCCACAACCTGGGGGCGGTCATCCGCACCGCCGAGTGCGCCGGGGCACACGGGGTCATCATTCCCAAGCGGCGCAGCGCGGGACTGACGGCAGTGGTGGCAAAGACCTCCGCGGGGGCGGTGAGCCATGTGAAGGTAGCCCGTGTCACTAACCTCACCAATTGTCTGAAGGAGCTGAAGGAGGCGGGGGTGTGGGTCTATGGCACCGCCGCCGGGGCACAGCAGACCATCTATCAGGCCGACCTCCGGGGTCCCGCCGCCATCGTGATCGGCTCGGAGGGGGACGGTATGAGCCGTCTGGTGCGGGAGACCTGCGACGTGCTCCTCGCCATCCCCATGCGGGGCAAGCTCAATTCCCTCAACGCCTCAGTGGCCGCCGCCATCCTTATTTATGAGGCGGTGCGGCAGAGAATAGGTTAACATAATATATTTAAATTTGCATTTTACCAAAGAAAGGAGGGCTCGCCGCCATGGATGACGAACGAAACAGAGAGGCAGACGAGCTCTCCCTGGACGCGATATTAGCCGAGTTTTCGGGGAAAAGGACCGCCGCGGAGGACGAGACGCTCTTTTCTCCATCCCCGGCGAAGCCACGCAAGTCTGCGGAGGAAGGCCCCGCCGAGCCGCCGGTGAAGGAAGCGCCGCCGGAGGAGAAGCATGCTCCAAGGGAACCGGCGGGAGGGGAGGCATCTCAAAAGCCGTCACAGCCGCGCCCAGCCGTTATTCCTTTTCCCGGAACGGAGGAAGAAAAAATATTGGAATTTCCGGCCCCACAGAAGCAGGGGCTGGTAGCGGAGGGCATCGACCAGCTTCGGCAAAAGGCCGATGAGGGGATCGAGGAGCTGCGCCAGCGGGCCGATGATTTTGCCGGACATATGTTTGAAGACGCTCTCAGCGGCAAGGACGAGGCCCTTCGCCGGGCGGAGCAGCTGATCCCCGGCGTGGATGAGGAGGAGGTCCCTCCCGCCCCGGTCCGGGAGCGAAAGCCCCGGAAGCTGCGCCCTCCGGCTCCTGATCTGCCCGCGGCGGAGCTTGCCAAGCGGTACGCCAAAGGGTTGAAGGGCCTGCGGCTGCGGTGTGTTTTGGTGCTGCTGCTCATTTTACCCGCGGTGTGGCTCACCGTTGTTCCCAATTTGCCCGCCGATCTGATGGCTCAGCTTGGCATGGAGGGCGAGAGCATACGGTGTTATGTTCTGGCTGCCGTCCAGGCCCTGGCGCTGTTGTTGGGAATAGACGTGGTCATCAACAGTTTCGTCCGCCTTTTCCGGGGAAGGGCGGGGATGGACGCCATCGTGGCGCTGGCCAACCTTTTCACCCTGGCCGACGCCCTGACGCTGCCCACGCTTTCCCAGGGGCAAGTGACCCGTGCGCCCTTCTGCGTTGTGGGGGTGCTCTCCCTGTGGTGCATGATGGACGGCGCCCTCCTCAAGCGCCGGGGCCAGCGCCTTGCCTGCCGCACGGCGGCAGCCGCTTCAGAGCCTTATCTTGTCACCCGGGACCATGGAAAGTGGAACGGCAAGGATACTTACATGAAATGGTCCGGGGCGGTGGAGGGCTTTGGCAGCCAGATCCAGGCCGAGGACGGCGCCGAGCGGGTCTACCATGTGACCGTTCCGGTGCTGATGGCCGCCTGTACCCTTTTTGCCGTGATCTCCTCGGTGGGCCGGGGGCGGAGCGGGGATATCCTCTGGTGTCTGGCCGCCATCTTTTCCGCGGCGGGGTCGTTGTCGGCCACCTTCTGCTTTGGAATGCCCTGGCGGAGGCTGTGCCAGCGGCTCAATAAGTCGGGAGCGGCTTTGGCGGGCTGGCAGGGGGCGCTCCGGGAGACCCGGGGGGCAAATTTAGTCCTCAATGACATCGACCTGTTTCCCGTCGGCTCGGTGCAGCTTAACGGCATCAAGGTCTTTGGCAATTTTCCCATCGACAAGGTGGTGGCGGTCACGGCCACCGTGATCCGGGACGCGGGCAGCGGACTGGAAAAGATATTTTACGATCTGCTCCGCAGCCAGGGCACCCTTTACCGCAACGGCAGCGAGTTTGCAGCCTATGAAGGCGGCGGCGCGTCGGAGACCATCCGGGGGGAACAGATACTGGTAGGTTCGGCCTCCTTTATGACCTTGATGGACGTGGCCCTGCCGCCGGGGCTGAAGGTGAAAAACGCCGTTTTCTGCGCCATCGACGGGGAGCTGGCGGGGATATTTGCCCTCAACTACCACCTGCCCAATACGGTGCCCTACGCCATCGACTCTCTGATCCGCAATCGGGTGACGCCGGTGCTGGCGACCCGTGATTTCAATCTCATTCCCTCTATGCTCCGACAAAAATGCAAGCTTCCGGCGGAGAAGATGGAGTTCCCCGCGGTGGAGCGCCGCCGGGAGCTGTCGGATAAAGAGCAGGAGCACTCGGACGTACTCACCGCCGTACTCTGCCGGGAGGGGGTAGGCCCCTTTGCCGAGGCGGTGGTGGGGGCCAGGCGGCTGCGCGCCGCGGTACGGCTGTCGGCGGGGCTGGCCTGTCTTGGCTCGGCAGTGGGGGCGCTGCTGGGGTTCTATCTCACCTTTATGGCAGCCTACGCCTCTCTGACGGCCATGAATGTGATGCTGTTCCTGCTCATGTGGCTGGTGCCGACGCCGCTGATCTCCAACTGGGTGGACAAGTATTGAGCGGGGCAATTCCTTGACAAATCGTCATTTCCGTGCTAAAATCCATTCGTAATATGGCGTTGAGGGAGAACGAAACGCGCGGCGGCGGAAAGAGAGAGGGGTCACGGCTGAAAGCCCCTTACGACACGCGGCGGGGAGACCGCTCCTGAGCCGCCCGGGAGGACCGGGCCGGGGCAGCCCGTTACCGCTGATATGAGTGCGCCGCAAGGCGAATTAGGGTGGAACCGTGGGACGTATATTACGCCTCACCCCTGGTAAAAACAGGGGTGAGGCGTTTTTGTTTCTCCCCGAGCATACACGTGGCGGCTATCAGCCGCCCACAGAGAAGGAGGAAATCATCATGTCTGAAGAAAACCTGTATACCTTTGAGAATGAGACCTACCGGAAGACCTACTGGCACACCTGCTCCCACGTGATGGCCCAGGCCGTGAAGCGGCTGTGGCCCGAGGTGAAGCTGGCCATTGGCCCCTCCATCGACGAGGGCTGGTACTACGA
>CAJTLK010000119.1 GCA_910577415.1 uncultured Oscillospiraceae bacterium
CTCGGACACAAAGGGACGGTCTTTCCGTGCTGATAATGCAAATTCTCTGCACAAAGGAACCGTCCCTATGTGCGCAAAGGAACCGTCCCTATGTGCGTGTGCGTAACATTGGCAAAATGAGGAGAAGAGACTTCCTTGACAATCGGGGCTCTTCCGCCAAAGGCGGCGCTCAAGGTGTCAGAGAAATCTCTTCTGAGAACAGTCTACCCCAATGAACAGGAGAAGTCAACGGTACACAAAGGGGGACAATGTGATAAACGAGATGGACCTGATTCCGCAAGGCCTCACCGACACAGGTACTCACCCGCCGCAGGGTCCCATAAGAACAGATCCATTTATTAAAATTATATTACAGGTAGGCGATGGCGTCAAGCACCCCTCCGGGTATGCGTCATCCGTAAGCGCTGAAGCGCTAACGGATGACCGAATAGAGTATGCCCCGGGAGGCGGGATGGATATTCTGACGGAAACAGCGCTGCAAATGAGTGCGGGAAGCAGAAAGCCACTGTGGCAGAAGCGCAATATGGAGACCATCCGGCGGGCTGCCTCTACCTTTGGCTCGGTGGGCGCCCAAAAGCCCCAGGAGTTTTACCAGGGCAGCAGCCAGGCCCCGGAGGAATACTTCGGCGGCTTCGCCGTCTACTACCACGCCGGACTGACCGGACAGGACATCATGACGGTACAGGGCGACCATGCCGACGCCATCAACTATGCCCAGGCCGAGGCGGCCTACCTGGCCGGACAGCTGGACGCCGCAGAGAGTTTGAAGGCAGAGAAATCAAGCATTTCTGCTGAAAATGATAATGGGTCGTTTACAAGTGAAGCTCCTGACGATATAATTGAAAAAGGAGTGGTTAGATTGAAAGTGAAATATATCGGTCCAGACTATGTTGCCTTACCAACCGGAACAGTATGTGAAGTGCTGTCCATTGAGAAGGGCTGGTACGGGGTCATGACTGAGCTTGACGAATCTTACCTTTTTCCACCTAACGTCTTCGAGTTGCTTGAAGGCTCAGAGGCTGATGTACCTACTCGCACATAGATAAGCCTTTGATGTCGATGTCATTTTAATGTTCTATAGTAAAGGCTCAGGGCAGATTTATAATAAGATAAATCACACCTTTTGACTGGAGGAGTATGCTATGGACTACAAGGGGATCCTCTTTGATTTTGATTATACCCTGGGCGACGCCACCGAGGCCATTCACCAGGCGTTCGTCTATGCCCTTACCACCATGGGCTATCCTGCCCCTGACCGGGAGAGCGTCCGCCACACCATTGGTATGGTGGTCTCCGACGCCTACACCCTCCTCACCGGGGACGCCACGACGGAGGGACAGGAGAAGTTTTACTCCCTCTTTCACCCCGTAAGCGGCACTCTCCAGGGCCAGGGACAGGTAGAGCTGTTCCCCGGCACGGTAGAGCTGCTGTCGGGACTGAAGGCGGCAGGGCTTTCCACCGGTCTCATCAGCACCAAAAACGTCACCGTTCTCCAGGCCGTGGCAGAGGTCAAGGGACTGAGCGGCCTGCTGGACGTCCTGGTGGGAGGCGGCACGGTGCAAAGCCACAAGCCCGATCCAGAGGGGCTACTGTGGGCCATGGACAAGCTGGGACTGAAGCGGGAGGACGTGCTCTTCTGCGGGGACACCACCATCGACGCCGAGACCGCCCAAAACGCTGGGGTGGACTTCTGCGCTGTCCTCAACGGCACTACCCCAGCCGAGGCGTTCAGCGCATACCCCAGCGTTCACATCTCCCCCGACCTCTGGGACCTCAAGTCCTGGCTGGGAGTATAAAACAGGGACGCCGCCTTTCGCGCGGCGTCCCTGCCTTTATTCTCTGTTCTTGAGCTTATACCAGCGGTAGCTCATCACATAGGTGAGCACACACCCCGCCATCAGGGCGGTGAAGAATATGGCAGCGCAGACCTTCTCCGGGCAGAGCAGGGCCACCGGGATATTTATCAGGCCCACCAGGAAAAACACCCAGCCTCCCAACCGATGGGTCTTGTTCCACACGTCCGGGTCGGATAAGGCCCAGGGGGTGCGGATGCCCATAAACCAGTTGGGCTTCACCTTGCCCATAACGCTCCCCATACCTAAAAAGAGCAGGCTCAGCAGCACCATCACCACCTTGCCCACACGGAGGGTCCCGGGGCGAAAGGTCTCTACAAGGATGATGCCCACCATCACCAGGATAAACGCCTCCATGACAATAGCAAAGGCGTTATAATAGCCCATGAAGTTTTTATAGTTTTCTTTTTTGGGGTCCAGCCGGGGAAGGAACTGGAACAGGGCCGCCATACCGGGGCCTAACGCCGCCATGAGCCACAGGTTCCCCTTGCCGCCATAGCTCACCACACCGTTAAAGCTCCAGCGGTTGGGGATCTGCTCCGGCAGTCTATCCCAAAAAAGCAGGGTCAGTATAGCGGGAATGACCGCCAACGCCCACATGATGGCGATCCACTTTTTATTCTTCATGGTTGTCCTCTCCTTTCAGCGCCGCCAGCCAGCCCACGATTTCGTCCAGCACTGACACGCTTAACTCATAGCAGATGAATTTCCCCCGCCGCTCATCGCTGACCAGTCCCGCGTCCTTCAGCACGGACAGATGGTGGGAAACGGTGGCCCCGGTCATATCAAAGTGTGCCCCGATCTCCCCGGCGGTCTGCGCCCCGGTCTTCAGCAGGTCTAAAATGGCCCGCCGGGTGGGGTCGGACAGGGCCTTGAAGGTCTCCTGAAAAGCCATGGCTTCACCTCATTTCGATTTTCATCTAAATGATAGCACATCTTCCATAACGCCGTCAAGAACATTTTGATATTTGTCGAAATGTTCCAGTCGCTTTGTTTTGCCTCTTGACTTTTTCGCATTATAAGCATATGATTATAATATAAGCAAAGTTTAAGGAGGCGGTGGCATGACCCAGCGGGAGCGGGAGCTTCTCAACGCCCTGGCGGAAAACCCCATGATCTCCCAGCAGGAGCTGGCCGACAAGCTGGGCATTACCCGCTCGTCGGTGGCGGTACACATCTCCCACCTGACCAAGAAGGGCTATATCGCCGGAAAGGGCTATGTCCTCCGCTCCCCCAGCTACGCCGTGGTGGTGGGCGGGGTCAACATGGACATCGGCGGACGCTCCAACGCGCCTCTGGTGGACGCCGACTCCAACCCCGGCGTGGTCCGCATGAGCCTGGGTGGCGTGGGGAGAAACATTGCCCACAACATGGCCCTGCTGGGCTGCGACGTCCGCTTCCTCACCGCTCTGGGCAGCGACCTCTACGCCGAGAAGATCGCCGCCAGCTGCGCCGAGCTGGGCATCGACATCTCCCACGCCCTCACCCTCCCCGGAGAGCGGACCTCCACCTATCTCTTCCTCTCCGGCCCCGACGGGGACATGGCCTGCGCGGTGAACGACATGGCCATTTATGACCGCTTCACCCCGGCCTACCTCCGCTCCAAGAAGGCCCTGCTGGATAACGCCCAGCTCATCATCATTGACGCCAACATCCCCCAGGAGTCCATTGAGTGGCTGTGCAGCAGCGTCCAGGTCCCCATCTTCGCCGACCCGGTCTCAACGGCCAAGTGCGGAAAGCTGAAGAACGTCCTGGGCCGCCTCCACACCCTGAAGCCCAACCGCCTGGAAGCAGAAAGGCTCACCGGCGTTGCCATCACCGATGAACATAGCCTCCAAAAAGCCGCCCAGGCCCTGCTGGATACCGGGCTGCGGCGGGTGTTCCTCTCCCTGGGCAGCGACGGCATCTACGCCGCCGACCACTCAGGTACGTGCCGCCTGGGCTGCTGCAAGGCGAACCTCCGCAACGCCACCGGCGCCGGCGACGCCGCCATGGCCGCCCTGGCCTGGGCCTACCTGGAGGGCACCGGCCTGGAAGACACTGTCAAGCTCACCCAGGCCGCCTCCGCCATCGCCATCGAAGGAGAGGAGACCATCAATCCCGACATGAGCGCCGAAGCGGTGCGTGCCCGTGCCGGGGAAGCCTTTTCTGCATAATAAGCCCTTCGCGGGAAACCCCGATCTGAATATTCTTTGATTATAGGAGGAACTGACCATGCCGCTGAACAAGTATCTTGACGTTGCCCCTGAAGTCGCCGCCGCCATTGCCGCGGGTAAGCCCGTGGTGGCCCTGGAGTCCACCATTATCTCCCACGGGATGCCCTACCCCCAGAACGTGGAGACCGCTCTGAAGGTGGAGCAGATCATCCGGGACAACGGCGCCGTCCCCGCCACCATCGCCATCATCGGCGGACGGCTGAAGGCGGGCTGCTCCAAGGAGGAGATCGAGCATCTGGGCAAGGCCGGGTCCAAGGTCGCCAAGGCCAGCCGCCGCGACCTCCCCGTGCTGGTGGCCCGGGGCGCCGACGGCGCCACCACCGTCACCACCACCATGATCATTGCCCATATGGCGGGCATCCAGATCTTTGCCACCGGCGGCATCGGCGGTGTCCACCGGGGGGCCGAGACCACCATGGACATCTCCGCCGACCTGGAGGAGCTGGCCCATACCCCCGTCATGGTGGTGTGCGCCGGAGCCAAGTCCATCCTGGACCTGGGCCTGACCCTGGAGTATCTGGAGACCCACGGCGTGCC
>CAJTLK010000120.1 GCA_910577415.1 uncultured Oscillospiraceae bacterium
CCTCGGGGACGGTGTTCATCTCCTCCAGGCGCTTTCGCGGCGACCCCCAAAACGCCCTCCACGCCTTTGCCCACGCCGACGGGGGCTATCATCTCATGGGGTGTATGCTCTCGGCGGCCAGCTGCAACAAGTGGCTTATGGACGAGATATTCCAAACGGAGAACTACGCCGGGGAGCAAGGGGCCATAGCCCCGGAGAAGCTGGGGGAGGACCGGGTGTATTTCCTGCCCTACCTCATGGGGGAGAGAAGCCCCATCAACGACACCAACGCCCGGGGCGTCTTCGCCGGGATGAGCATGGACACCAGCCGCGCCGACCTGGTCCAGGCGGTGCTGGAGGGTGTGGCCTTCGCCATCCGGGACAGCGTGGAGGTGGCCAAGAGCCAGGGCATCGTCCTGGAGCGCAGCACGGTGTGCGGCGGCGGGGCCAAAAGCCCCCTGTGGAAGACCATTTTAGCCAACGTCCTGGACCTGGAGCTGGAGACCACGGCCACCGAGCAGGGACCGGGCATGGGCGGAGCCATGCTGGCTATGGTGGCCTGTGGGGAGTATCCAGACGTGGAGAGCGTCTGCGAAAAGCTGGTGACGGTCTCCGCCCGGGTATGCCCCCAGCCGGAGCTGGTGGAGAAATACCAACGCCGGTATGAGAAGTTCCGCAAGCTGTATCCGGCCCTCAAGGGCTGGTTTGCCGAAGAATAGTAAGGAGGAAATGGATATGCAGAACATCCCTGAAGTCAAGCTGGGCCTCATCGCCGTATCCCGGGACTGTTTTCCCATCGCCCTCAGCACCCAGCGCAGAAAGAACATCGCGGCGGCCTGTGAGGACCTGGACCTCTATGAGTGCCCGGCCACGGTGGAGAACGAGGCCGACGCCATGAAGGCCCTGGAGGACGTGAAAAGCCACGGCTGCAACGCCCTGGCGGTGTTCCTGGGCAACTTCGGCCCCGAGACCCCTGAGACCCTGATCGCCAAGGGCTTTGACGGCCCGGTGATGTACGTTGCCGCCGCCGAGGGGGACGGCGACCTCGTCAACGGACGGGGGGACGCCTACTGCGGCATGCTCAACTGCTCCTATAACCTGGGCCTGCGCCATCTGAGGGCGTATATCCCCTCCTACCCGGTGGGAACGGCGGAGGACTGTGCCAGAATGATCCGGGAGTTTATCCCCATTGCCAGGGCGGTCATCGGCGTGAAAAACCTGAAGATCATCACCTTCGGCCCCCGGCCTCAGGACTTTTTCGCCTGTAACGCCCCCATCAGGGGCCTCTATGAGCTGGGGGTGGAGATCGAGGAGAACTCCGAGCTGGACCTGCTGGTGAGCTACAAGGCCCACGCTGGGGACGCCCGTATCCCCGCCGTCTGCGCCGACATGGCCGCCGAGATGGGGGAGGGGAGGTATTACCCCGACCTGCTGGAGCGGATGGCGCAATTTGAGCTGACCCTGATGGACTGGGCGGAGGCGCACAGGGGGGCACGGAAGTATGTGGCCTTTGCCGATAAGTGCTGGCCCGCCTTCCCCAAGGAGTTTGGGTTTGAACCGTGTTATGTAAACTCCCGCCTGGCCTCACGGGGGATCCCCGTGGCCTGTGAGGTGGACGTTTACGGCGCACTGAGCGAGTACATCGGCGTCTGCGTCTCCCAGGACGCGGTGACGCTGCTGGACATCAACAACTCGGTGCCCGCCGCCCTCTATGAGAAGGAGATCAAGGGGGAGTTTGACTACGCCCTCACCGATACATTTATGGGCTTTCACTGCGGCAACACCCCCTCCTGCAAAATGTGCGAGCAGCGGGCGGTAAAGTATCAGCTCATTCAAAACCGCCTACTGGAGAGCGGCGGCGAGCCGGACTTTACCCGGGGCACCCTGGAGGGGGACATCGCCCCCGGCGAGATCACCTTCTACCGCCTCCAATGCGACAGCGAGGGGGTCCTGCGTTCCTACATCGCCCAGGGGGAGGTCCTCCCGGTGCCCACCGGCAGCTTCGGCGGCATCGGTATCTTCGCCATTCCCGAGATGGGCCGGTTCTACCGCCACGTGCTGTTGGAGAAGCGGTACCCCCACCACGGGGCGGTGGCCTTTGGCCACTATGGCAAGACCCTCTTTGAGGTCTTCAAGCTGCTGGGGGTGAAGGACATTGCCTATAACCGGCCTAAGGCCCTGCCCTACCCCACGGAGAACCCCTGGGGCTGAGAGGAAATTCCATACGGATAAAGAATGTCCCGCCCAAGGCCGGTCCTTGGGCGGGACGTTTCTTTTTGTGCAAAGTGCGGAGGGAGTATAGCCCCATTTTTTGCCGACGCGGGTTAGGGAGCTTTATATTTCTGGGAAGAAGTAGGGCATGATGAGGGTGATCTGCAAAAGCCCCGAGGTAAGCGGCTGAAACCGTATCTGAAGCGCAGTCTCCGCCATTTCCCGCAAGACGTCCATGAATTCCCCTTTTATAAATTCCGCATACAGACATTCCAGTTCTATAGTCGCTTCATGAGACGCATAGTTAATGGTTGCCGTCAGCTTGCCACAAAACTCCTTCGCGATTTGGTCGTAGTTCAAGATCATATCGTCAAAGAGGCTCGCGGCATACTCATTTACAACGTAGGGGATGCTGTCGAGGCGCTTTTGATAGTCCAGGGCCTTTCTTACCAGCGCTTTATTTTTTGGAGTTATCTCCAGATCCAAGTGCTCCGCTCTGGCGGTATAATCGCGCTCGAACACGGTCTTCTGTTTAGGTTCGCTCATTAAAACGACCTCCTCATGTAAATTATTACTCTATATTTGTAATTTGTCAAGTTACAAAAATAACTTTATTCGTTGTCGCACATCTTCCTTTTGATGGGTAAAATTTTCTTGGAAGTGATGACGATGGAGAAAGCATACAAGGAAGATTATAGACGGCTGGGATTGAACATTGCCTACTATCGAAAGGCTCGGAATCTTTCCCAAATCAAGTTGGCGGAAATGGTCGATATTAGCCGTACTCATATGAGCCGGATCGAGACAGCGGACTGCGCCGTTTCTCTGGATGTAGTCTTTGCGCTGTGTGAGGCACTCCAAGTGTCGCCAGCGCAGATGTTTGATTTCCGGGCCTAATAACGTATACAGAAAGAACCCCCGCAGGCCATATTGACCTGCGGGGGTTACTGTTTTTCTGCAAACCAAACATATCCCTCTGGTTAAAGCATAGGAAATTTTTGCGGATACTTTGCGTTGACAATGCATATACAATGTAATATAATAATAACAAAGGAGATGATTTGATAATGTCTACTGTCAACATGAGCCTTCGTATTGAGCCGGAGCTGAAAAAGCAGGCGGAATCTGTCCTGAGCCAGCTCGGCATGACTCTCAACGGCACGATCACCATGTTTCTCAACCAGATTGTCCGGGATCAAGCGGTTCCCCTGACGTTATCCCTCAGCTCGGAGCAGTCCCTCTGTGCCGACCTTCTGCGGGCCAAAGCAGAACGGGAGCAGGGGGAGCCGTGCAGAGATGCGGACGATGTACTGAAGGGGATGAGAACCATCGTCGAGGAGGCGAAACGCCGTGCCGTATAAGGTTTTGCTGGCGAAAAGCGTGGATGAGATGCTCCTGCGGCATACGGAGTTTATCTCTCGGGTCAGCATCCCAGCGGCAGAACAGTTTCTGGCGGAGTTTGAGGAGGTCGTTGGACAGCTTAAGACTGCCCCGGCGCAATTCCCCTGGGATACGAATCCCAACCTCCCGGAGCATACCTACCGAAAAGCACTGTTTGCCAAGTGGTACAAGGCCGTGTTTTCCATCGACGAGGATAAACAAGCGGTATTTCTGGATGCCGTTGTGGATGGGAGAAGCAGCGGGGCGTGACCCCACTTTTGCCGTAAGTCTTTCTCGGACAAAATAAAATGGGGGCGGGAAATATCCCGCCCCCATTTTGCGCCATGTGGCCAATATTCTATTGTTCCGCTGGGGCCTCGTCAGGGCGGTGGTAGATCCGGAAGAGCACCGGGATGGCCACCAGCAGAGAGGTGATGCCCACGCAGATGTTGGAGACCATCATGGTCACCCCGGTGGCCTCGGGGCCCATAGAGGTGAAGTGTTGGAGGAACCACAGCACCGGCACCCGGTAGACGAATACCCGCATGACGTTGAGCAGCAGGGTCAGCTTGGTATAGCCGTAGCCCAGCAGCAGGGCCAGGGTGGCGGCGTGGAGGCCCAGGGTGATATAGCCC
>CAJTLK010000121.1 GCA_910577415.1 uncultured Oscillospiraceae bacterium
CCATCGTCCGGGAGGGGCTGAAGAACCTGGCCGCCGGGGCCAACCCCATGATCATGAAGAAGGGTATCAAGGCCGCCTCCGACGCCGCCATCGCTGAGATCAAGCGCAACTCCAAGAAGGTCAAGGGCACTGAGGATATTGCCCGGGTAGGCGCCATCTCCTCCGGCGACGAGACTATTGGCAAGCTCATTGCCGAGGCCATGGAGAAGGTGGGCCACGACGGCGTCATCACTGTGGAGGAGTCCAAGACCGCCGAGACCTACTCCGAGGTCGTGGAGGGCATGCAGTTTGACCGGGGCTACATCACCCCCTATATGGCCACCGACATGGAGAAGATGGAGGCCGTTTTGGACGACGCTCTGATCCTTATCACCGACAAGAAGGTCTCCTCCGTCCAGGACCTGCTGCCCCTGCTGGAGCAGATCGTCCAGTCCGGCAAGAAGCTGCTCATCATTGCCGAGGATGTGGAGGGCGAGGCCCTGAACACCCTCATCGTCAACCGGCTCCGCGGCACCCTCAACGTGTGCTGCGTCAAGGCTCCCGGCTACGGAGACCGGCGCAAGGAGATGCTGGAGGACATTGCCATCCTCACCGGTGGTACCGTAGTCAGCGAGGAAGTGGGCATCGAGCTGAAGGCCGCCACCCTGGATATGCTGGGCAAGGCTAAGCAGGTGAAGGTCAACAAGGAGAACACCCTCATCGTGGGCGGCGCCGGAAAGTCCGCCGCCATCAAGGCCCGCGTGGCCCAGATCAAGTCCCAGGTGGAGGTCACTACCTCCGAGTATGACAAGGAGAAGCTGATGGAGCGGCTTGCCAAGCTGGCCGGCGGCGTGGCCGTGGTCCGTGTGGGCGCCGCCACCGAGACCGAGATGAAGGAGAAGAAGCTCCGCATCGAGGACGCCCTCAACGCCACCCGTGCCGCCGTGGAGGAGGGCATCGTGGCCGGAGGCGGCACCGCCTATGTCAATGCCATCCCCGCCGTGGAGAAGCTGTTGAAGACCACCGAGGGCGATGAGAAGACCGGCGTGGCCATCGTCGCCGCCGCCCTCACCGAGCCTGTCCGCCAGATCGCCGCCAACGCCGGCGTGGACGGCAGCGTGGTGCTGGAGAAGGTCAAGGACGGTAAGGTGGGCTATGGCTACGACGCCTATAACGAGACCTACTGCGATATGGTCAAGGCGGGCATCGTGGACCCCACCAAGGTCACCCGCACCGCCCTGGAGAACGCGGCCAGCATTGCCTCTATTCTGCTGACCACCGAGGCCCTGGTGGCCGACAAGCCCGAGCCCCCGGCTCCGGCAGCCGCCCCCAGCCCCGATATGGGAATGTACTAAGGAATAACTGTTTGAACAGCCGCCGGTGAAAACCGGCGGCTGTTTCGTTGACAGGGGGCGAGGGCTTCCAAAAGGGGTCCCCGCAAAAGCGAAAAATCGCTTTTGTGGGGAGAGGAGGAGCAAGGGAGTGGGCGGAGTTTTCGTCGCAGACGGAAACAGAGCATAGCGGACTTTGCGACGACGAAGCCCCCGGCTCCGGCAGCCGCCCCCAGCCCCGATATGGGAATGTACTAAGGAATAACTGTTTGAACAGCCGCCGGTGAAAACCGGCGGCTGTTTCGTTGACAGGGGGCGAGGGCTTCCAAAAGGGGTCCCCGCAAAAGCGAAAAATCGCTTTTGTGGGGAGAGGAGGAGCAAGGGAGTGGGCGGAGTTTTCGTCGCAGACGGAAACAGAGCATAGCGGACTTTGCGACGACGAAGCCCCCGGCTCCGGCAGCCGCCCCCAGCCCCGATATGGGAATGTACTAAGAAATTCGTTGGTTGAAATAAGAAAATCGGCCTCTTCATGTATATGGAGAGGCCGATCTTTGCTTATCTCAGTACGATAGTACCTCTTGCAAAAAGTGGGCAAGGGGCATATGATAGACCTATCTCAATTGAGAGGGTGGTATGCGTGAAGCGCTGCATTGGCCGGAGCGGGATCGTCCAAGGATAAAGCATTCTAAATTCAGGAGGTTTTCTGATGATCCCGCAATGGAAGATATATCCCCGCTCTCAGGGGCACAGCACGGTCTATCTGCAAAACGTGGTGACCGACCCGTCCATCACGGTGGGGGAGTACACCACTTACGATGACTTTGTCAACGACCCCAGAGAGTTTCAAAAAAACAATGTACTTTACCATTATCCGGTCAACCAGGAACGGCTGGTGATCGGTAAATTTTGCTCCATCGCCTGTGGGGCGAAATTCCTTTTCAACAGTGCCAATCACGCCATGGCGCCGCTTACCACCTATCCCTTTCCCATCTTTTTTGAGGAGTGGGATCTGGATGTGGGACAGGTGGCGGAGGCTTGGGACAACAAAGGCGACATTGTGGTGGGAAACGACGTCTGGATTGGCTATGAGGCGGTGATCCTGGCCGGAGTCACCATCGGAGATGGGGCCATTATCGGCGCACGGGCGGTGGTGACCAAAGATGTGCCGCCCTACACCATCGTGGGCGGCGTGCCCGCCCAGCCCATACGGAAACGTTTTTCGGAGGATACCATAGGGAGGCTGCTTGTCCTGTGTTGGTGGGACTGGCCCCCAGAGAAGATCAAAGCGGTCCTGCCCGCCATTTGGTCGGGAGATGTGGCTGCGTTAGAGCGAATAGAGAGATAAGAAAAACGGCCCGCCGGTTCAAACCGGCGGGCCGCCCTTTTACACTTCAGGGTCTCGCGGGGGAGGGGGAACGTCATCGGGGGGAGTGGGGGTCGGCTCCTCTGCCAGGGGAGCAACTGTGTCCTCTGCCGGAGGGACAGCGTTGTCAGGCTCCACCTCAGGCTGGTCTGCAAGCCCCTCCGGGGCTTTCCGCTCGCCCTCGCTTCGGTCCAAGCTCAGTCGTTGCCCACCGCCTTCGCCCTTCGTTGAGGCATAAGCGTCCTCCACCAGGGCCGGGTCCCGGCCCTCCAGGATAGCCACCATCTCGCCGCCGGTGATGGTCTCCTTCTCCAACAGGTAGGCCACTACCTTGTGCATCTCCTCCAGGTTTTCCCGGAGCAGCTTCACCGCGTCGGCATAGCACACGTCCAGGATGGCTTTTACCGCCTTGTCCATGACGGCGGCGGTGTCCTGGGCGCAGTCCAGGCCGTAGCCCCCGTCCAGGTACTGGTTGCGGATGCTGCCCAGGGCCATCATGCCGAACTCCTCGCTCATGCCGAACATGGCCACCATGTTTCGGGCAATGTTGGTGGCCTCCTGGATGTCCTGGCTGGCGCCGTTGGTCATGGTGTTCATCACCACCTCCTCGGCGGCCCTGCCGCCCATGGAGACCGTGATCTTGGCCATCAGCTCCTCCTTGGTGCGGAGGTTGGTTTTGTCCTCCTCAGGCATCAGCAGAGTGTAACCCAGACTGCCCTCGGTGTGGGGGACGATGGTGATCTTCTGTACCGGCTCGGCGTGCTTTTGCTTATAGGCTACCATGGCGTGGCCCACCTCGTGGTAGGCCACCAGCTTTTTCTCAAACTCGGTGAGGACGCTGCCCTTTTTCTCGCTGCCGGCGATGACGAACTCAAAGGAGGCCAGCAGATCCTCCTGGGTCACGAGCTTACGGCCCTTCCGCACCGCCCGGAGGGCGGCCTCGTTCACCAGGTTGGCAAGGTCGCTTCCCACGCACCCGGCGGTGGCCAGGGCGATCTTGTTCAGGTCCACGTCCTCGCTGAGACGGATGTTCCGGGTGTGGACCTGGAGGGTGGCAAGCCGTCCGGCCAGGTTGGGCCGGTCGATGGTAATGCGGCGGTCGAAGCGTCCGGGGCGGAGGAGGGCCTTGTCCAGCACCTCGGGCCGGTTGGTGGCGCCCAGGACGATGACGCCCTTGGTGGGATCGAAGCCGTCCAGCTCGGCCAGGAGCTGGTTCAGGGTCTGCTCCCGCTCATCGTTGCCGCCCATTCGGTTGTCACGGGACTTGCCGATGGTGTCGATCTCGTCGATGAAGATGATGCAGGGGGCCATCTTGCTGG
>CAJTLK010000122.1:0-1993 GCA_910577415.1 uncultured Oscillospiraceae bacterium
GGTGATCTCCACAGCATATTCCCGCACCTCATTGCCGGAAATATTGGAATAGATCACCGCCGGACCTGCCTCCACCTGCTCTGCCGTAGCCACCTCCACCGGGGCCATGTGGATCAGCTCTTCTCCGCTCAGGGTCCCAAAAATGCCGCTGTGGGTGTTGGCGGAAAGCTCTCCGATGTCCTTATCCAGAGCAAAGCTGCCATGAAGCTCTCCCGGCTCTCCCCGCTTGCCCTTTTTTACCCCGTCCACGCTGGCGCTGAGGACGCCGCCGCTCTCCATAGGCATAAGCTGGGCGGTGTCCACATCGTTGATGCCGTGGCCCAAGGCGCCGAAAGCGTGGGTGATGGGGTCATACCAGGTGACGGTGCCGATACCCGCCATGGAGTCCCGCAGCCACGCCCCAAGCTTATAGCTGCCGTCGGTGGCACACTTCACCGCCTGGGCGGTGAGCTGGACCTGCTTGCCGTCCCGGATGGCCCGGATGGACATCTCTTCTCCGGCCAGGCTGGCGATCTCCGCCTGGACCTCTTCAATGGTATCTACCTCGCTGGCGTTGATGTGGGTAATGATATCACCCTCACGCAAACCGCATTCTTTCGCAGGTGCGGTATTTCCCCCCGCTGCCGGGATCTGGGAAAAACCCACCACCAGCACGCCGTCGGAGAAGAGCTTGATGCCCACTGCCCGGCCTACCGGGACCACCTTCCGTATCTCACAGCCTGTCATGGCCGGCTCTCCTGCCGCCCAAGCCCCAGGGCTGCCCCCCAGCAGCCCTGTGACCGCCAGGACCGCCAACCCCAGGCGAAAGGTCAACGGTCCCGCCCTCTGCTTTGGTTCCTTCATTCGACCACCCCCATAAAAAAATCAAGGCGGCGCCTCCCGATTGAAAGGCGCCGTCTTTAATATGGTCTGTTGGGCGGCCAAACACGCTGGAAATGAACAGTGGGTTTGGCTTGGCAGAGTTTGGGATCCCGCCCGGTCCAAGCAGTCTGAAAACTATGCCGGTAGTTTTTGGCGAAAAGCGGAATTTTTCAGTTCTTCTTTTTGCCAAAGATCCGCAGCAGGTAGAGAAAGAGGTTGATGAAGTCCAGATACAGCTCCAGGGCGGAGATGACCGACGCCTTTTTCAGCATGGCCTCGTCACCCTGGAAGGCGGTGTAGAAGGTCTTGATCTTCTGGGTATCATAGGCGGTGAAGGCCAGGAACGTGACGACCCCTACGGTGCACATGACTCTATCGGCCACAGCAAGGCCGGGAATAAACATCATCAGCACGTTGAAAATAATGAGGAAAATGAGACCGCCGATGAGGATGGTGCGGATGCGGCTCAGGTCGATCTTGGTCACCGCTCCAAAAACTGCCATACCGCCAAAATACAAGGCCGTGGCGGCAAAGACCAGGATGAGGCTGGCCAGATCGAACAGGAGGAAATAGAAGGTAAAGGTCATTCCCGTAAGGACGGAATAGATAAAGAAACAGGCTGTGGCCGCCGCCGGGGAAAGCTTTTGGATCATGGCCGACATGGCGATGACCACCACCAGCTGGGCGATGAGTAGGACCAGGTGAAAATAGGGGATATAGGCCAGACCGTAGACCAGCAGCATCACGCCCGGCTCCGTGATCGAGAAGAAGATGGCGGTGCCAAAGGTCACCAGCAGACCCAGGAACATCATCACAAAGGTCTTGACCATGTACCGATTTAGGCTGATGCCGGCAAAGCCCTGCTCCTGCCGCAGCTCCTGTTGATAAAAGTTATTTTCCATGTTTTCCATTTCAAAAACACCTCATTTTCTCCCGTGGTCATAGCTTCTCCTACCACGGTCATTTTATTGTACCACAATGCGGATCGCTTCGTGATACGCGACAGCGGAGTGGTGTAAACAACCGCTAAATTCGCGCTGCGCGCTTGTTAAGCGGTTGTATTATACCACTCTCGGACCCATTCCGCAAGGCAGATTTTTCTTCTATCCAAACTTGTCCGCCGCTATATATG
>CAJTLK010000122.1:2093-3980 GCA_910577415.1 uncultured Oscillospiraceae bacterium
TGGGCCGACCTCACCAGGCAGCGCCGGGGAGCGTCCCGTGTAAACTCCTCCCGGTCCAGGGCCGCGCGCAGGGGGACCAGCAGGGCCTCCCCCTGCTTGGCTACCCCACCGCCCAGACACACCACCTCGGGCTGAAGGATGTTGATGAGATTGGCAAGGCCGCAGGCCAGGTCTTCTATGTATTCATCCACCACTGCCTGGGCCGTCTTGTCCCCGGCCTGGGCGGCGTCAAAGGGGGTCTTGCCGTTGACTGCCTCCAGGGAGGGGGCAAATTGCCACAGCTTGCTCTCGGGGTGGGCCTCCATAGCCTCCCGGGCAGAGCGGATCAACCCGGTAGCGGAGGCATAGGCTTCCCAGCAGCCCTTCCGTCCGCAGGTGCAGCTTCTGCCGTCCCGGCGGATCACGGTATGGCCCGCCTCCATCCCAGCGTAATTAAAGCCGGTATACAGCTTCCCCCCCAGCACCGCGCCGGAACCCACGCCGGTACCCAGGGTCACGGCCACCAGGGAGTCCTTCCCCCGGCCCGCCCCGGCAATAAACTCACCCAGGGCAGCGGCATTGGCGTCATTTTCCAGAAGGGTCGGCAGTCCCCCAAGCCGCTCCGAAACCATTCCGCCCAAGGGCACATGGTCCAGACCCAGGTTGAAGGCGTGGCCTACCTCCCCCCGCTCGGGATCAATGGAGCCGGGAGATGCAAGGCCCACGCCTTTCGCCCCCTCCATAGAGACCCCGGCAGCCTCGGCAGCCAAGCGGGCAGCTTGGGCTATAGCGTCGGCCACCGCCTCGCCTCCCCGGGGACAGGGCACACTGGCCTTTCCCAGAAGTTTTCCGTCCTCCTGTACCATTCCGGCGGCCACATTGGTGCCGCCCAGGTCGATGCCGATGTAATAGCTCATACCCTCGCCTCCCATAAATCTAAAGGTCATTCCCTTTTCTCGCAAATAGCTCCGCGCCAATTTTCACCGCCCAGGGCAGTGAAGAGGAAGCCGCCCAGCGGCGCCCTTTCCCCCGGCGTGATAAGGGGCACGGCGATCTCTTTCACCGGGGGGACAAGCCCCCCTCCGCTACATTTTCCCTTGGCCTCCTTCAGCGTCCAGAGGGTGTAAAAGTCCTCCCAACAGCTCCCCCGGCCCTCAAACCAGCGTAGCTCTTTTTCGCTAAGGGCATAGGCGGGAAGCCCCTTCTTTCTGGGGCGGACAAGCTCGATATCACAGCCTACCTCCCCTTCAGACAGGGTGCAGAGAGACAGGCTTCCCGAATGACTGAGGTTGAAATAAAGCCGGGGATAGGCCGGGAAATAGGGCTTCCCCTTGGCTTCGCGGGCGATCTCCGGCAAGGGGGCAACGCCCTCCTCCCGCAAAAGCTCCGCCAGGAGCTGGTACGCGTCCATCTCCTCCATCCGCCAGACCATCCCGCTCCCCCCCTATTTGAGATACAGTATAGCACAATATAGCCTTCTTCGCAATTCGCATTCGCGGAGGGCCCCGGCCTTTCTCCCAAATCCCCGGAAGTTAAAGGAATCTTAAATCTTCTCCCTCTTTTCTCTTAAGATGAGATACGCTATAATAGACCCAACCACAAGCGAGGTGACGCGCATGTATACCATTCTCATCTGCGACGACGACAAAGACATCGTCTCCGCCCTGGACATTTACCTCACTGCCGAGGGCTACCGCACCATCCCCGCCTACGACGGCAAGCAGGCCCTGAAGGCGGTGGAAGAAAACGAGATCCATCTCATCCTCATGGACGTGATGATGCCCAATCTGGACGGCATTCGGGCCACCGCCCGGCTGCGGGAGGTATGCAATGTGCCCATCATCCTCCTGACCGCCAAATCGGAGGACGCCGACAAGGTGCTGGGGCTGAACATCGGGGCGGATGACT
>CAJTLK010000123.1 GCA_910577415.1 uncultured Oscillospiraceae bacterium
CAGGGTTGACCACGAAGATCACATCATTGACATAACGGGTGAGGCCGTTTTCACTCTGGGCCAGCAGGCTCAGAAGATTGCCCAGCGTCCGCACATCCAGGGAGTTGACCACGATGAGGGTCTTCTGGGGGTACACGCCGCCGGTGACGGTGACGTTATCCCCCACCTGACGGGTCATGCCGATAGGCTTGCCGTTGCCGTCACCGTTGACGATGCCCGCCTCCAGGCCGTTGGCAAAGGCCTCGTAAAGCACCTCACGGACGTAGCGATCCAGCCACTCCGGCCCCAGCTCCAGCGCCTCTCTACAGACAGGGATAAAGGCGGAGAGCTTGAGGAGATTGGTATCGGCCACCTTGAAGCCGGAGACCAGCTCCTTGACGATCTCATCGCACAGCTCGCCCCAGGCGGCCTCCTGGTAGCCGTTGGCGTTATAGATCATCTTGATGGCCGCGCCGGTGGGAATGAAATTGATGTGGGACAGCAGGGGATGCTCAGTGCGGAGACGCTCAAAGACCCGCTCGATGACGGTCTGAGGCATGACCACATCCAGGTTGGCCAGGGCCTGCTTGGGGTCATTGGAGGCCATAGCGGCAGCCAGCTTCTGATAGTAGTCCCGCTCCTGGGAGGTGAGGACAGCCTCACCACGGGAGGCCCGCACCTGAGCGTCCAAGGCCTGTCGGGCCTCGCTCACCCGCTGCTCCACCTCCTGGAGCATATCGTCATGGATGCGCTGCGTGATCTGGCCGAAGGTCTCGGAGACGCCGTCGGCGTTGTTGGCCAAAATGTGCTGCTGGAGCTGCTGACGAAGCTGGTCAAGGGTCAAGGGCTGGCTGTCATTGGTTTTCATAATGTTTTCTCCTTTCAGATTTTGGAAAACAGGTTAAGGATGGTGTTCTGCTGGGGCTGGGGCGGCTCGGCGGGGGGCGTAGGCTCCGGGCCGGGCTCCGGCTGAGGATTAGGTACAGGGTCGGCAGCAGGCGTAGGCTCGGCAGGCGTGGCCTGATTGGTGAGCTGCCGGAGCTGGGCCGAGAGCTGCTGGTGGGTCTGGAGCATCTGCTCAAGGTTCTGGTTGGCCCGCTTGAAATATTCCTGGGCCGGGGTCATGTCGGAGTCATAGTCCTCCACCCGGTCCGCAAGACCAAGCTCGACGCACTCCTGGGCGGTGAGCCAAGTCTCTGCGGCCTCGATCTCGATCAGGCGCTCCTCGGTGAGCTTGTCGCCGGCCTTGAGCAGATAGGCCGACCGGCCGGTGGCGTTCATAATCTCCAAGTCATCCGCAGCCTTGCGGAGCTGTGCGGAGGTGCCAGCCGCCACCATGGACATCTCATGCAAAAACATGAGCGTGTTACGGGGCATGACCACCTCATCGCAGGCCATGGCGATCACCGAGGCAATGGAGCAGGCCCAGCAATCGATGTACGCCGTCTTATGGGCGGCGTGCCGCTTGAGCAGGTTATAGATGGCCGTGCCCTCAACCACTGAGCCACCCCGGCTGTTGATGTGGACATTGATCTGGGTGACGTTGGGATGCTCAGACAACACCTGCCGCAAGTGGTTAGCGCTGTTTTCGCTCTCCACCCAGTGTCCAAGCCACCCATCGTCCACATAGGTCTCATCCTCCACATAGCCGTAGATATAGAGATCCAGAACACCGGGGTCTGCCTGCTGCTTTACTTCCCACATGGGCTTGTACGGTCTCATAGCGTTTCTCCTTTCTACTCGCCCATGGGGGTGGTAAGCTCGGTGACCTCAGCGATGTTCTTCGTGAGGTAGTGTTTATCCGCCCAAGGCTCGTTAATTGGTGCCTGTCCAAGCGCGCGCAAAAGGTCATTGATGCTATACAGCGCCGAGCCCACCAGCTTTTCCACGTTGGCGGCCTGGTTGAACAGGTCATAATGGATGATGGAGGAGCTGTCCACCCGCACATAGTCACCCTCGGCCCATTTTTCATAGCCGTAGCGCTTTCGGTTGATCTCCTCCTGGAGTTGGTCGCACAGAGGGTCGATGACGTAGGTCAAAAAGCGGTTATTGGCGTCATTGGTAGCCTCCACCTTGCCATTGACCAGAACGGCAGGAATGAGGAAGCCACGGGCCGTAAAGTTGAAGATGTCCTCCATCAAGTTGCGGATGTCGCTGCTGTCCTCGTAAGAGCCCCTGCTCCCGGAAGATCCAATTACCCGCTCAAAAGAATAGCCGTCAAACTCAGGCAGCACGCCGCTGGGGTTGTCCAAAAAAGGCTTAACTTGCTGCGCGATCATATTGGCAAAGTTGGCCTGGAAGTTATCTGCGCCGCTGGCAAGCTGGGAGATATGTACTTTCCAATGCTCACCGTGATCCCAGTTGTACTGTTTGATAGCCAGACTGGCCATGGTCTGCCAGCTCTGCATCAGCTGATCCAGTACCGGGCGGATATTCTTGTAATTAAGATAGAAGTGGAGGACTTCGCTCTCCCGAAAAGTCTTATTAAATTTCAAGTTCCCAACGACGACCTCGGTATACTCGTTTTGACGGGTGACCTGCCTCTCCCCCATATTCCACGAATCCGCTACCGCCAAGCTCTCCAACCCATCCCGACGCCGAACTGCGACCACAAGGGCCTCGTTGTTGCGGTAGAGCTGATCAATAAGCTGGTGAAGAAATACCGTACTGTTTTGGTTGACATTGGGCTCCACGTTCCAAAGCCAGTACTCCTGCCCTTGGATTTCTTTCTTTTGCCGGTAGGTGCGGAACTCGCACCGCCCGATGGCGTTAGCCACCATGGACACGCAGATAGAAAAGCTCAGCTCCCGCAGGGTGTATTCTGCTGCCGCCGCGAAAAGCTCCTTACAGCTCACCTCTTGATAGGTGCCACCGCCGTCCTCTTTCTGTCCCAGCAGCCATGCAAACAGTCCCATAGATCAGTCCTTTCCCCGGTGTCCAGTGTGGACACCGGCTGTTTTCCGCGTGCAGTCACCAGCCCACGGCTGCCATGATAGGCTGCACAGGCTCGCCGGTACCCAGCTTGTCCTCAACGCACATGGCGGCCACCATGGCCATGAATGGGTCTGTCTTCCGGCTCTTTGGCTCGATCTTAGCGTAATAAAAATTGCCTGTATCGGAGCCGACACGCCGGGAGGCGGGTACTCGCTTGGTGTTGTTGACCGCCCACCGCATCGGAGGGCAATCTCCCCAGTGGAAGTAACCTCGGTCAAAGCACTCCTGGATCACCGGCTCGGCCTGCATGATGTCAGAGGGCCTGACACGGTGTACCCGCTCCCGGTCGTTGACGTCCCAGCCGACCCGCCGGAACGCGTCCGCAACCAATGTCCAGCGGTAATGATCCATAGAGAGCATCTTGATGTTGTACTTTCGCCCCATCTCCTGGACATAGGCAGCCAGTAGATCGGGAGAGATGGAGACATCTTCTACCACGGTAACGTGCTTCTGATTGGCCCAATCCCTCCAGGGGGCCTTTACCCTGGGGAGCGTCTTACTCTTGGCACAGACCCAGGAGTGGTGGAGGTCAAAGCGGTCATTTCCTCGGCGGAAATGGAGAACAATCGAGGCCCAGTCGCTCAGCTCGGCGTAATCCATTCCGACAACGCAGCTCCACCCGGAAAGATCAGGCACGGCCTGATTGGTCTCGAGCACTTTCTCGTAGTCAGTGACGGAGATCTCGGTAAAGCCGGCACGGATGCCCATACGCATGGCCATCAGATCACCGTTGGCCTCCGGGTGGACAAGCCAATCTTCATACTCCTTGCGTATCTCAAGGAGCAAGTCGGGACGGTAGAGAAGCGAGGGGTTGGCCTTGTACCAGTTTTCCTCCTCGTTGATCTCCTCCTCG
>CAJTLK010000124.1 GCA_910577415.1 uncultured Oscillospiraceae bacterium
ACGCGCCCCAGCGCATCGCCACCGACACCAGCCAGAAGGTGCCCATCCGCTTCGGCGAGACCATCAAGGCCTACGCCAAGAGCGACAGCCTGGACGTGAAGGAGCTGATCTTCATCCCCCTGGCTATCGCGGGGTGGCTGCGCTATCTGCTGGGAGTGGACGACAGGGGAGAGGCTATGGCCTGCTCCTCCGATCCCATGCTGGAGGCGCTTCAGGCCCAGCTGGGCGGCGTAGAGCTGGGCAAGCCGGAGAGCGTATCCGGCAAGCTGACGGCCATCCTCTCCAATCCCACGATTTTCGGTACGGACTTGACCCAGGTGGGGCTAAGTGATAAAATTGAAAAAATGCTGGGAGAGCTGCTGGCAGGCCCCGGCGCGGTGCGTGAGACGCTGCGGAAGTACGTGGGCTGAGACACGGAGCCATTGGCCGCACGTACCAGGAGCGGAATGACCAGGAAAGTGCGGAGGAGACGATTATGCGCGTTTCGGAGCGATTTCCCAGAGAGACAGGCCGCGACTACGCTCTGCGGATGCTCAAGGAAAACATCATAAACCTGGAGCTGGCCCCCGGCAGCGCCATCAGCGAGAACGAGCTTTCCGCCGAGCTGGGCCTGAGCCGGACCCCGGTGCGGGAGGCCCTTATCGAGCTTGCCAAGGTGAAGATCGTGGAAATTCAGCCTCAGAAGAAGAGCATGGTGTCCTTCATCGACTACGACATGGTGGAGGAGTCCCGCTTCATGCGCAACCACCTGGAGTGCGCCGTGGCGGAACTGGCCTGCGCCATGGCGACGGCGGAGGACATTGAGCGGCTGAGCGAAAATGTGAAGCTGCAGAACTATTATTTGGAGAGCGGCTCCACCGAGCAGCTCATGCGCCTGGACGACGAGTTTCATCAGATGTTGTTCGAGATCACCCAGAAGACCCAGGTACTGGCCATGATCCGAAATTTTTCCATCCACTTTGACCGGGTGCGCCGCATGGCCCTGGACAGCGTGAAGGACCTGAAGATCGTCCAGGACCACGCCGGGATCACCCTGGCCATCCGGGAAAACCGCCCGGAGGAGGTCAAGGTCCTGATGGAGAAGCACCTGAGCCGTTACAAGGTGGACGCGGCGGCGGTGCGGAGCAAGTATCCGCAATATTTCGCGTAAATAAAAACGAGAGGGATGTGGAGGGGTTTCCTTTCACATCCTTCTCTTGCATTTATTGGAGGAATGGTTTATGATAAAACAGCCTGAAAAGCACCAGCGCTGGGTGGAGCACGCCCAGACCCTGCCCGAGAACGCCGCCGACGGCGTTACCCGCCGGGTATTGGCCTATAACGGCGGGCTGATGTGCGTGGAGAACACCTTTGAAAAGGGCGCGGTGGGAGCCATGCACAGCCACCCCCACACCCAGATCACCTACGTGGTCAGCGGGGAGTTTGCCTTTACCATCGCCGGGGAGACGCGGACGGTGCGGGCGGGGGATACCCTTTTGAAGGAAGATGGGGTGGAGCACGGCTGCGTATGCCTGGAGGCAGGTGTTCTGCTGGATATTTTCACGCCTATGAGAGAAGATTTCATTTTGAAATAATTTTTTACAGGAGGGGCAAAGACCATGGACATTCGCTATTCCGCCAATCAGAAGGACGTCAAGCGCTATACCACCGAGGAGCTTCGGAAGGAATTCCTCATCGAAAACCTTTATCAGCCGGACCAGGTGGTGGCGGTGTACTCCCATGTGGACCGTATGGTCACTCTGGGCTGTATGCCGGTGAGCAAGCAGGTGTCCATCGACCAGGGCATCGACATCTGGAAGAACTTCGGTACCAGCTATTTCCTGGAGCGCCGGGAGATTGGTATCTTCAACATCGGCGGCAGCGGCAAGATCACCGTGGACGGCACGGTCTACGAGCTGGGCTACAAGGACTGCCTTTATATCACCCGGGGCGCCAAGGAGGTCTACTTCTCCAGCGACGACTCCTCCAAGCCCGCCAAGTTCTACATGGTCTCCGCCCCTGCCCACTGCTCCTATGAGACCCGGCTCATCAAGATCGCCGACGCCGCCAAGAAGCCCCTGGGCGCCATGGAGACCTCCAACAAGCGGGTCATCAACCAGTTCATCCACCCCGACGTCCTCAAGACCTGCCAGCTGAGCATGGGCATGACCGTCCTTGATCCCGGCAGCGTATGGAACACCATGCCCGCCCACACCCACGAGCGGCGCATGGAGGTCTATATGTACTTTGAGGTGCCCGAGGACCAGGTGGTCTTCCACATGATGGGGGAGGGGGACGAGACCCGGCATATCGTGATGCGCAATGAGATGGCGGTCATTTCTCCCTCCTGGTCCATCCACGCCGGCGCGGGCACCAGCAACTATACCTTCATCTGGGCCATGGGCGGCGAGAACCAGGCCTTCGACGACATGGATACCATTGCCATCCCGGATTTGAAGTAAGGGGAAAACTGAACTTTGCCGCACTTGAAGCAACTGGAAATTTGTGTTAAGATAGACCCACCAACCAAAACGAAGGAGGAGAACCAACATGATCAACGACAAGAGCTTCCGCCTGGATGGCAAGGTGGCCCTGGTCACTGGCGCTTCCTACGGCATTGGCTTCGCCATTGCCTCCGCCTACGGCAACGTGGGCGCCAAGATCGTCTTCAATGACCGTAACCCCGAACTCATCGAGAAGGGCGTTGCCGCCTACAAGGAACTGGGCATCGAGGCCCACGGCTATATCTGCGACGTCACCGACGAGGAGGCTGTCCAGAAGTTCGTGGCCCAGGTGGAGAAGGAGGTCGGCGTCATCGACATCCTGGTCAACAACGCCGGTATCATCAAGCGCATCCCTATGCTGGAGATGTCCGCCGCCGACTTCCGTCAGGTCATCGACGTAGACCTGAACGGCCCCTTTATCATGTCCAAGGCCGTTCTGCCCGGCATGATCAAGAAGGGCCACGGCAAGATCATCAACATCTGCTCCATGATGAGCGAGCTGGGCCGGGAGACCGTCTCCGCCTACGCCGCCGCCAAGGGCGGATTGAAGATGCTCACCCGGAACATCTGTGCTGAGTTTGGCGCCGCCAACATCCAGTGCAACGGCATTGGCCCGGGCTATATCGCCACTCCCCAGACCGCGCCCCTCCGGGAGAAGCAGCCCGACGGCAGCCGCCATCCCTTTGACGAGTTCATCTGCTCCCGCACGCCCGCGGGCCGCTGGCTCCAGGCTGAGGAGCTTACCGGCCCTGCCGTGTTCCTGGCCTCCGATGCCTCCGACGCCGTCAACGGCCACATCCTCTATGTGGACGGCGGCATCCTGGCCTATATCGGCAAGCAGCCCTGAGCTTGAGCCTCCTATGCGGCAAAAAGTGCCCCAGCGTCCACCTGGACGCCGGGGCACTTTTGCCTATAGAGGTTCTTTATGCGGGCGAAGGTATGGGCGGGGGAGAGAAAAATGGAAAGGTTTTTCGGGAAAGGACTTGACAATTTCTCGCCATTTGGTATAATATCACTTGCTCTTGTGAAGAGTAAGTGAATATAGCGGGTTTGTGTAAAGGTAGCACAGCAGACTCTGACTCTGTATGTGAGGGTT
>CAJTLK010000125.1 GCA_910577415.1 uncultured Oscillospiraceae bacterium
GCATGACCCGCTCCACATTCTCGTTGGTTGAGATCTTGTTCATATCCACCGCAGTGGTATCCCCCACCAAACCCAGGATGGAACATCCCACGCCGTTGGTGATCCCCACCTGGAGCCCCTGGTTTCGGAACTGCTCCACCAGCGTGTCGATCTCTTTTTTCGCCGTGCCCGGCTTCATGACTACGACCATCATTCTTTCCTCTTTCCCTTGAAAATAAAAAGGGGAACTCATTGATGAATTCAATGAGTCCCCCTGGTTTCCGGGTGCCTATGCCGCCGCTGCCGCCGGCCAACTCATCTCATTCATCTGGGTTTTTCCACAGCAAAATAGCCCATGCCGTAAAATCGGGCATAGGTAAAGTTGTTCACAGATGCGGTTGTGAGGATAAGCTTGTTCATCCAAAACAGCCTCACTTCCAAGATGGTTGGGCTCATTATACTCCCAAACGCCCCAAAAGGCAACAAAAAATTTCCCAAGTCTCTTGACTTTTCCCCTGGGGCATAGTCTATACTTTAATTGTAGACAGAATAACGATACCATCTGACACAAAGAATGGAGGTGTCCAGCCATCAAGATCAACGAAGCAATGAAGCGGACCGGCCTTTCCCGCAAGGCCATCTACGTTTACGAGGAGCGGGGCCTTCTGACTCCCACCAAAGGCAGCCAGGGCTACCGGGATTACAGTGAGGAGGATGTGGAGCGGCTCCTCCTCATCGCCAAGCTGCGAGAGCTGGACATCCCCCTGGAAGACATCGCCCGGCTGCTGAAGTCGCCCGAGGAAACCGACATCCTCATGCAGAAGCATTTCGACCAGATGGAGAAAAGCCTGGAGGAGACCATGCGCAAACTCTCCCAGATGCGCACCATCCTTTATAACCTTCCTCCCAACGGCCAGCTGGACGACTTCATCCGGGCCACCAAGATCGCCATTCCCGAAGCGGCGGCCATCACCGCCGCCCGCTACCTGTCCGAGGATCCCACCCTCTCCTCAGCCCGACGGCTGACTATGTATATGAACGAGGCCTTCCTGGACGTGCCCCTGGACACGCCGGAGCGCTGGGACGCCTGGTACAAGCTGTTGGATCAGATGGATCGGCTCAGCTCCAAGATATGGGACGGCTTTGAAGCCTACTACGGCAACATGACCTCCGACCAGAAGTATGAGGACTACCGTCTGCGGCGGGCCCTGGTGGTGGGATATACGAAATACACCGGCGAAGACGAGCAAAAAAAAGGCGACGAGATCATCTCCGGCCTGAGCCGGCTGCTCTCCGACCCTGATTACCTCGGACGGTGGCAGCGATATTACCAGTTGGTCGTCGCACCCTCCTCCCGCAAGGATCCCCTGATCAACACCGAGGAGCTTTTAGCCGTTTTGAGTACGGTATACTTCTCCTATAACAACGAGTTCAACAAAATTATGGACACCCTGGTCTATCCCTATCTCAAAACGGAGGCCGGCCGCCGGCTGTGCGGTCAACTGAAAGAGGTTTTAAGAGGCGATTATGATCTCAGTCCCCTTGCCATGATCTATTTCGATTTCTGGAACAACACACTGGAAAAACTCATGGTATAAGGACTTTCCGCAACCGCTTCTGAAACATAACAACAACGATCGAAGGAGGAAAAAGAAATGAAAAAACATGGTTCCAAACTGCTCTCCCTGCTCTGCGCCATGACCCTTGTGCTCAGCGCCTGCACCCCCAAAACCCCTGGTCCCACCCCCACCCCTGACAACTCCCCCGCGGTGAACGAGCCCCAGAACCGGGACGTCACCGTGGACTTCGTTGTGGTGGGCGCCGGCGCCGGAGGCCTGTCCGCCGCCACCGAGGCCGCCCGTCAGGGCAAGAGCGTGATCCTGCTGGAAAAGCTCTCTTTCGCCGGCGGCTCCTCAGCTCTGTGCGAGGGCTACTTCTGGTCCGCCGACGCCAAGCTCAATGCCGAGACCGGCAAGGGCTTTGACACCGAGACCATGAAGACCGCCCTGCTGACCGCCGCCGGCGGCCACGCCGTAGACAAACTCATCGAGAATATCTGCGACATCTCAGCCGAGACCATGAACGGCCTCACCGACAACGGCACGGCCTTCTACAAGGACCAGTTCACCGGCGCCGGAGGCGCCATCTCCGACCTGGACGTCTTCATCGCCGAGGGGGCAGGCAATGGCCTCATCCAGTCCATGCTGAAGATCGCCCAGGACAACCAGGTGGACATCCGCTACGAGTCCAAGGGCGCCAAGCTGATCGTGGAGAATGGCGCCGTCAAGGGTGTCACCGTGGAGGACAAGGAGGGCACCTACAACATCTACGCCGGGAGCACCATTCTGGCCACCGGCGGCTTCCTGCGCAATGAAAAGCTGATGCAGGAGTATGCCCCCGGCTGGACCGACACCACCCTTTACTGCGGCGGCGGCTCCACCGGCGACGGCCATGAGATGGCCATGGAGCTGGGTGCCCACATTATCGGCAGCAGCTTCGGCTGCGTCTGGGAGTTTGACGGCAAAAACGGCTATCACATGGAGGGCGGCCTGACCCCCATGGTCTCCTTCTTCCGGGTCAACCAGGAGGGCAAGCGGGTCCTCAATGAGTACGGTCACGCCAGCGGAAACGTGAACGCCAACAATGACATCATCGTTCAGCAGACAGGCAACCGGGTCTACTGCTTTATGGATTCCGCCTCCTCTTACGCCGGCCTGGCCGAGCAGAGCGTGGCCGCCGGCCTGGCCGTCAAGGCCGACACCCTGGAGGAGCTGGCCGACATCTACGGTATCGACAAGGAAGCCCTTATGCAGACCGTGAAAGCCTACAACGAGGCCAAGGCTGCCGGGGAAAACGATGCCGACTTCGGCGTGCCCAACGCCTATATGGTCTCCCTGACCCAGGCTCCCTTCTATGCCACCTACTACCAGCCCATGCCCACCAACTGCCTGGCCGGCCTGGAGTGCGACGAGTTCTGCCGCATCCTGGACGCCAATAACCAGCCCATCCCCGGCCTCTACGGCGTGGGCGAGCTGATCATCGGCTCGGTGGTTGGCAACGGCAACTATCCCACCTGCGGCACCTGCCTGGCCGCCGGCATCTATGGCGGTCCCATCGCTGTCCGGCACGCCCTGGGCCTGATGCAGTAATTTCCCTCCGCAAATCAAAAGAAGAGACCCGGCGCTGCCGGTTCTCTTCTTTTTTATCTCCTTATTTCGCCCAGCCCTGACTGCGGGAGACCGCCCTGTGCCACTCCTCCAGGCGCCGCTCCCCCTCGGCCCGTTCCATCTCGGGGATAAAGACCCGGTCCCTGGCCCAGAGGGACCGGATCTCCTCCCGGTCCTTCCACACTCCGGTGGCCAGTCCGGCCAGATAGGCCGCTCCAAGGGCGGTGGTCTCCCGGATCACCGGGCGGTGGACCTCCCGGCCCATCACGTCGGCCTGGAACTGCATGAGGAAGCCGTCCCGGCTGGCGCCTCCGTCGGCCTTCAGGGCTGTGAGGGGCACCCCGGTGTCGGCCTCCATGGCCCGGACCAGGTCGGTGACCTGGTAGGCGATGGACTCCTGGGCTGCCCGGATAATGTGCTCCCGCTTGGTA
>CAJTLK010000126.1 GCA_910577415.1 uncultured Oscillospiraceae bacterium
GAAATAGTAGTCGCTCTTCTCGCGCATCTCGAAGTTGGTGGCAATGTTGAAGACGGGGATCTTAGCCTCGTTGACGTAGTCCACACAGGCCAGAGCATACTGGCTGAAGAAGGTACCGATAATGGCCGAGACATCCTCAACCTCCAGGGCCTTCAACATGGCGTTGATGTAGCTCTGCTGGTCGTTGCCGCCATCGATGACGACCATCTCCACCTGCTTGCCGTTGATGCCGCCGGCGTCGTTGACTTCCTTCTCGAACACCTTGGCCAGCTGCTCCATACGGGCGCCGCTATCGGTAGAAAGGCTGGTGCCGCAATAGACGATCTTCAGGTTCTGACCGTCTCCGCCGGTCTCACCCTGAGGATCCTTGGGGCCACAGGCACTCAGGCTGATCGCCATAACCAGCGCCAGGGTCATTGCAAGTACTTTTTTCATTTTTTGCTCTTCCCTTCTTGTTATTTTATTTGCTCACGGTGTGATCCACCGAAAAAGCCCACCCAAAAGGTTGTCGGTTGTCTGACATGTTATAGGGAAATTTTGAATCCGGAAGGCAGATCCCCGCACACACCTGCGGACCAGCCTCATCCGGATCAGGCTCTTCTGTATATAACATCCAGCAAATTTTTGTTTTGCCTTTGGCAAAACAAAAAGAGCCATGGCTCTTTTCAGCCGCTTGGTCACCTAAAAACTGCCGAACACATCGGCAACATTGGATTCTTTTTTGTTCAACATTTACAAAATTTATTATATGGACCGGTCTCTCATTTGTCAAGTATTGTTTTTTTGTTCACAATTCGGCTGTTTCACTTCCGTTTTTTGTTCATTTTTCCTATACCGCCGCCGTTTTACTTTAGAAATCTTCCGGTTTCTCTCCTTTCTTTGTCAAACCAAACAATTTTCACCTCACTTTTTCTTATTTCTTGTTTTCTTCTTCCATAAATGATATAATAACCGTAGCGTAATTCCCTATCAACAAAAACAGGGCCGCTTTCAAAGCAGCCCGGATGGGATGTTCACATGGATATTTTTCGGGAAGCTGTTTGCGAAACCGGATTGAGTGAAGAGGAGATCCTTCTCGCTGCCCGGGAAAGTCTGCGTGGCCGGACCCTGTCCCGGGTCCTTCTTCTGCCGCCGGATTTTACCCGTTATCATTCCAACGCAGGGCTCATCACCCGGCTCTATTACCGCGAGCTTACCTCCGCCGGCGTCCGGGTGGATGTCATGCCGGCTTTGGGGACCCATGTCCCCGTCAGCCGGGAGCAGTACAAGCTCATGTACGCCGGCATCCCCTACGAGGAGATGCTGGTCCACAACTGGCGCACCGATGTGGTCCGCTTGGGCGGGATCCCGGGCAGCTATATCTCCGAGCTGACTGATGGACTCTGGCAGGAGAGCGTAGAGGTGGAGGTCAACCGCCGTCTGACGGATCCTTCCTACGACCTGATCATCTCCATCGGCCAGGTGGTCCCCCACGAGGTGATCGGCATGTCCAACCATGCGAAGAACATTTTTGTGGGCGTGGGCGGCGCCGACATGATCAACAAAAGCCATATGATCGGCGCGGTTTACGGCATGGAGCGGATGATGGGCCGCGACCACACCCCGGTCCGTAAAATGTTTGACTACGCCCTGGAGACCTATCTCTCCCACCGGCCGATCCTGTTCGCCCTGACCGTCACCACCGCGCCGGGCGGGAGCATCCGCACCCACGGCCTGTATATCGGAGAAGGGCGGAACTGTCTGACCGCCGCGGTGAAGCTGGCCCAGGAGAAAAACATTGACTTTGTCCCCCACGGTCTCAAAAAGTGCGTGGTCTACCTGGATCCGTCGGAATTTCAGAGCACCTGGCTGGGCAACAAGGCCATTTACCGCACCCGGATGGCTATGGCCGACGGCGGCGAACTGATCATCCTGGCTCCCGGCGTGGACCGCTTTGGTGAGGATCCCGAGGCCGACCGTTTGATCCGCAAATACGGCTACCGGGGACGTTTGGCCGTGCTGGAGGCCTTCCGCAAAGCCGAAAACCAGGACCTTCGGGACAATATGGGCGCCGCCGCTCATCTGATCCACGGCTCTCCTGACGACCGCTTCTCGGTCACCTACGCCGTAAAGAATATCAGCCAGGATGAGATCTCCTCGGTCTGCTTCATCCCTGCCTCCTACGAGGACTGTGCCCGGAAATACGATCCCGCCAAATTGACTTACGGCTGCAATTTGGTGGACGGCGAGGAAATCTTCTTCATTCCCAACCCCGCGCTGGGCCTGTGGATCGACCGGGAACGCTTTCATCAATAATGAGATTTCCTCGTCACAAACGGCAGACGAATACAGGCATCTTCCCTGACCGAAGCACAGGGAGGATGCCTGTATTCGTCTGCCCCCTTCAAAAGCCTGTTCCTTCCTTTCTCATTGCTGCATTCGCCTAAATTGGCGAAACTTACAAAAAAGGGGTTGACACGTCGGCCGTTTGTGTACTATAATGACTATACTTAAGCGGTTAAGTTGCGCGACCGCTGAAGGACAAGGATACAGGAACCATCTATTTCTCTGAGGAGGGAACACAATGAAAAAGAACCTGAAACGAACGCTGCTGGCCTGCCTGCTGGTATTGACCACTCTGCTGGTCGCCGGCTGCAACACGAAGCCTGAGGAGACCCCCGCTTCCAACTGGAAGGTCACCTTCTACGAGAGTGACGGTGTCACGGTACTGGCCGAAGTCCAAGTGGAGGACGGCAAGACCGTTGAAATGCCTGAGCTGTCCAAGGAGGGTTACATCATCGAGGGCTACTACGCCACCCCCGCGCTGATGGTGGAGTTTGATCCCACCCAGGCCATCGGGAAGGACACCGCCGTCTTTGTGGCCTGGCAATCCAGTGTGGAAGACAACCGTCCCTGGATGTTAGCCGGCTCGTTGGCGGGGTATCCCGACAACGCCTGGGGCAAGGCCTGGCCCCAGGACGAATATCTTTTGAAAAAATCGGACAATGAGTTCAACACCTTCTCCATCGAGGTAAACCTCTACGCCGGCGATGCCTTCAAGATCGCCGTCATCGGCGAGGGCTATGTCTGGGACAACGACAGCAGCATTGACGCGTCCCACCTGGCGAACAAAACAGAAAACGCCGTCATGCGCAGCGGCGAGAACGCCTTCGACTCGGGCGCCAACATCGAGGTGAAAGAGGACGGTAAATACCGCCTCATCCTCAAGACCGACGCTGAGACCCTTTCCCTGTGCTCCCTGTCCTATGAGCGTCTGGGCGACGCCGATCCCAAGCCCCAGGCCGCCTATGACATAAAGCTGTGGGCTTCCTTCAACAACTGGGAGGGCCAGGACATGCAGCGCAATGGGGACGACCTCATCTGGTGGTGTGAGGCCGATGTACCCGAGGGCGGCGGCGAGTTCGGTGTGAAGAACGCCGCCAACGGCGACTGGTACTCCAGCGAAGGCAACACCAAGAATATCACCCTGGATG
>CAJTLK010000127.1:0-750 GCA_910577415.1 uncultured Oscillospiraceae bacterium
AGAACTGCCAGTAGTTGGTGGGAAAGTTGGGGGAAATAAAGATCACGTTCTTCATGCTTTTGCTCTCCTCGCTTCTGTGTGGCAGCGACAGGCCGCCACGGCCCATCCTGTTTCTCTCTCCGGCCTCACTGCTCCCGCAGAAGGTAGGGCACAAAGTAGCTCACCTGCTTGTGCCACCAAGGCCAGTCGTGGTTCACATCATAGCCCCAGAAATCCACCCACAGCCCCAGGCCCTTCTCAGCGTTGAGCTGCGCCAGGCGGCGGGTGGTCTCAGGCTGCTCCCAGGCCCCCTGGCCCACGCAGATGACCCCCCGGTTACGGCGGTAGCGCTCCACATAGGGGTGGTCGGTGGGCATACCCGCCAGGTAATCCACCGGGGAATTGCGGTAGACCAGCTCATCCATATAGCCGTCAAAGCCGTAGTCGGCGGTGTAGATGCCGCTGAGGGCCAGCAGGCTGTCAAAGAGGTCGGGGAAGCGGAAATAGAGGTTCACCGCGTGGGTGGCCCCCAGACTGCACCCAAAGGCCATAATGCCGGGGTATCCCTCCCAGCCGTTGCGCTGGTTGACCATAGAGCGGATAAAGGGCACCAGCTCACAGGTGATGTAGTTGATCCACTGCTCATAACGGCGCACCCGCCAATAGGGGTCGCCCCCCTTGTCCGACCAGCTCTCAGCGTCCATAGTATCGATGGAGAAGACCATCACCTGACCCGATTCGATCCAGGGCGCCCAGGTGTCGGTCATGTGA
>CAJTLK010000127.1:760-3441 GCA_910577415.1 uncultured Oscillospiraceae bacterium
CGCCATCTTATAATTCTCAAAATCGAAAAAACGTCCGTCCTGACAGGGGATGAAGAGCACGGGGCGGCCGGCGTGGCCATACACCTTGCACTCCATATCCCGATCCAGAGCGGGACTGTACTGCTTGAAATACTGTACTTCCATACCCTCACCTCAACTCAGGTTTTCAACAGTTTAGCACAGCAAAGTAAAAAACGCAACCTAAATTTTTATTGAAACCGACTTATAAAAAGCACGGCGGGACGGCCCTTCCGCCGTCCCGCTGCAGCCTAAATCTCTGCACATACTTCCCTTTTTCTATCAGCCCTCCAGGCCGTAGAGAAGGGTGTGGATGAAAAAGGGAATCTGCTTCTCCCAGCTCTCCTCGTTGTGATTGCCGCCGGGAATAATACGGGTGGTGAGATTCAACCCCCGCTCCAGCATGTGCTGCGTCACCAGGGCAAACTGATAGGCCATGTTGGGGTGAAAGCTCATCTCCCGCTCGCCGTAGTCCATATAGATGACCGTATCCTTCTTCACCCGGGCGGAGGAGAGCATCTTGTCCAGCCGCTCCGTAGAGAACCAGATGGAGGGAGAGAGGGCCGCGCAGCGGGAGAAGACCTTGTTGTATTTCATCACCGCGTAAAGGCTCATCAGTCCCCCCATGGAGCTGCCGGCGATGAAGGTATGCTCCCGGTCGGGGAGGGTGGGGAAATTATCGTCGATGTCGGGCTTGAATTCCTGGGTGAACCAGTCCATGGTAGCTTTGCCCTTACCTGTTACCCTGCCGATGTCCGGCATCTCGCAGGTATAGGGAGAGTATTCGGACAAACGCCCGTGCCCAATGTGGTTGCACTCCACCGCCGCCACGATGAGAGGGGTCCCGGTCTGCTCTAAGTAGTCCAGCATCCGCCAGCTTCTGCCGTAGGTGGCATCCTGGTCAAAAAACACGTTGTGCCCATCAAACATGTAGAGCGCCGGATACCGCGCGCTCCTATCCCGCTTCCACTCGTCAGGCACATAGCAATAGGCCCGACGGGGCATATCCCCGGTGAGTTGGGGAATGGTCACGTTCCAGGTCTCGATCACGCCGGTCACTTCCCTTCTGGACTTGGACTTCAAATCTGAGCCGAATCATTATACTATGACAGTATATAAAACACAAGCCCCTTAATAATTATGGTCAACTAATTATGTAAATTAAATTATGGCTACTTATTATGTAAATCAATGTGTAGCGTTTGCTTTTTCACTGTCGTTCCTTTTAGTTTACATAATTTTTATCCTTGCCGCAATAACGCCCCTGATATTTTCCGATATCAGGGGCGCAGTTAACATAATTTCAGTTTCGCTTGATCTCCTCGATTCGGCAGCTCAGGCCCTTTTCGGTCAGTTCGATGACGCCGTAGGTAGCCCTGGGCATTCCACTGACCGTGCCG
Organism: uncultured Oscillospiraceae bacterium; assembly: GCA_910577415.1. Classification (GTDB taxonomy): domain Bacteria; phylum Bacillota; class Clostridia; order Oscillospirales; family Oscillospiraceae; genus Vermiculatibacterium. The sequence goes on from CAJTLK010000127.1 coordinate 2,179, forward strand.
GGGTTCAACACCCACACGCCGTCCCAATCGCACAGCGGCTGGTGGGTATGGCCAAAGACCACCACGTCCACTCCCCTGGCCCGGGCCTCGGACGTCACCATCCCGGTACCATATTTTACATGGTAGGTATGGCCGTGGAGCATCCAGATCCGGCGGTCCTGAAAAAAGACCTCTTTTTCCTCCGGCTCGTCGCTGCCCCAGCCGTCACAGTTGCCCCGCACCTGCTCCATGGGGAGTTGAGGAAAAATGGCCTGGAGCTTGCCTCCGTCCCGAACCATGTCCCCCAGGTGGAGCACCCGGTCAGGCCCCTCCGCCTCCACCGCCTGGCGCATATAGTCGATACTGCCGTGGGAATCCGAAAAAACCAGCCACTTCATATCCAGTCACCTTTCCCAGCGTTACTCATATAATGAAAAGGAACCAACTAAACTGTAAAGGATGGAGGCCCCTGCCATGGATGAGACCCAAGCCACCTTGAACGCCCTGAAAAAAGACCCCAAGGCCGCCCAGCTCCTCAGCGATCCCGGAGGATTGAAGGCCCTGCTCACCGCCCCCGAGACCCAACAGCTCATCAATTTGCTCAACCAGAACGCCGGGGGCGGACTGAAGGCAGCCGCCCAGGCCGCCGCGGGAGGTAAGCCCGAGGCTCTGATGGGTCTGCTGAGCCAGGTCACCCAGAGCAAGGAAGGCGCCGCCGCCATGGAGAAGCTCCAGAAAAAGACCGGGCAAAAATGAATTATGTAAACTTAACTTTTAATTTACTTTTGCCGGATACCCGCAGTCTTCCTTGATTTTATGTAAACTATTTCGGTGAGGTGATGTTCCGTGGCCGATCTTCAAGAGGAATTACAGGCCATATTAGGCGATCCCCAGGCCATGGGACAGATCACCGCCATCGCTCGGGCGATCACGGGAGGCGGAACGCCCCCCGCTCCCCCGGCTCCGCCGCCCCAGGACGTGGATTATGTGCCGGTGGAAAACAGTCAGGAGTCCTCCCCTATGGACGGCCTTGACAACGGGCCGGGCAGCGCGGCGCAGGCACAGGACTTTCCTCCCGCCGGCACTTCTCCTCCAGACCTCTCCTCTCTCACCGGACTGTTGGGCGGAGGCTTGGACCTGGACCCCAAGCTCCTTCAGATCATGCTGCGAGTCTATTCAGAATACTCCGCTCAAGACAACGAAAAAGCGGCCCTCTTAGCCGCCCTTAAGCCCTTTCTCCGGCAGGAGCGGCTGGAAAAGATGGAAAAAGCGGAAAAGGTAGCC
>CAJTLK010000128.1 GCA_910577415.1 uncultured Oscillospiraceae bacterium
GCATATTCTCCTTTCCTATATGTATTTTATATCATTCCTCCGGCCACTCGCCCTCATAGACGGTAACAGCCGGTCCAGTCATAAAAATGTGTCCGCTCTCCTCATCCCAGCGGATGTGAAGATCGCCGCCCAGCAAGGTCACTGTGACCTCCCGCCCTGCAGTCAACCCTTCGCTAACAAAAGCGGCCACTGTGGCGCATGCTCCTGTGCCACAGGCCAGGGTCTCGCCGCTCCCCCGCTCCCAAACCCGCATAAGGACATGGTCGGGAGCCAACGCCTCGGCGATCTCCACATTGACCCCATTGGGGAAAGCGGGGTTTGGAACAGAAAGAGGGGCGTGTATCCGCAGGTCAAAATCCTTTACACTGTTTGTGGGGATCACAAAGTGGGGATTCCCCATGGAGACCGGGATCCCCCGGTATTCCCTGCCCTGAAAAGTCACGGTGCGTGCCTGGTCTAACCGTGGGGTCCCCATATCCACTGCCACAGCGGAGACCTTACCGGCCTCCACAGTCAGCTTCAGAGCCTTGATCCCAGCTAAGGTATCTATGGTAAGGTCGGTCTTTTGGGTCAACCCCTTATCATAAACAAACTTACCTACGCAGCGGATCCCATTGCCGCACATCTCTCCCTCAGAGCCGTCGGCATTAAACATTCGCATACGAAAGTCCGCCTTCGCTGAAGCACAGATACAAATAAGGCCATCCGAGCCGATCCCAAAGTGACGGTCAGAAACCCTCTTTGCCAGCTCCGGCAGCTCTGCCGGAATGGACTTGGTGCAGTCCAGATACACATAGTCGTTGCCCAGCCCCTGCATTTTGGTAAACTTCATAAAAGGCCCTCCCATTGAAAGTCCTTTCCTATTCTATGATATGACCACGGCGGCAGTCAAGAGGAATGACTGCCGCCGCGGAAGATTTTCTCATAATTCCATAAGACCATCCAAGATCATCTGTGCCGTCTGGACCAACTTGACCCCGGAGTCCATGCTCTTTTTCTGTAAAAAACGGTGGGCCTGCTCTTCGCTCATCCCATTGCGCTCTATAAGAATATGCTTGGCCCGCTCTACCACCGCCCGCTCTTCGTCGGTACGTTGGTTCTTTACTGTGCGCTCCCTTCTGTGCCCCGTTTGCATGAGCATTCGCACCGAGGCCAAAAGGTCGCTCCGGGTCGCCGGGGCCGCCAGCTTAAATATGTTATCGCCGCCGATCATGTCCAGCATGGTCTGCACAGCCACCACCAATACGGCGCAGGAAATGGGCAGGTCCTCCACCATGGCCTCCGCCGTCTGGTCGGGCAGCTTATAACCACATATCACGGCGGCAAAACGCTGCTTTTGGACCAGCCGCTTCACCTCCGCGGCGGAGCGGCAGAGAGTACATCCAGCCAAACCGGAGTTTTCAATGATATCCCGGATGTGCTCAGCGGTCTTTCCGCTCTCGAACGCCAGGATCACCTTGTCCATTTCCATTCACTCCTTCCAACTAAGGAGTCCGGTCAGCGTTATCAATAGATGACGATGTACTTCTCCCGCTCCCAGGAGCTTACCCTGGTGCGGTATTCATCCCATTCCTTCATCTTACCCTCAATATAATTTTCGGCCACATGGGTCCCCAGGGTATCCATCACCAGCTTATCGCCCTGCATGGCCTTGATGGCTTCCTCCAGAGAACCGGGCAAGCTCTCTATCCCGGCAGCCAGACGGGTCTCTTCGTCCATCTGGAAGATATTCTCCGTGATCTCGGCGGGAGGCGTCATCCCCTTCTCGATGCCGTCCAGTCCGGCGGCCAGGCATACGGCCAGCGCCAGGTATGGGTTGCAGCAGGGGTCGGGACAGCGCAGCTCCACCCGGGTGCCCAGCCCGCGGGTAGCGGGGATGCGGATGAGGGCGGAACGGTTGGAGGCCGACCATGCCATATAGCAGGGAGCCTCATACCCCGGCACCAAGCGCTTATAGGAGTTTACCAGCGGGTTAGTGATAGCGGTCAAGCCCTTCATGTGGTGAAGGATGCCCGCGATAAAGGCGTAGCACTCCTTGGAAAGCCCCTTCGCTCCGTCGGGATCGGCAAAGACATTCTGTCCGTTTTTGAACAGCGACATATTGGTGTGCATACCCGAACCATTGATGCCAAAGATAGGCTTGGGCATAAAGGTCGCATGAAGGCCGTTCTTCTGAGCCAGGGTCTTCACCGCCAGCTTAAAGGTCATAATGTTGTCGGCAGTACGCAGAGCGTCGGCATACTTGAAGTCGATCTCATGCTGGCCCTGGGCCACCTCGTGGTGGCTGGCCTCGATCTCAAAGCCCATCTGCTCCAGCGCGATGCAGATCTCCCGCCGGGTCCCCTCGCCGTGGTCCAAGGGACCTAAGTCAAAATAGCCGGCCTCGTCGTTGGTCTTGGTGGTGGGCTTCCCCTCCTCGTCAGTCTGGAACAGGAAAAACTCAGCCTCAGGGCCAACGTTGAAGGCGTCAAAGCCCATCTTCTTAGCTTTTTCCAGCACCTTTTTCAGCACGCCCCGGGGGTCGCCGACAAAAGGAGTACCGTCAGGATTATAGATATCGCAGATGAGCCGGGCCACCCTCCCCTGCTGGGGCCGCCAGGGAAAAATGGTAAAGGAGTCCAGATCGGGATAGAGATACTGGTCGGACTCATTGATGCGGACGAAGCCCTCGATGGAGGAGCCATCCAGCATGATCTGGTTATTGACAGCTTTCTCGATCTGGGAGGCGGTGATGGCCACATTCTTGAGCTGACCGAAAATATCGGTAAACTGCATCCGAATAAACTCGATATTCTCCTCTTTTACCATGCGGATAATGTCTTCCTTGGTATATGCCATAAGTCAGGCTCTCCTTTCCATCTCTGCTTAAACTCTTGCTTTCTCAGTTATTCTTGGCTAAAAAGGAAGGCGCTCCGCCCCTATGGGCCGGAACGCCTTCGTTCTCAACTGATATATGGAGTATACGAGTTTTCCATAGCCTTGTCAAGAATTTTCCTAGCCTGAAAACGATATTTGGCGTAAATGGCAAGGCTCCCCGCCTCTGCCCTGATCAGATTTATGCAATTTGAGAACTCCCATCATGTTCCCCTTTTATCAGGGCGTACATTTTCATATCAACAACTTGTCCGTTTTTTACCGCGTTGCTCCTCAGCGTGCCCTCGTACTGAAATCCCACCTTCTCCAGCACCCTGCAAGAAGCGGCGTTGTAGCCAAAGGGTTCGGCATAAATGCGGATAATATCGCTTTTGGCAAAAACTTGCTGACATGCCTGTTTGACGGCCTCTGTCATAAGTCCTTTGCCCCAGTATTCCTCTGCAATGTAGTATCCCAATTCCCCTGTCTGCCGGTGAATATTCCCCTGCCGAAATACTCCGATACTGCCCACCGCTCTGCCGTCTACAGTGATAGCAAAGGCAAAGGTCTCGTTCTCATCAAC
>CAJTLK010000129.1 GCA_910577415.1 uncultured Oscillospiraceae bacterium
CCGTGGGAGAAGTTGAAGCGGGCGCAGTTCATGCCGCCCTCCATCAGCTTGCGGAGCATCTCCTCGCTGTCTACCGCGGGCCCGAGGGTGCAGATGATCTTGGTTTTTCTAAAATTCATGGAAAATCCCTCCAAAAGATGTCAGGGCAGGGTCTGGACAAACAAAGACCTTGTTGACCGAGGCTATCATACAGGATTTTTCCCAAAATGAAAAGCGGCAAAACCACCAAAAGTTACCGTCTCAGGCAAGAAAACGCTGACAAGGAAAAAACTGCCGTGGACCTCAGGTCCACGGCAGTTTTGCAGCGGTCATTTCCCTGTTTCGGCGGTGTCCTTTTCCGCCTGGATAGCCTCATAGGGCGAGGGGAGATAGGGGAAGAGCTTGTCTACCTCCAACGAGCCGGTGGAGTTCATGACGATGATAATATCGGGCTTGAGCCAGTCCACAAAGTCCAGCATGGTATCCTGTCCGCCGTTGAACTGCCGGGGGTCCATAGCCATGACCTCCCCGGAGACGATGGAGAGGAAAGGGGTCAGGGCGCAACCAAAGGAGTCCCGGAGGATGAGAATACGCTTGCCGTTGGGAAGTTTCTCGTTGTAAGCGCGGGAAAGGAGGTAATCCCCTCCGGCATAGATGGTGTATTGGTTGGTCTCATAGTAGCCGGTCTCGCTGAGCCGCTCCGGGAACAGGAGGGAGGCGGCAAAGGGTCCCTCCCGCTTTACCCCCGAGAGGGGGACGGTGTAGGTGAAGTCGGTGGAGAACTTGGGCGACCAAATTTCAAAGTCGTCCAGCCCCACGTAGAGCGAGCCTACCCGGCGGCCCTGGCTGCCCAGGAAAGCGTCCTCAAAAACATAACGGTCAAACTGCCGCTGGTCGGTCCACTCCTTTTCCATCTGGAAGCGGTAGTCCTTCCTCAGCTTCTCGCAGAGGGTCTGGTAGCCCAGGAAGGCCCCGGCGGGGGTCCAGTGGTGGTCGGTATGGAAGAAATGCTCCTCCACTGCCAGGGGGTCCTTTTCCGCCTCCTCACGGAACACGGGGCGCAGGTCCAGGGTATCCACGCCGTTTTCCTCCAGAATGCGGAGGAACTGGTCGGCCTCCGCGCCGGAGTAGTCGGGGATACCCTCGGGAAGCTGGGCCATATCCAGCTTGGAGGGGGCCTGGACATAGAGCAGGGGCACCCGGTATTCCCGCTTTACCCGCCGGGCGAACTCTACCATCTCCTCGGCCCGCTGCGTCATATCCACCTGCTGGGCCTCCATATCTACGAAGGTGAGCAGGTGGTCGGTGAGCTTGACCACGGTGTATTGGGGGTCCATGTCTTCAATGACCCGGCGTCCGGCCAGGTTTTGAATCCCGCCGTAGAGCTGGATAAAGGTGTGCTCCCGGTCCAGGGTCTCGTTGAGGAGGGGCTGGACGTCGTCGATGAACGATTCCATTTCCTGAACATAGGTATCCAGGGTGGACTGGGGAGGGGGGATGCTGCCAACGATAAAGTGCGCCGTATTGCGCAGGACCGGGCCGGTCTCTTTCCGCGGGGGGCGGGGGTAGGCGTGCTTCGGGGCGGAGGCGGGGTCGGTCTTGGATTTCTCCAGAGGCTTTTTGCCCAACTGAACCTGGTGAATGACGGAGGCTTTGGTACGGAAGGTGAAGTGGTTGGGCCGGACCAGGTCGCCAAAGCCGGTGTTGGGGAGCAGGCCAAGGAGTAGGAAGACCGCCCCGGTCAGCAGTCCGGCCAGGAAGAGAACGGCGGTCAGGGTGTTGCGGCGCTTTGCCATGGGGCGGGCCTCCTTTCTTGGAAAAATAGGTGGAGCGCTTAGAAGCGGAAGTAGATGAACGGATTATAGGTGCCCTTTACCAGGAAGCACACCGACGCAAGGCCGATGGCGGTAAGGGCCAGGGCATAGGGCAGGTCCCAGAGCAGGGAGAGGTCCCGCTTGCTCTGGATATCCTCCAGCTTTTTGCGCAGCCACGGGGCGAAGGGAAAGGCAAAGAGCACCGCCAGGGCCAGGATCAGGCTGTTTTCGTGGAGGTAGAGGGAGGTGAGAAAATCGGTGTTTCCCGTGCCGGAGAAGCCTAACATGGTGAGGAGGAAGCCGCCCGCGTAGCCCAGACTGTCCGAGCGGAAGATGACCCACAGCAGGTCCACCATCAGGAAGGTGTAGGCCCAGCGCAGGGGAGTGGGCCAGCCCTTGCCCAGGTGGCCGTACCGCTCCAGACACAACAGCAGGGCGTAGAGAAGGCCCCAGGCAATAAACGTCCAGTTGGCCCCATGCCAGATACCGGTGAGGAGCCACACCACAAAGAGGTTGCGCAGCTGATCCCGGTACTCCACCCGGTTGCCTCCCAGAGGGATATAAAGGTAGTCCCGGAACCAGGTGGACAGGGAAATGTGCCACTTGCGCCAGAACTGGGTGATGGAGCAGGCGGCGTAGGGATAGTCAAAGTTCTCCAGGAAGTGGAAGCCAAACATCCGCCCCAGGCCGATGGCCATGTCGGAGTAGCCGGAGAAGTCGTAGTAAATTTGCAGGGTATAGCACAGCGAACCCAGCCACGCCAGGGAGGTGGAAAGCGCGTCTGGGGAGGTATTGAAGACCCGGTCCGCCACCACTGCCAGCTGGTTTGCCAGAAGGACTTTCTTGCCCAGGCCGATAAGGAACCGGGAGCAGCCGGAGGAGAAGTCGGCCCAGGTCTCCACCCGGCCCTGGATCTGCTCGGCCACGGTCTCGTATTTGACGATGGGACCGGCGATGAGCTGGGGGAAGAAGGAGATATAGAGGCCCAGGTCTAAAATGGAGCGCTGGACCTGGCTCCTCCCCGAAGCTACGTCCAGCACATAGCTCAAAGCCTGGAAGGTAAAGAAGGAAATGCCGATGGGCAGGTCGATACCGGGGACAGGGATACCCAGGCCCAGGGCGTTGACCGATTCCACCGTAAAGACAAGATATTTGAAGATATAGAGGATGGACAGATTGGCGCTCACTGCCGCGATGATGGGCTTTTTCAGGCCCTTCTCCTGTTTTTTCCACTCATGTACCCACCGGCCAAAGCCGTAGTTCATGGCAATGGAGAGGAGCATGACAGGGAGGAACCGGGGATTGCCCCAGGCATAGAAAAAGAGGGAGCAGAGCAGAAGAAGGATATTCTGCGCCTGCCGCATCCCTCGAAAGAAGATGTAATAGCCCACCAGCACCACCGGCAGAAAAATAAAGAGAAACTCAGCGCTGGAGAAGAGCACGGCGGGACACCTCCTTTCGTCGTCGCAAACTTCATATCCTTCGCCCCGCCGCAAGCGGTGGGGCTCACTCATTTCGTTGCTCCTCCTCTCCCCACAAATGCTGAGGACCGCATTTGCGGGGACCCCATAAGGGCAGTGGCGCAAACTTCATATCCTTCGCCCCGCCGCAAGCGGTGGGGCTCACTCATTTCGTT
>CAJTLK010000130.1 GCA_910577415.1 uncultured Oscillospiraceae bacterium
AGCCACTCCACCAGGTTGTCATCGCAGTCCTGGAAAAACTCGGTGTTGTCCTTGGGGAAATAAGAAAATGTAGCGGTCTGGCCCCACTTCACCGTGCCCTCGTCCGGCTCCCACTCCCCGGTCAAAATTTTGAACAGGGCGGTGTGGGCGTTCTCGTTCTCCCCCACGAAGGCGATCTTGTCACCGTGGCGGACGGTGAAGCTCACCTTGTCCAGCACCTTCACCCCGTCCACCGTTTTAGATACGTCGGTGACAAAGAGGATGTCCTTACCCACCTCCCGGTCAGGGTTGAACTGCACCCAGGGATACCGGCGGGAGGAGGCGGGGATCTCCTCCAGGGTGATCTTCTCCAGCAACTTCCGCCGGGCGGTGGCCTGCTTGGACTTGGACTTGTTGGCGGAGAAGCGGGAGATAAACTCCTTCAGCTCCTGGGCCTTCTCCTCGTTCTTCTTATTCTGGGCCTTCATCAAATTCTGCATGAGCTGGCTGGCGTCGTACCAGAAATCATAGTTGCCCACATACATCTTCACCTTGTTGTAGTCGATGTCCACAATGTGGGTACAGATGGTGTTGAGGAAATGCCGGTCATGGCTGACCACGATGACGGTGCCCTCAAAGTCCAGCAGAAACTCCTCCAGCCAATTGGTGGCGGCAATGTCCAGGTTGTTGGTGGGCTCGTCCATCATCAAAATATCCGGGTTTCCAAAGAGGGCCTGGGCCAGCAGCACCTTCACCTTCAGCCGGGGATCCATGTTTTCCATAAGGGTATCGTGGTACTGGGTGCCTACGCCGAGACCCTGGAGAATACGGCTGGCGTCGGATTCGGACTCATAGCCCCCCAGTTCAGAGTACTCCGCCTGAAGCTCAGCGGCCTTGATCCCATCCTCATCAGTGAAGTCCTCTTTCTCGTAGAGAGCGTTCATCTCCTTGCCAATGTCATAGAGATACTGGTTGCCCATGAGCACCGTATCCATGACAGTGTAAGCGTTATACTGGTCCTGGTCCTGCTTCAGGATGGACATGCGGGTGTTGGGCAGAATGGACACCTCGCCGGAGGTGGGTTCCAACGTCCCGGCCAGAATTTTCAGGAAGGTGGATTTGCCCGCCCCATTGGCGCCGATGATCCCATAGCAATTGCCCTTGACAAACTGCAGGTCCACATGGGAAAACAGCGGGGTGCCGGAATAGTTGAGGGAGAGGTCGGAAACGGTTATCATAGCGCGGCTCCTTATCTGTGATACGGTAGTTTCGTCCCACCCGGGGCGGAACGCTTTCCTATTGTAGCAATATTTCCCGGGAAAGGCAAGGGCAAAAAGCCCCCGAGGGAGAAATTTCCCTCGGGGGCTTTCCATCGCGTATTTTCCGCTTCCTCAGAGAGGGAGCAGCTTATTTCGCGTTGGCAGCGGCGTTGGCGCCGGCGATCTGGCCAAAGACCACGATGTCGGCCACAGCGTTACCGCCCAGACGGTTGGCGCCGTGGACACCACCGGTGACCTCACCGGCGGCGTACAGGTTGGGGATGGAGGCGCCGGCAGCGGTCTGCACCTCAGCCTCGGTGTTGATGACCACGCCGCCCATGGTGTGATGGATGCCAGGGGCAATCTTAATGGCGTAGTAGGGAGCCTTGTCCAGAGGATTGGCAAAGTTGGTCCGGCCAAACTCAGCGTCCTTCTTATCGGCCACGCACTTGTTCCAGGCTTCCATGGTCTTGGTCATCTCGGCCTCGGGAGCGCCCATGGCCTTGCCCAGCTCAGCGTAGGTATTGCCCTGAACGGTGAAGCCCTTCTTGATGTAGCCCTGGATGGTGGCGGAAGCGTCCACCATGTTCTGGTCCACGATCAGGTAGGCGTAGCCGCCAGTCTGGGCCAGCTCAGCGGCAGAGACGGCGTCACGGGTACCCACCTCGTCACAGAAACGCTTGCCCTCCTGGTTGACCAGGATAGCGCCGTCGCCCCGGAGCCCCTCGGTGATAAGGGCGGAGGTCTTCTGCTCCACGGTGGGGTGGATCTGGATCTGGTCCATGTCGCGGACAGCAGCGCCCACGGCCTGGGCCATCTTGATACCGTCGCCGGTAGCGCCGGGAGCGTTGGTGGTGACAAAGCCGTCCAGGGAGGGCTTCAGCTTAGCCACCATCTTCAGATCGGCTCCAAAGCCGCCGGTGGCGATGATGACGCTCTTGGCGTTGACAGTGAGGCCGGTGGAGGTCTTCACGCCCACAGCCTTGCCGTCCTTCATCAGGATCTCATTGGCGGGAGCCTCAAAGACGATCTCCACACCGGCGTCCTTGCAAGCCTTCTCCATGATGGGCACGATGTAAGCGCCCACATTGGTCTTCTGGCCGGCGTCGTTCTTGGGCCAGTGGATACGGTTGACGGAAGCGCCGCCGAAGGCGCCCACGTTGTCCAGGTTGGCGCCGATGCCCTTGAGCCACTCAACGCCGGCGGCGGAGTTCTTGGCCAGGGTCTCCACCAGCTTCAGGTCGTTGACGCACTTGCCGCCCACCATGGTGTCCAGGATCATCAGGTCGACGGTATCAAAGTAGCCCTTGGAGCCAGCCTTCTTCCAGTCGTCGTACTGCTTCTGGACCTTAGCCACCAGATCCTTCAGCTCGGGATAATCCTTGGCGGCGGAACCCAGGGTCTTCTCCAGACCGGCGGCCTGGCCGAACTCGTACTTATCCTGATACTCGGTATCGGCGGCGTTCATGCCGCCGGTGGACTTGGTGGAGTTGCCGCCCACCAGGGCCAGTTTCTCCAGCAGGACCACCTTCTTGCCGGCCTTGGCGGCGGTGATGGCGGCGGTCATACCAGCGCCGCCGGCGCCCACGACCACCACGTCAGCGTCCTTGGTAGCGGGAGTATTGGTGTTGGTGTTAACAGCGCCAGGAATCAGAGCGGCGGGATCCACGCCGGCGCTCTTCAGAGCGGCGTTGACGGCCTCAATGATGCCGTTGCTGGCAAAGGTGGCGGAGGTGATGGCGTCCACCTGGGTGGACTGGGCCTCCACGATCTTGGCGGGGATCTTCTCCACAGCGGGAGTGCCGATACCGGGGGTCTCGCTGTGCTCGGTGACCTCCACCTTCTCGATCTTGGTGTCGGACAGGGTCACGGCGACCTTGATGGTACCGTTGAAGCCCTTGCCCTCGCCGGTATAGGTGCCAGCCTTAAAGCTGACGCCGGCGGGGGCGGCGGGTACAGTGATCTTATCACTGACCAGCTTGGCGGTGTTGGGGGCGGTGGGGTCCCACTCCACCTTGATACCCAGGGTCTCGCTGAGGTAGCGCAGGGGCACATAGGTGGCTCCGTCATAGGCAAAGACCTCGGCGGGAGTGCCGTCGGACTTCAGGGGGGTGACGGCCTGGCCGTTGATGGTCATGTTCATGGGAGT
>CAJTLK010000131.1 GCA_910577415.1 uncultured Oscillospiraceae bacterium
GCTTTTTGGGACCTCTCACGGCTTTGTCTGCGGCTGGATGCTGGCCCTGGGCTACATCAGCCTCATCGCCATGAACTCCACCGCTCTGGGCGTATTGGCGGAATACATTCTGCCTTCCGTGTTTCAGCAGGGCTATCTCTATACCGTGGCAGGCTGGAACGTATATCTCCCCCAAGTAGCGCTGGCCCTGTTCTTTATTCTCCTCTTTGGTATCTTCAACTCCCGGGGCGGAAAAATTGCGGGCAATCTCCAGGTCGGCATGGTCCTGCTCCTCATCGGTGCGGTACTGCTGGTGCTGGCAGGCACTCTCCTCAGCCCCACCGCTTCCTTCAGCCACCTCTCCCCCGCCTTTGCTCCGGGCAAATCGCTTTTCCAGTGCATATTCGCCATTCTGCCCATGATCCCTTTCCTCTTTGTGGGCTTTGACACTGTGCCCCAGTCTGCGGAGGAATTCTCTTTTTCCCCGAAAAAGACCTTTGCCCTGATCCTGGGCGCTATTTTCTCCGGCGCGGTCATCTACATGGTCGTCACCCTCTCCACAGCCATGGTCTGGCCCTGGACCGAGATGGTGTCCGCCCGGTACACCTGGGCCACCGGCAAGGCCATGTCCACCGCCCTTGGCCCCTTGGGCGTAGGCTTTCTGGCTGCCGCCATCTGCATGGGCATCTGGACCGGCATGAACGGTTTCTATGTGGCCTCCAGCCGCCTGCTGATGGCCATGTCCAGGGAGAATATGCTCCCTAATTGGTTTGGTTATATCAGCCCCAAGTCCCAGGTCCCCACCCACGCCGTCTGGGTCGCCATGGGGATCTCTCTGCTGGCCCCCTGGTTTGGTCGGCAGGTCATCGGTTGGGTGGTGGATATGTGCTCCTGCGGCACCATTATCGGCTATCTCTATACCTGTCTGGCAGCCTGGAAGCTCTCCCGGACCGATCTTCAAAACGGGCAGCCCCACGCCAAACGGGACTTCGCTCTCGCCATAGCCGGTGCGGTACTGTCTGTGGCTATTCTCTTCCTTCTGCTGGTCCCCGGTATGCCTGGCGCTATGGGGAAGGAAAGCTGGGTGGCCTTCCTGGCCTGGATCATTCTGGGAGGACTCTTCTATTTTGGCGTGGTCCGCAAAAAGAACTCATAATTTCCCTATTGCTGCCGCATTCAACTGGAAGGAGGGCACTTCATCATGCTGGATCAAATTTCGATCCTCTTTCTCTCCGTTATTCTTTTTGCCGTAATGATGAAAAAACGATACAGCCTGAAGGTGCTGCTGATCAGTATTGTTGCGGGCGGAATGACCGCAGCCGGAGAACTGCGGCTGGACATCTTTCCGCTGTATGCTTTTATGGATGGGCTTATCACCTTTATGATGTGGTATTCCATTATCACAGGCATTTTCCTTATTATTGGATTTTTCAGCCGGGACCGGCGGAGCTGAGCCGCTTTGCCGTCATCAAAAGGAGGTTTGCTGCATATGAAATACGTTCTTGACCATACCGGGCGCCCCTATGCCAAGCTCTTTGAGGACATTTCCGCCATCCCCCGCGGCAGCTTCAAGGAAGAGAAGATCGCCGACTTTGTCTGCGACTTTGCCGAAAAGCTGGGGCTGGAATATACCCGTGACGCGGTCCACAACGTAGTGGTCCGCAAACCGGCTTCTCCGGGGTATGAGGATCACGAGACCGTCATGCTCCAAGGCCACATGGACATGATCTGGAACAAGCGCCCCGATGTGGATTTCGACTTTGAGACCCAGGGCATCGATCTTGTGGTAAAAGATGGCTTCCTGATGGCCAACGGCACCACCTGCGGCTCTGATGACGGCGTAGCGGTGGCCTATATGCTGGCTGTCCTTCAGGACGATACCCTGAAGCACCCGTCCCTGGAGTGCGTTTTCACCACCGCCGAGGAGCCGGGACTTTACGGCGTAGAGCACTTCGACTGCTCTCAGCTCAAGGCCCGGAAGTACATCAACATGGACGGCAATTTAGAGGGCACCAGCCTTCTCATTGCCGCCGGCGCCGCCAACGCCCGCTTTACCAAGAAATTCCAGCGGGAAAATGCCGCCGGAATGGCCCAGTTGGAGCTTCACATCCACGGCCTCACTGGCGCCCATGTCCAATTTCAGGAGCGACAGCTGGCTAACGCCATCAAAGTCGCTGCACGAGTCCTCTATTACATTCACAAGGAGCTGCCCTGCCGTCTGGTAAGCATTGACGGCGGCAGCATCACCACCATTGCGGTGGACTGTACCGCCAAGCTGGCGCTGGCTCCCGGTGATATGGACGCGGCGAAGGCCATTGCCCGGCGGGTGGTGGATGAGGTCCGCTTTGAGCACAAGGAGAGCGACCCCGGCATGGCCCTGGACCTTTCCGTGTCCCCTTCCGCCGAAGCCGTCATATCGGAGGACGTCACAGCCTCCCTTCTCTCTTTACTGCATCTGCTCCCCTTTGGCCTGGTGGATACCAGCCTCACCTTTCCCGGTCTGCCCATCTCCTCTTTCTCTCTGGAGACCATCGACACCAGCGAGGACCAGATCACCTGGTTCTACCGCCCCACCAGCGCCATCACCTCCAAGATGCTGGATATGGACGAACAGAGCCGGATGCTGGCCCAGCTCTTCAATGTGGAGTACAAGGTAGAAAACTATTTCTACGGCCACTGCGTGGAGGCGAACACCCCGCTTTACAAGGTTTTTGACCAGGTGTGGTTTGAGCAAAACGGAGAACACATCAAGCCCATCGGCGCCCACTACGGCAATGAGATCGGCTTCTTCCTGCGCAATATGCCCTGGCTGGACATGATCTTGCTGGTGGCCACCCATTACCAGGCCCATACCCCGGAGGAAAAGCTGGACCTGGCCTCCTTTGATCGGTGCTATAAGTGCCTGGTTGAGATCCTCTCCCGCATCTAAGTACCGCGCGGGACCTCTGATTTGCGTTTTCCGACTCCTTCTTTCTTCTCACTGGGCGCAAGCCTGGAATAAGAGCAGGGACCATTTGTCCCTGCTCTTATTCTGTCTATCAAAAACCGCCCGCCGTGAAAACACGGCGGGCGGTTTTGTTTTTGATTTGTCGTCAGGAGCAGTGAATTACTCGTTGACCTTGATGACAACGCCGGAACCGACGGTGTGGCCGCCCTCGCGGATAGCGAAGCGGAGGCCCTCCTCGATGGCGATGGGGGTGATCAGCTCCACGTCCATCTCCACGTTATCGCCGGGCATGCACATCTCAACGCCCTCGGGCAGAGAGATGACGCCGGTCACGTCGGTGGTGCGGAAGTAGAACTGAGGACGATAGTTGTTGAAGAAGGGGGTGTGACGGCCACCCTCGTCCTTGGTCAGGACGTAGACCTGGCCGCGGAACTTGGTG
>CAJTLK010000132.1 GCA_910577415.1 uncultured Oscillospiraceae bacterium
TGGCCCTGGGCACCGACGGGGTCTCCTCCAACAACACCACCGACATGTTCGAGGACATGAAGCTTGCCGCCATCCTACAAAACGGCGTCTGCCGGGACCCTTTGGCTCTTACCGCCTGGGACGCCTTGGCCTTTGCCACCGTCAACGGGGCTAAGGCCCTGGGCCGGACCGACGCCGGCTCCATTGAAACGGGCAAATGGGCCGACCTAATCCTACTGGACAGCGGGGCGGTAAACCTCTTCCCCTGTCACGACGCCGCCAACAACATCGCCTATGCCGCCCACGGCTGCAACGTAAAGCTGAATATGTGCCGGGGCAAGGTCATATATGAAAATGGGACATTCCTCACCATCGACGCCGAGAAGGCCCGCCGGGAGGCGGAGGAGTACGCCCTGCCGCTGCTCTTCGGCAAGTAAACCGGAAAACCGGGAAAGGCTGATCTCATGTCTGATTACCAGTCCAGTAAAAGCAAGAAAAACACCTTCTTCGGCGGGGCGGCCATCCTGGCCGCCAGCTCCCTGATGGTCAAAGGCATTGGCGCTTTGTTCCGTATCCCCCTGGGGAACATCCTCCCCGACGAGGTGATGGGAGACTACAACGCCGCCTACAATATCTATAATTTCTTCCTTACCATCTCCACCGCGGGACTGCCCGTGGCCCTGAGCAAGACCATTTCTGAGGCCAACACCTTGGGCCGCCGCAACCAGGTGGACAAAATCTTCCGGGTGGCTTTCACCACCTTCCTCACCCTGGGCCTCATCAGTTTCTTCTGCATGACCTTCCTCTCCCGGCAGATGGCGGACGTGGTCATCAGCAACCCCAAGGCCATCCACTGTATCCAGTCCCTGGCCCCGTCAGTGCTGTGCGTGTGCGTTATCTCCTCCTTCCGGGGCTTCTTCCAGGGCCACTTTAATATGTGGCCCACCGGCGTGAGCCAGGTCATCGAGGCCGGGTGCAAGCTGTTTTTGGGCCTGGCCCTGGCCTTCTGGTTCGTCAAGGCGGTAAACGACCCTGAGATGGGCTCGGTGGGCGCCATCATCGGCGTATCCTTCGGCAGCGCCGTGGCCCTGGTGTTCCTCGTCTTTGTCTTCCTCCGCCACCGCCGCCAGACTGACCGCCTCCCCGCCAACGATACCCCCGACTCCTCCGGGGCCATCCTGACCAATCTGCTCCGCCTTGCCATCCCCATCACCATCGGCTCGGCGGCCACCTCCCTTGTTACCCTCATTGACACCAAGCTGGTCATGAGCCAGCTCACCACCGTCTTTCAGACGGTGGACGGCCTGGCCCTTAACGCCGACGGCAGCGGCCCCGCCCTGGACGCCGCCCGGGGCCTTTACGGCATCTACTCCAAGACCATGTCCATCTACAATCTGCCCTTCTCCATGATGGTGCCTCTGACGGCATGCATCATCCCCGCCGTATCGGCGGCCCTGACCCGCCGGGACCACAAGGAGGCCCAAAAGATCAGCGAATCCGCCGTACGGGTGGGCCTGATCGTGGCCATGCCCATGGGCTTTGGTCTCTTCGCCCTGGGTGGGCCGGTGATGGGTCTGCTCTTCCCCGCCATCGATACCTCTATTGCCGGACCGCTGCTGTCCACCCTGGGGCTGACCTCCGTTTTCGTAGCCATCCAGCTATTGTGCAACTCCATTCTCCAGGCCAACGGCATGGTGAACCTGCCTATCCTGGCGGTGGTGGCTGGAGGCGTCACCAAGATCCTGGTAAACTATCAGCTGGTGGGCAACCCGGACATCCGTATTTTTGGCGCGCCGGTGGGCACTCTGTGCTGCTTCGCCATCATCGACGCTCTGGAGCTGTTCTTCATCCGCCGGGGCATTCCCAAGCCCCCCCGCTTCCTTCGCTGCGTCTTCAAGCCCCTCATCTCCGCCGCTGTCATGGCGGCGGCGGTATACGCCGTTTACGGTCTGCTCACCGGCCCGGTGGGCCTGGGCAACGCCCTTTCCACCCTGGGGGCCATCTGCGTGGGCGTGGTGGTCTATTTGGTCCTGGTGCTGGCCCTGCGGGTCCTGTCCAAGGACGACCTGGCCCTTATGCCCAAGGGAGACAAGATCGCCAAGGTCCTTCACATCCAGTAAATTTTTCCATTTGGGTGACATAACTGTCACTTTTGGGGAAGTTATGGTAACACCGCAAAAAATTCAGTGATTTCAAGGGTTTTTTTGCGAAAAACCCCTTGCGCCAGGAGGCAAAATATGATAGATTTTATCAGGCAAGATTCCTACGGTCTCAACGACTTAGAAAAGATTGTGACCATTCTCCGCGCCCCCGGCGGCTGTCCCTGGGACGGCGAGCAGACTCATGAAAGTCTGCGCCGGGGTCTCATCGAGGAAAGCTGCGAGGTCATCGAGGCCATCAACGAGCAAAACCCCGAGCACTTGAAGGAAGAGCTGGGGGACGTGCTCCTCCAGGTGGTCTTCCATGCCGACATCGAGCGGGAGGCCGGACGGTTCACTCTGGACGATGTGGCCGATGGAATTTGCAAAAAGCTCATCTTCCGCCATCCCCATGTGTTTGGGGACGTTCAGGTCTCCGGCTCCGACGAGGTGTTGGTCAACTGGGACGAACTCAAGCGGGAGGAAAAGCACCAGGAGAGCTACACCGACACCCTTACGTCGGTGGCCAAGTCCCTCCCCGCCCTCTGGCGGGCGGAAAAGGTGCAGAAAAAGGCGAAAAAGGCCGGTTTCGACTGGTCTGACGCCCAAGGCGCGGTGGACAAGCTCTCCGAAGAGCTTTCCGAGCTGAAGGAGGCCATGGCCCAGGGCACCAACGTCCACGAGGAGCTGGGCGACCTGCTCTTCGCCGCGGTGAACGTCTCCCGGTTCGTGGAGGCCGACCCGGAGGAGGCCCTTAACGCCGCCACCGAGAAGTTCATCTCCCGGTTTGCCAAGGTAGAGGCGCTGGCCTCGGCCCAGGGCAAGGACATGAAAGAGATGTCTCTGAGCGAGTTGGACGCGCTCTGGGAACAGGTCAAGCGGCAGTAACGCCGCCCATTCATTGACTTAATGGCGAAAGCCTTAAGTATAAAACCGGCGATTTGCCGCCGGGGAAAAAAATAGGAGGAAATACCAATGAACAAAGCTGAGCTCATTACCGCCGTGGCCGAGAAGGCCGAACTGTCCAAGAAGGATACCGAAGCTGTCGTCAACGCCACCGTCGAGGTCATCACCAAGGCTCTGAAGAAGGGCGACAAGGTGCAGCTGGTTGGCTTTGGCTCTTTTGAGACCCGTAAGCGCGCCGCCCGCATTGGCCGCAACCCCAAGACCAAGGAGACCATCAAGATCCCCGCTTCCAAGGTCCCCGCTTTCAAGCCCGGCAAGGCTCTGAA
>CAJTLK010000133.1 GCA_910577415.1 uncultured Oscillospiraceae bacterium
TCCCTGAAGGAGCAGGTGGTGGACTTCGCCCCCCAGCCCGTCATCACCAAGGATAATGTGACCATGCAGATCGACACGGTGCTCTACTTTGCCATCACCGATCCCAAGCTCTACACCTACGGCGTGGAGCATCCCATGTCCGCCATCGAGAACCTCACCGCCACCACCCTCAGAAACATCATTGGCGAGCTGGAGCTGGACCAGACCCTCACCAGCCGGGACATCATCAACTCTAAGATGCGCGCCCTTCTGGACGAAGCCACCGACCCCTGGGGCATCAAGGTCAACCGGGTGGAGCTGAAGAATATTATTCCTCCCCGCGAAATTCAGGACGCCATGGAGCGGCAGATGAAGGCCGAGCGTGAGCGCCGGGAATCCATCCTCCAGGCTGAGGGCACCAAGCAGTCCCAGATCCTTGTGGCCGAAGGTGAGAAGCAGTCGGTCATTCTGAAGGCCGAGGCCGCCAAGGAGGCCGCCATCAAACAAGCCGAAGGCGAGAAGGAGGCCCGGATTATGGCTGCCGAAGCCGAGGCCCGGGCCATTCTCCAGGTCCAGGAGGCCACCGCCCAGGCCCTCAAACTCCTCAACGAGGCCGCTCCCACCGACCAGGTGGTAAAGCTCAAGGCCCTGGAGGCTTTCCAGGCCGCCGCCGACGGCAAGGCCACCAAGCTCATCATCCCCAGTGAGATTCAGGGGCTAGCCGGACTGGCCGCCAGCGCCAAGGAAGTTTTTTCCGATGAGGACAAAAAGAAATAAGAAAAGCGTAACAGAGGGACGGCCCATTGGGCCGTCCCTCTGTGTTACTCCGCCGGTATCTCGCCGTCATTCCATTCGCCGTTTCTGGGATCAAAGGAGAGGAAGCTCTCCGCGGCGCCCACGGTAACGGTCTTGAGGCCGATATTCCCCTTTTTGCTCCCTGTGGCCGTCCAGTTCCCGCCATCGGCCTTTTTTATCACCGTTCGATAACCGCTTATCCGATCCCCCGCATCCCCGGCGTCGATCACATCCTTGTGGTCCTCTCCCTGGCCCTGGCCGCTGGGCAAAACATCAGCGGGTGGGTATTCAAAGCCCCTGAGCCGCACGCCACAGTACACCTGGACCGGGTCAGCCCTGCCGGCGGCGTAGCTCCAAAGGGCCAAAGCCCCCGGCGGCGCCAGGAGGCTCAGGCACAGCAGCAGAGAAATGATCGTGTCAAAAAGTTTTCTTCTCATTTTTCCACACCGGCGCCGTCCCTCTCCCGCCCTGCCGTCCTCTCCTCCGCCATCCGCTCAAGCCGCCGCCGCTTTTCCCTTACGATCTTCCGCTCCACTATGGGCGACACTGCCACAGCAAAAACCAGCAGCAAAGCACACAGCCATCCGGCGGGAGACTGGAAAAACAGGACAAGACTCCCTATATATGGCACCCTTTGCTCCCGGTATATCCCCCGCATCTGGGCATATTCCACAGCATCCCCGTCGGGCCAGGGCACCCCGTCGCCCTGGGTGGTGAAACGCCGAGCGTCAGGGTGGGCCTCATTGGGTCCTTCGATCCCAACGATCCGATGGATCACTGGAACGCCCCCGGCCTCATATACCACGATGTCATAAAGCTTCAGGTCAAATTCGTCCGGCAGCGCGTGGATCAAGATCAGATCGAAGCGCTGGAGCTGGTCGTCCAGGGCGTTCTCATAAAGGTATGTATTGTATGTATTGCCCGGCTCCTTTTCCGCCATGGAGTCGCTTTTGACCGCCCGGGGCGTGGGAAGCCCCACCGGATAGACGCTCCCGCTCAGATTGCAAAACACGGCCAGCCCCAGCAGCAGAAACAAAAGCACGTCCATCGCCGCCCAGACGCTTCTGCCCGCGTCTGCAACGGCGTGGTTTCTCCGCTTCTCTTTGAATGGCTTCATCCTCCGCGCCGCTTCGGATCAGCCGGAGGGTAAGCTGAGCAATGGCAGCGATGAGGAGAGAGAAAAAGGCCGTCAGAAGAGTGAAGACCGTCAAACACAGGAAAAAGACATATCTGTCATATGCCGTCATAGCTCCGCCTTAGACCTGCGCCACTGTAATGGATAGCAGATTGGAGGGTAAAAGCTGCTGAAATTCCTGATATTCGTCATAGGTGGGCAGACTGATGGAGCCGTTGAGGGTCACGATATCTTGAAGCTCCGCTGCCGAAATGGTCCAGCTTTTGGCCGTGGCAAGGGTCTGGTCGGTGACTGGGACAAAGGCAAAGATGGACCTGCCCTGATACTGGGGATCGGCAGCTCCCGTAATAGAATATTTGATCTCGATACCGTTGTCCTGGATGTCAGGCGAGGCCCCGGAATTAGGCGTAAAGGTAATGACGACCTCCCCCTCGATCACCAGATCGGCCACCTTGTCGCCGCCCAGATCGTCGATGGTCACCTTCAGCGCCTCCGTATTTACCGAAAGGGTGCCGACGCTGGCGCTGATCTCAGCCTTTGCCATGGCGGGCTTCATAATGTTGGCCTTGTAGCTGTCCGCGTCATTTGTGGCGTAGTTCCAGGTGGCATAGACCCCGCCCGTGGTCATAATGGCAGCGCACAGGATCAGCGATAATATCTTTTTCAGTTTCATGCTCCATCTTCCTTTCCCTGTTTTCAAAGGGGCCTCGCCCGCTCTGTGGGCTGATTATACGGAGCGGCGGCGGGAAAAGCAATCCCTTTTCCCTAACTGGCAGCTGCTCAACAAAATTGGCATTTTTGTCTGGCATAACCGGCACAAAAACAGCACTTTGCCGTCCCGTTGTCCTTTTCCTTTGGCCGGGGGGAAGAAGTCCCGCCCGCTCTTGTTTTTTTCCCGGTCTTGTGGTATGATACATCTAATATTATGCCTTACTGTCTTTTCCGCTGTTTTTCGCAACGCCTTTTCCCTTACCTTTGATCGGCAAAGGTCAAAAAAGGAGGTGCCGCGCCATGCCGAAAAAGAATTTGTCCACTTTGCTGGAGCCCAGCTTCCGGCTTTACTTTCTCTTTTTGGCCCTTTTTGCCCTGGCCACCGCCGCCATCGGAGAGTATGTCCTGGCGGTAGCGGAGGCTATTGTGGTCCTTTTCCTACTGCTCTACTTCCGCCAGCGCAACGCCACCCGCCGGCGGGACATCCTTAACTACATCGAAAACGTCTCTGCCAACATCGATGTGGCCGCCAAGGACACTATGGTCAACGCCCCCCTGCCCATGGTCATCTTCCGTCCCGACACCGAGGAGGTCATCTGGT
>CAJTLK010000134.1 GCA_910577415.1 uncultured Oscillospiraceae bacterium
TCGGCTCCCGAACCCGCTTCTTCCCCTACGGCCGCAGGCTCTACAGCCTCTCCCCTCACCTTGGAAGCCTACCGCCTTGCCCTGGAGACCATTTATAACGACCACCTCTACCCCAACGGCGACCCGGTGGACGTACCCGCTGCGGCTCTAATGGAAAACAACCATTTCGCCATCTTCGACGTGGACGGCGACGGCCAGGATGAACTCATTTACGAAAATGGCGACGCCACTACCGCCGGCATGATGTCCATAGTGTTCGGCTATGACGAGACCACCGGCAGCCTTCTCTACGAGATCACCGGCTTCCCCGGCATGGACTTCTATGACAACGGCGTCATCATTGACTACGCCTCCCACAACCATGGTCTGGCCGGGACCGCCGACTTTTGGCCCTATACCGTCTATCAGTATGATTTTGGCCAGGACGGCTACCTCTTCATGGGTTACGCCGACGCATGGAGTGGCGAAACCTTTCCCACGAATTTTGCGGACCAACCCTTCCCCGACGACCTGGACATGGACGGGGACAAGGTGGTCTATTCCCTCACCTTCTTCGGTGATGTCAGGACCGAGACTTGGATAGATGGCCCGGAATACCTGAAATGGCGGGACTCCTATTTGGAGGGAGCCTCCAGGCTGGAGCTCCCTTGGCAGTCCATGACGACTGAAAACATTCTGTCTGTGGCCCCCTGAGTGGATGCGGACTATGCCGCGGAAAATTCCTGAACACATACAAAAGGCTCCCGGAGCGTATCGCTCCGGGAGCCTTTTGTTCTGAAAGCCATCTGCCGCGCAGGCAATTGCCATCAATTCACGATCTTATTGGGCGGGTAACCCACATATTTCTTATACACTTTATTAAAGTATTTATAGTCGGAAAAACCCACCAGTTCGGCGATCTCATAG
The DNA here is from genome assembly GCA_910577415.1 of uncultured Oscillospiraceae bacterium. Taxonomy (GTDB): domain Bacteria; phylum Bacillota; class Clostridia; order Oscillospirales; family Oscillospiraceae; genus Vermiculatibacterium. Next base: position 907 of record CAJTLK010000134.1, read on the forward strand.
AGCTTCAGCTTTCCCTGCTTCTGGAGCTCCACCGCCTTGGTAATGCGGTAATAGTTCAAAAAATCGTGGAAGGTATATCCCACTTCGGCCTTGAACTTGGCGTTCAGGTGGGTGCAGGAGATGTTCAGCTGCTGACTCAGGTCCGTAAGGGAGATCCGCTCGGCATAATGCTCCTGAATGTACCGCAGCATCTCGGCGGCGTAGCGGTTACGCAGGCTGACCGGGTCCAGGTCGGGGACCGGCGGCACATCGGAGGGCCGGGGTGCCAGGCTTTCCTGCTGCCGCCGGGAGACGATCTTCTGGATGGCGCTCCCCAAGGCGTTGAAATCCACCGGCTTGAGCAAATATTCCGCCACCCCCAGGCGAATAGCCTGCTGGGCGTAATCAAACTCGCTGTACCCTGAAATGATAATAGCGTCAAAGGTACAGAGCTCCAGCCCCCGCTTCAGCATCTCCAGCCCGTCCATATCCTGCATCCGCACGTCGGTGACCACGATATCCGGGCGGAGTTCCCGGATCTTCTCCAGCCCCTCCTCCCCGCTGCGGGCCTCGTCGGCCACTACGCAGCCCGCGGCCGTCCAGTCCATCTGAAAATGAAGGCCCCGACGGATCAGGTCCTCATCCTCCACCAATAAGACCTTAAGCATAGTCACTCCTCCATTTCACAGGGTATGGTCAGGATGACCCGGGTCTCCACGCCGGGATCGCTCTCGATCTCCAATCCATAGCCGGGACCATAGAGCAGGGAGGTCACCTTCTGGATATTATAGAGCCCGATATGCTTGACAAAACCGCTGTCCAGTTCCAGAGAAAAGCTCTCCCGGATGGCGGCGAGCCGCTCGGAGGTGATGCCGGCGCCGTTGTCCCGGACGGTGAAGCGCAGGTCCTCTCCCACCCGCTCGGCCGTCACTGAGATCTCCAGGACCTTGTCCTGCCGAAAACCGTGCTTGATGCTGTTTTCGATGATGGGCTGGAGCAGAAGCTTGGGCACCTGGCACTCCAAAAGCTCGTCGGGAATATTCAGCTCAAATTGGAGCCGGTTGTTGTACCGGATCTTTTGGAGCAGAAGGTAGTCGTTGATGTACTCGATGTCGGTCTCCAAGTCCACCTTGCTGTGGCCGTAATTGATGCTGTACCGCATCAGGTTGGCAAAAGAAAGGAGCATATCCGAGGCGGTTTCGGGATTTTCCCGGATCTGGTAGCGGACGGTTTCCATCACATTGAATACAAAATGGGGGTTGAACTGCTCCTCCAGCTGCCGCACCTCCATCTGACGCCGGCGCTCCTGAAGCTGGTTGTTGTTCCGCACCAGCTGCCGGAACTGGGTATAGAGTTGCTGGTACTCCTCCGAGCATTGGGGAGGCAGCTCGCCCGAGCCGTCCTCCCGGTCCAGGGCCTTCACCGCGCGGGTCAGCTCGTCCAGCTCCCGGGCGTTTTTCCGGGCAAAGGTGCGGGTCAAAATGGTGATAATGGCGATCAGCACCAAAAACAGCAGCAGGAACAGCATCAAGCTGTATCCCACGGCCTTTACCTGTCCCTCCAAGGAGGTCAGGGTATAGACCCGGAGCCCTTGGGCCGTCACGGTCTGGGCGTACCCATAATAATACTCCCCGTCCAACTGAAAAATGCCCGCGCTTTCCATGGGCAGTGAATATTTCCCGGAGGGCAGCTTATCCATGGGATCCTCCTCCGGATATAGGGTAGTATAAATGATATTGTCGTAGGCGTCGGTGATCAGTGCGTCTTGGGAAAGGCCCCGCAGGCAGCTGCGGAAACGCTCCTCACGCAGGTTGAAAAACAGGTAGCCCAAGGCCTCCCCATTCTGGCCTGGGATCGCCCGACAAAAGGAGTAGACGCAGTTTTGATCTCCTGTCAGGGGGGCGGTACAGACAAAGCACAGCATTTGGGCCGGGGCCCGGTCCAACCTGGCCATGGCGCTTTTGGCAAAGACCGAGCTCTCAAAAATTCCCTGATTCCGCTGGTTGAAGCTGGAGCACACCGTCTGCCCGGAGCAGTCCAGCAGGGCAAAGTAAGGCCGGAACTCCTGCCCGTTGACAAAACGGTAGAGGGTCTGGCTCACAAAAGCCCGCTCGGCGGCGGTGGGCTCTGTGAGAAGGCTCTCCATCTCCGGAAGCTGGGCAAGGCGGCCCATCTCCCCCTCACAGGCATCATACTGGTCCTGCAGGGCCTTGGAGAGGCTTCGGTTGCCCTCCTGATTGCTCCGCACCACCAC
>CAJTLK010000135.1 GCA_910577415.1 uncultured Oscillospiraceae bacterium
GCCACCTATGTGCCCCTGCGCTACCTCAGCGAGCTGCTGGGCATTGAGGTGGAGTGGGATCCCACCGCTCCCAACACTGCCAAGCTGGTCAGTGACAAGATCACTGTGCCCGCAGCCCCCGCCGGCGTTAGCTTCAAGCCCGGCACTTATACCGGCGAGGCCACCGGCTTTGGCGGAAGCGTGAAGGTCTCTGTTACCTTCTCTGCCAACAAGATCGAGAGCATCACCGCCACAGGCGACAAGGAGACTGCCGGGCTTGGCTCCGTAGCGGTGGAGCAGCTGCCCGGTAAGATCGTGGACGCCCAGTCTACCCAGATCGACGGTATCACCGGCGCAACGTTCTCCAGCAAGGCTGTTATTGAGGCTGTCAATGCCGCCATTATCGCCGCTGGGGCTGACCCCGCTGCCCTGGTCCCCGGCGCCGCCAATACCGGCGCCAAGCTGACCGATACCACTGTGGATGCAGTGGTGGTGGGCGCCGGCGCGGCTGGACTTTCCGCGGCCCTCCGGCTGAAGGACTTGGGCCAGGATAATATCCTGGTAGTGGAGAAGATGCCCTACACCGGCGGCGCTTCCGCCACCTGCGGCGGCGGCTTCACTGCAGCCGAGTCCAAGTATCAGACCAACTATTCCGTCCAGAAGATGGTGGACACCCTGCTGGAGAAGGGCCACAACGTCAACGATGTGGAGCTGTCCCGCCTCCATGCTGAGAACTCCGGCGCTGCCATCGACTGGATCATTGACAATGTGGGCGCTAAGTTCAATCCTCCCGCGGATGGGGCGATGGATTTTGTGGCCGTGGGCGGCGGCGCCGGGTTCATGAAGACCATGAACGAGGTGGCTACATCCCGTGGCATTGAGATTCGCCTGAACACCAGGGCCACTGAGCTGGTCACTGCCAATAACGTGGTGACGGGCGTGAAGGTGGAGGACACCGACGGCAACAACTATACCATTTCCGCCAAGGCCGTCATCCTGGCCACCGGCGGTTACGGCAACAATCAGGAGCTGGTAAAGGGCGCCAATGTGGGCCGGGTGGTCTATTACGGCCCCGCCTCCTCCGATGGTGACGGTCTGCTGATGGCCCAGAAGCTGGGCGCCAAGGTCACAAATATGCAGTACCTGGGCGTGAAGCCCAACGGTCTGGAGATCACCCCGGGTGTGGGCAAGTACACCCAGCCGGCTAACAACGCCATGTGGAAGGCCTCTGCCGGCATCCTGGTCAACGACAAGGGCCAGCGGCTCATCAGCGAGACCAGCGGCGAGTATGACCTGGTGCAGACCTACAAGGGACAGAATGACTGGGCCATGTACACCGTGATGGATCAGGCCGCTTACGATGTGTTCTATAAGAACGCTATGGATAAGCACCTGCTGGCCGCAGCCGATATTGAGAAGTGGTTTACCGAGAAGGGGACCGGCACCACCGTGTTTGTCAAGGGCGACTCCATCGAGGACGCCGCCAGGCAGGCCGGTGTGGACGGCGCGGAGCTGGTCAAGACCATCGCCGCTTACAACAAGGGTTACGCTGCCGGGAAGGACGAGTTTGGCCGGAAGCTGGTGGCCGAGTTCAAGACTGACGGCCCCGTTTACATCATTAAGCAGAACCTGCGTTTTGCCACCAGCCTGGGCGGCTTGGACATTAACACGTCCTGCCAGGTGCTGCTGGAGAACGATACGCCCATCGAGGGCCTGTACGCCGCCGGCGAGCTGGTGGGGAATGTCCAGGGCGACGCCTCCACTGGTTACCTCAGTTGGGCCGGGACCTCCGGCAAGCTGGCCGCCGAGCAGGTGGCGGCGAAGCTGGGGAAATAAATCATCTACGGAAAAATGATTTCTCCTTGAATAGGAGCTATTGCGCAGAAGCGCCGGTCTTTTGACCGGCGCTTCTGCTATTCTTGATCGTTCTCCTGCATAGCTCCCCGCTCGTCATAGGGATAATAGGCCCACCCCAAAATGATGTCTGGATTGACCTCGCCCCAATCGTCCTCGCTATAGATGAAAATGAACATTTCATTTTCGTAAGCGGCGGGTTCACAGATCACCTGTCCGTTTTCATCAAGACTTTTCAGTAGGATGTAACTGCCCTCCTCCGGGCGGATGTCTTTGCTGTTCCAGTAGATAACAGAAATATCGTCGGGCATACTTTCTTCCCCTCCTTGTGCGGTATATCCCACATTATATCACATTTTTTCGATTTGCGATATGCCGCACACGATATATCGCAAATTTGGATATGATGATATCAAAGGGGGGTGTTCCAGTGAACGCGAAAGACGCTGTGGCGTTGCGGATACAAATACTATGCGCGGAACGGAACATCACCGTGAACGAGCTTGCCAACAGATGTGGCGTGACCCCATCCACTATTTACAGCATGCTGAATCAGAAGAGTAAAAATCCCGGCGTGGTATCCATTCAAAAGATATGCGATGGCTTGGAGATCAGTATGCGTACCTTTTTTGACCACCCGGCGTTTGAAACGCTGGAGCAAATTATCAAATGATAATAGATAGGTGGCAATGGATTAAAATAAATCCCCGGTGAGAGGCAATGTCTCTCATCGGGGATTCATTTTGGGAGGGAAGGACTTTATTTGCACAGCTCCACAGCGGTCTTGGCCGCCAGAGCGGCGTTGTTGAAAACCAGTTGGATGTTGGAGGCGAGAGAATCGCCGCCGGTGATGTCCTTGATCTTGGCCAGGAGGAAGGGTGTGGTCTCCTTGCCGTGGATGCCCTGGGCCTGGGCCTGGGCCACGGCGTCGTCGATGGCCTTGTTGATAACGGCAGGGTCCATGGAGAACTCCTCGGGGATGGGGTTCGTGACCAGCATACCGCCGGGGAAGCCCAGCTCCCGCTGAACAGCAAAGGCTTTCGCCAGCTCGGCGGGGGTGTCGATCTCGTAGTCCACGCCAAAGCCGCTGCTCCGGGTGTAGAAGGCGGGCAGCTCCTTGGTGCCGTAGCCGATGACCGGCACGCCGTGGGTCTCCAGATACTCCAGGGTCAGGCCCAGGTCCAGGATGGACT
>CAJTLK010000136.1 GCA_910577415.1 uncultured Oscillospiraceae bacterium
TTGCTGGAGCGGAGGGTATTGATAAGCGCCCCGGCGGGGACCAGTCTGGCGTGAAGACCGTCCTTGAGCTGCTCATACTGCCCCAGGGACATATAGCCTTCTTCGATGCCCAGGGTCTTGATGTTTTGCGCGTCGATAAACTCGTTGAGGACGTCCACGGCGCTGTGGCCCTGGCCGATGACGCAAACCTCGGCGTTCTTCACCGTATCCTTGGCTACCTCGCTGTAACGGGGGTCGGTGATGTACCGGGCGGCGGCGGGGGCGACGATGGCATAGCCCTCGCCGTGAAGGCCCACGGCGTAGCGCTCTCCCGGTACGCTGGAGCAGAGCATGGCGTCCAGCTTGTACTCGCCCAGCCTGGCGGCGATCTGTTTGAGATGATCCATAAAAAACATCCTTTCCGAAATGATTTTCAGCGCTGCGACAGACGAAGGAGCCAACTCCGGAAAGGAGAAGGTCACTTGTCCTTCAAAAGAGACTGTAGATACAGCTTTTTCATGGTGAGGGCGTCCTCGGCCTGGGTCCCAGCGGATTCACAGATAAAGGTAGGCTGCCAGCCCCGGCGGGCCACCGCCGCCATCAGAGGGGCGGGGTCGGGGCCAAAGCCGCCGTTGTCGGCAAAGGTGCGGTGGCATTTTTCCCCGCCGCCGGGGGTGAACTCAATCTGGGAGAAGTGGCTGTGGAACCGGGAGGCCCGCTCTGTTCCCAGAGCCGCCTCCATCTGGTCCAGCATGGCCTCACAGGCTTCCTCTCCGGTCAGCTCCCCCAGGGAGCGGGCGTAGAGATGTCCAAAATCTACACAGGGGAGAAGACGGTCATCGAGTTTACATAATTCTAAAACCTCGGTCAGGTCGCCGAGCTGATTGATCTTCCCCATGGTCTCGGGGCAGAGAGTGATGTGGCCAAAGCCCTCGCTCTCCCAGACCTTCAAAACTTCGGAGAGGGAACGCAGGGCGGTATCCAGCGCCTCCCGGCGGGAGCGTTTCATCAGTGCGCCGGAGTGGATCACCACGCGCTTGGCCCCCATCCAGTCGGCGGCCTGGCAGGCGTCCAAAATGTACCCGGTGGTCTTGCGGAGGCTGTCTGGGTCGGGGTTAGCCAGATTGATAAAGTAGGGGGCGTGGAGGGACAGGGAGATATTGTAGTCCCGGGCGGCCTGGCCGATCTTCTCGGCAGTCTCCCGGCCAACGTTGACCCCCTTGCCGCACTGATACTCGTAGCAGTCCAGCCCCAGCTCGGACAGCCACCGGGGAGCGTCTGCCGAGGACTTGTAGGGAAAGGCCGCGGCGTTGCCTGCCGGACCGAACTTCGCAAAGGTCATAGGCGCTCCTTTCGTTTCATCCGCAGTCGGCCCCAAAGTCGAAAGGGGGTCTCGGCGGCATAGCGCAGAATGCGGCCTGGGTTTTTCCCCCAGGCTATGGGCTTCACCAGTACCGTTTTGATCCCCGCCCGGTTGGCGCCCAGAATGTCGGTGAAAATTTGATCGCCCACCATAAGAGCTTCGGAAGGCTGTCGTTCGCTCTTCTCCAGAGCTTCCCGAAAGCCCTTGACCCCCGGCTTGCCCGCATGGCGGACACAGCCAACGCCCAGGGCGGCGCAGAAATCGGGGCAGCGGCGGCTCTTGCGGGAGTTGGACACCACGAAAAGAGCGACGCCGTTTTTCTCTAACGCCTCCTTCCATGCCGTCAGCGCGGGGGAGGGGAGGGCTTCCTCATAGGGAACCAGGGTGTTGTCCAGATCGGCCAGTACCAAGGTGACGCCACTGGAGCGAAGAGTCTCCGGCGCCAGGTCATAGATGGACCCCAGCACCTGGCCGGGGATGAGAGAGAATGACAAGGCGGGGCCTCCTTCTGGGTCTTAGTCGCCGGGGGGGCGCATATATAAAGATTATAGCACTTACCGGGACCATAGGACAAGGGGGAAATCAAATATGGAAGAGATACGGAACCTGATCTTGGCGGTGGAGCCGGGACAGCTCACCGCTGCCGGAGCCTGGAAGCTGCCCATCGCCCACCTGGCCTACCGAATGGGGGACGGCCCCCATCTGTTCCGGGCCAATACGCCCATCACCCCCACCGGGGGGTGGATGGTGGTGGACGATACCCGCTTCAGCCAGGGGGATGGGGCCGAGGGGTTCTGCAATGAGGTACTGCGGGAGTGCGCCGCCCGGAAATTCACCGGGGTGGTCTGTCTCTTCCGGGGGCGGGAGAGCGCTGTGTTGGCCGACGCGGCGGGCAGGTTGTCAGAGGCGTGCAAGGGGCGGGAGATCGATTGCTACGTTACTGAGGCGTATGGACTCAGTGCCCCGGCGGCCAAGGTCATTCTTCCCACCGCCATCTCCGGCGGTTCCCTTCAGGTCCGTTTGGAGGAGGCCGCCGCCCGCTTTGGAAAGCGTCTGGCGCTTTGGGTGGAGCGGGTGGCGGAGGACTTTCTGCTGCCCTCTCCCAGCGGGGCGGGGGCGCCCCTGACGGCGGAGGAGCTTCACCGCCGCAGGGCCGAGCGGGGCGGAGCGGTCTTCTTTTCCCCGGAGCTGTGCGCCCATTACTTTACCTATATGGCCGGGGATAAGGGGCATTTCGTGCTCTTTGACGACGCCGGGAGTATCCGAAAAAAGCTCCGCATGGCGGCGGGCTTGGGCGTCGACACCGCGTTTCTGCCTTACGACTCCACCGCCGATGTGTTGGGGGAACTGGTGGGGAAGTAAAATGCAAAAACCCCCGTGCCATGGGCACGGGGGTTTTGATGCTCTTAGTAAAACTTTTTGCGATTCTTGCGGGCGGCCTCAGACTTCTTGCGGCGCTTGACGCTGGGGCTCTCGTAGTGCTC
>CAJTLK010000137.1 GCA_910577415.1 uncultured Oscillospiraceae bacterium
TCAGTGGGCAGGTCGCTCATTACGTTGACGCCGCCCTCGTCTAAATCGTAGAAGGTCCGCTCCACCTCAGAGAGCTTCAGCTCCCGGGGGATGTCCCCGAAGCCCAAGCCCTTTCCCATGGCGATGACATCACGGCCGGTGCTGTCCACACAGACCACCACGTTGTTGTGCAGTCTCCGGATCGCGCGCAAGGGTCTTCACACCTTTCTTTTTCTGCTCTTTTGGGGCGTTTTTCCAACAAAAAACTCCCCAAAAGGCTGCGCGGCAACAGAAACTGTCGCCATGGTCATGCCTCAAGGAGAGTAACATTCCAAAATACGAGTTTTGGTTTGAGCTATGTACGGTCATGCCCGCCAGGGCGGTAACATTCCGCTTTTGTATTGCTTAGTATAGTGCAGGAGCTCAACTGCTGTCAATGGGCATTTTTCATGAAAAATGCCCATTGTTTTTGTACAAAAACACGAAAAGTCCGTGGGGAGCTTTGCGAAGCAAAACGCCCGGCGCGGTCGTTCGGCACAGCCGAATGACGTTCCAGATACCTACGGAAAACCGATCCTCCCACGAAAAATGGCCGCCCAAAGGCGGCCATTTTTCTCGGAATGACAGGATATTTGCGTAAGCTGCGCAGCTTACGGTCTCAGCCCCATGCCGCCCTCCAGGGTGAGGGTCTCGCCGGTAAGGTACTTGAAGTCAGGATTGGTGAGCTGGACGCAGACCCGGCCGATCTCGGTCTCGGGGTCGCCGTAGTGGCCCATGGGAGGCATCTTCACATTGGCCTTGAAGGCATCGGGATAGGCGTTCTGGAAGTTCTCCAGCTGGGCGGTCCAGGCGATGGGACAGATCACGTTGACGTTGATGCCGTCGGGACCCCACTCGGTGGCGGCCACACGGGAAAGGCCGCGGATGCCCTCCTTGGCGGCGGCGTAGGCGCACTGGCCATAGTTGCCGAAGAGGCCGGCACCCGAGGCGAAGTTGATGACGCTGCCCTTTGTCTCCTTCAGATAGGGATAGCAGGCCTGCATATAGTAGAAGGCAGCGTACAGGCCCGAGTACAGGGCCAGGTCGAATTGCTCAGGAGTATGGTCGGCCAGGGTGACGCCGGAAGCCGAGGCCTGAGCGTTGTTGATGAGGGCGTCGATGTGGCCGAAGGTCTTGATGGTCTCGTCAACGACGTGCTGGACGGTGGCCTTGTTGTCGGTGCCGGCGGCCACGTCGGCCTGGACGGTGAGGACCTTCACGCCGTAGAGCCGCTCCAGCTCCTCCTTGGCGTCCTCCAGCTTCTTCACGTTCCGGCCGGTGATGACGATGTTGGCCCCCTCCTTGGCAAAGGCAGTGGCGATGCCGTAGCCGATGGAGCCGCAGCTCTTGCCGTCGGAGAGAACGGCCCGGCCCGCGCCGGTGATGATAACGGTCTTACCAGTCAGATATCCCATGGGAAAAACCTCCGTTTTCAAAAATTTGGTTGGGTCCTTCTTATTAAATTGTACCACAGAAACAGGAGGAGGGGAAGGGTTTTTCGTCTAATTATGTTTTTGACAAGGTTTTCCCTTCTGGTAGCATTTTTCGCAACTCTGTGGTAGAATGGTATCAAACAGAGAAAAGGGGGAATGGCCATGATGACCCAGGTGCACTCCTTGGGCCTCCACGGGGTGGAGGGCTACGGGGTGCTGTGCGAATGCGACCTGTCGGGGGGCCTCCCGAACTTTGAAATCGTGGGTCTGCCCGATACCGCCGTCAAGGAGGCCCGGGACCGGGTCCGCGCGGCGGTAAAGAACTGCGGCTTTCAGTTCCCAGTCTCCCGAATCACGGTGAACCTAGCCCCCGCCGACCGGAAAAAGGGGGGCACGGTCTATGACCTGCCCATTCTGGTAGGTATTTTGGCCGCCCAGGGGGAGCTGCCAAGGCCCGAGGAGGACTGCGCCTTTGTGGGGGAGCTGTCCCTCTCCGGGACAGTCCGGAGCGTCCCCGGTATGCTCCCCATGGCCCTGGCCGCCCAGAAGGACGGCATCCGGCGGCTCTTCGTCCCCGCCGACGCCGCTCCTGAGGCCACCTTGGCCAAGGGCATGGTGGTCTACCCGGTGGAGAATGTGAAGCAGCTTGTGGCCCACCTAAAGGGCGAGGAGCTGATCCCTCCCGCCGAGGGCTGGAAGCCTGGGGAGAACACCCTTCCCCAGCCCGATTTTTCCGAGGTCAAAGGGCAGGAGAACGTGAAGCGGTGCCTGGAGATCGCCGCCGCCGGCGGTCACAATGTGCTGATGATCGGCCCGCCTGGCTCGGGCAAGTCCATGCTGGCCCGGCGGCTGCCCTCCATCCTCCCCGACCTCAGCGAGAAGGAGTCCCTGGAGGCCACGGCGGTCCACTCGGTGCTGGGCCTTACCACCAAAGAGCAGCCCATGCTTACCGCCCGGCCCTTCCGCTCCCCCCACCACACGGTGTCGGCCATGGGCATGGCAGGCGGCGGAAACCCCCTCATCCGGCCGGGGGAGATCTCCCTGGCCCACCACGGGGTCCTGTTTCTGGACGAGCTGCCCGAGTTCCACAAGGACGTGCTGGAGGTCCTCCGCCAGCCCATGGAGGAGGGCAAGGTCCAGATCACCCGGGCCGCCGGGAGCGAAACCTTCCCCGCCCGGTTCATGCTGGTGTGCGCCATGAACCCCTGCAAGTGCGGCTGGTACGGCCACCCCTCCGGCCGATGCCGGTGCACCGAGGCGGAGGTGAAAAAGTACCTCTCCCGCCTCTCCGGTCCCC
>CAJTLK010000138.1 GCA_910577415.1 uncultured Oscillospiraceae bacterium
CGCCGAAGATACTTGTCTGGTGACGGACTGGTAAAATAGGTGATGCCAACACAAAAAGCGGCAGACTGTGGTCTGCCGCTTTTCTCTTATTTCTTGGAGGTAGCGCCAATGGATATGCTGACAGGACTGCGGAGTAAGGATAATAAGGAAGCCTATCGGCTTCTTCTGTTGCTGGAAGAGGAGTCGGAGCGATGTAGCGACTTATATGGATGCCTGGATGACTTTTTGTCTCTGCTGAGAGACGAAAGCTCCCTTGTGCGGACGCGGGGTTTTCGTTTGGCTTGCGCCCAGGCCAGATGGGACCGGGAGGGGCGGCTGGAAAAGAATTTGGACGCCCTGCTTTCCATGCTGGACGACGAGAAGGCCACAGCGGTGCGGCAGTGTCTGCCAGCGCTCCGACAGGTGATCTTATATTTGCCGGAGCTGAAAGCAACGGTCAAGAAAAAACTGGAGGAAATGGACTTTTCCAAGTACAAGGAGAGTATGGTCCCGCTGCTTCAAAAGGATGTGGACCAGTTGTGGAAATGGATGGAGGGAGACATAGAAAAATGACAAAAAGGGGGAGGTGATCCCATGCGCTATCAGAATATCCATAAGGCCGTTTTCCTTTCCCGGCCCAATCGGTTTATTGCAAAAGTTTTGCTGGAGGGGGAGGAGCTGACCGTCCATGTGAAGAATACGGGGCGGTGTAAGGAGCTGCTGATCCCCGGCTGTACGGTGTATTTGGAGAAGTCGGACAACCCCGCACGGAAGACCGCCTATGATCTGGTGTCGGTGGAGAAGCCTCTGGCGGACGGCGGGATAAAGCTGGTGAACATGGACGCTCAGGCCCCCAACAAGCTCTTCCAGGAGTGGGCTGGGGCGGGATATTTCCGGCCCGGATTGACTCTGCTGCGCCCGGAGACCACCTTTGAAAATTCCCGGTTTGATTTTTATTGGGAAGCGGGGCGGGCGGGTTCAAAACCCGCCCGCCGGGGCTTCGTGGAAGTCAAGGGCTGCACTCTGGAGGAGGACGGCTGGACGTACTTCCCCGACGCGCCTACGGAGCGGGGAGTGAAGCACCTGCGGGAGCTGATCCGGGCCAGGAAGCAGGGCTATGAGGCGGCGGTATGCTTCGTTATCCAGATGGCGGACGTAAAAGGCTTTTCCCCCAATGACCGCACCCACCCGGAATTCGGCGCGGCCCTGCGGGATGCCGGGGGTGCAGGGGTAGAGATCATAGCCTGGGAATGTGCCGTTACCCCGAAGGAAGTTTACATAACAACGGGAGTTCCGGTGGAGCTGTGATAATATGGCGGCGAAAGGGGAATTTTTCGCCCTTAAACAGGAAAAATGATTGACTTTCCAATACCTGTATGCTATAATCTCATTCTGCGTGGACCAGCTCCAAGGGGCGATTGCGCCCATTTTGAGAAGGGGAGGCTCGGGCGATGCTGACGGAACTTTCCCAATATCCCAATGTTGTGGGCGCAAAACAGGTCCGGCGGGCCATAGAGAACGGAACGGCCCGAAAGGTCTTTCTGGCCCACAACGCCGATCCGCGGCTCACAGAGCCTCTGGCCCGGCTCTGTGCCGACAAAGGTGTGGAGACCGAGGCCGTCCCGGCCATGAAGGAACTGGGAAGGGCTTGCGGCATTGCTGTTCCCGCCGCAGTAGCAGCGATTTTAGCGGGATAATCTTCGGAATATCCTGTTAAAATATATGAAAGGTATCAATGAAGAAAGGAGGAAAACCATGCCTACGTTTAATCAGCTCGTTCGGAAGGGCCGCAAGCAGGCGACTTACAAGTCTACTTCTCCCGCTATGCAGTTCGGACTGAACACCCTGACCAACCGCGAGACCGACCTGCCTTCGCCTCAGAAGCGCGGCGTCTGCACCGCTGTGCGTACCTCTACCCCCAAGAAGCCCAACTCGGCCCTTCGTAAGATCGCCCGTGTGAAGCTCACCAACGGCTACGAGGTCACCGCCTATATCCCCGGTGTGGGCCACAATCTGCAGGAGCACTCTGTGGTCATGATCCGCGGCGGACGTGTCAAGGACCTGCCTGGTGTGCGTTACCACATCATCCGCGGCTCCCTCGATACCCAGGGCGTGTCCGGCCGTATGCAGGCCCGCTCCAAGTACGGCGCCAAGAAGCCCAAGGCCGGCAAGAAGTAAGCGCTGACCAAAACCTCAAATGCACTTTCCCAGAGCAAATATCTGCCCTGTCGATCATATAGGATCCTCGGGGCGCAACGGGCGCGTACCATTGCGTTCGAGTACCGTTGACATCATTTTATAATGAAGGAGGGAAGCAAAGTGCCCAGAAGAGGAAACGTACCCAAGCGTGAAATTTTACCCGATCCTATCTATAACTCCGTCCTGGTGACAAAGCTCATCAACAGCATTATGCTGGACGGTAAGAAAGGCGTGGCCCAGAAGGTGGTCTACGGCGCCTTTGACATCGTGAAGGAGAAGACCGGCAAGGAGCCTCTGGACGCCTTCCAGGCCGCCATGGAGAACATCATGCCCTCCCTGGAGGTCAAGGCCCGCCGTGTGGGCGGCGCCACCTACCAGGTGCC
>CAJTLK010000139.1 GCA_910577415.1 uncultured Oscillospiraceae bacterium
AAGCAGGAGGTAAATGAAACATGTATAAGAGCAAGAAGCCTTATCTCTACGGCACCGGCCGCCGCAAGTCCTCCGTGGCCCGGGTGCATCTGTTCCAGGGTGGTACCGGCGCCATCACCATCAATGGCCGCGACATCGACGACTACTTTGGCTTGGAGACCTTGAAGATGGTGGTCCGCCAGCCTCTGGCTACCACCGATCTGCTGGGCAAGGTGGACATCGTTGCCACCGTCACCGGCGGCGGCGTCACCGGCCAGGCCGGTGCCATCCGCCACGGCATTGCCCGCGCCCTGCTGGAGGTCAATCCCGAGTACCGCGCAGCCCTGAAGTCCGCCGGTTTCCTCACCCGCGATCCTCGTATGAAGGAGCGGAAGAAGTACGGCCTCAAGGCCGCCCGCCGTGCTCCCCAGTTCAGCAAGCGCTGATACTTCCCATCAAACGAAAGAGCCGCCCGGATGGGCGGCTCTTTTTTACAGCGTTCCTATAATTATGTAAACTTTTTAAAGCCTATTCTCTTTTTATTGGAAAGTCTTTCTCTGTTGCCTATTACGCAAAGTTAAATTATGTCAACCAATCGCCTCAGTAAGGTAACAGAGGGCGTACTCGGCGTGAAGGGCGGCGGCGATGGGCAGGGCGGCCTCATCCAGATCAAAGCGGTCATTGTGCAGGGGCAGACAGGTATCGGGCCGATTGGGATCGGAGGTGCCCACAAAGGCGTAGACCCCCGGCACCACAGCCTGGTAATCGGCAAAGTCATCGCCGCCGCAGCTCAGGGGCCGGTCCGTGACCAGCGCGGCGTCGCCAAACAGCTCTGTTACCACCTTTCCCACCTCCTTGCAAACATCGGCAGGATTTACAAGGGGTGAGGCAAAGTCCTCCCACTCCACCTGGGCGCTGCCGCCGTATAGGGCGGCGATGTCTTTACAGAGCTTATCCAGCTCGCGGTTGGCCTTGGCCCGGGTCCCGGCGGAGAAGGCCCGGGTAGTGCCCTCCAGCACGGCGGACTCGGCGACGATATTATAGGACGTGCCCGCGTGGAGCTTGCCGATGCCAATAATGAGGGGGTCCACCGGGGAGGTACGCCGGGTCACAAGGGCCTGGGCCGCCACCACGATCTGGCTGGCGATATAGAGGGCGTCCACCCCCTGCTCCGGGGTGGAGACATGGGCGGCCTTGCCCTGGACCTTAATGGTAAAATGATCCACGCTGGCATTGTTGGGTCCTGGCTTCACTCCCACCTGGCCGCACCGAAGGTCGGGAGCCATATGGACGCCAAAGACCCGCCCGGAGGGACCCAGAAGTCCCGCCTTCACGAACTGCTTGGCCCCGTAGCCGATCTCCTCGGCATGCTGGAAGAAGAGCCGCACTTCTCCACCAAAGTCGGCGCAGTGGGCAAAAAGCAGCTTGGCCGCCCCCAGCAGGGCGGCGGCGTGGCCGTCGTGGCCACAGGCGTGCATTTTGCCAGCCTCTTTAGAGCAATAGGGCAGATCGGTGTTTACCTCCTGGATGGGCAGGGCGTCGATATCCGCCCGGAGGGTAATGCTCCGCTCCCCCTTCCCTTCTCCATGGAAGACGGCGTACACCCCAGAGCCGTCCACCCGCTGGTGGTCGGTGATACCGATGGCGTCCAGCTCCTTTTCAATACGCTCCGCCGTCCAAAACTCCTCCCGGCTGATACAGGGATGGATGTGGAACTCCCGGCGGAGGGAGGAGAGATAGGGGGCGAGGGCCTGGGCTTCCTGTTTCAGATCCATGTTCGGAACCTCCTTATGGTTGCAGGCGGGTCTGGAACCCGCCCCTACGCGGTCTTTGCTGCTTGTCGGGTGGGGGGCCACCGTGGCAAAATGAATAGGGAAAAGAGGCGGGCCAAGGCCCGCCTCTTTTTTCACCGTATCTTAATACTGGAAGGCGGGGATATACAGCCCCTTGTAGATGTCCTTGATGGCCTGAGCGGTCTCGGCGGACTGGTAGGCGGCAAGGACCTTGTTATAGACCTCATTGTCCTTGTCGGCAGTGCGGCAGGCGATGATGTTGATATAGGGGTTATCGCTGCCCGGCTCCACGGTCTCAGTGCAAATGGCGTCCTCGGGGGTGAGGCCATGGTCGGAGGCGTGGGCGCCATTGATGAAGGACCCGGCCACGTCAGGCAGCAGAGAAGCGGTGTTGGCGGCCTCCACCTCTACGAACTCCAGGTTCAGGGGATTCTCGGTGATGTCCTTCAGCTCGGGCATATACCCGGCGGCGGGGTCCACCTTCAGCACACCCTGGGCCTCCAAGATCTTAAAGCAGCGGCCCTCGTTGGTGGGGTCCTGGGGTACGGCGATCTTGTCGCCCTCCTTCAGCTCGCTGACACTCTTGATCTTCTCGGAATAGAGAGACAGAGGGGCAATGATGGTATCGCCCAGGACGGTAACGTCATAACCCAGGTCGGCGATCTCTTTGTTGAGATAAGCCTTGTGCTGGAAAGCGTTCAGGTCGATCTCCCCGGCGTTGAGAGCGTCGTTGGGCAGCTTGTACTCGCTGAA
>CAJTLK010000140.1 GCA_910577415.1 uncultured Oscillospiraceae bacterium
GCGAAATTTTGTATATACCATTTCCGTCCCGGTCGATGAATTGTCTCTTGGGACGCATACCGTGAAGGTCGTGGTCACCGACGGCAAAGGCGGGACGGCCACCAGGACGTGGACATTCACCAGAACCAACAGCGCACCCACCATCAGCGGCGTCGATGGCAACCTGGGAGATAAAAACCTGGGCTTCACCTACGATTATACCGTCAACGACGCGGACGGCGACACCCTCACCGTGACGGAGCAGCTCAACGATGAGACCATCCGCACGATCAACAACGCCCCCAAGGGCGAGCCCCTTGGCGTGGCGATCACCTCTGAGAAGCTCTACACCCTCGACCTCAACTCCGTCAACACCATCACCATCATGGTCACTGACGGCAAGGGCGGCACCAGCTACCGGAGGCTCACCTTCAAACGCACCAACAGCGCACCGGCGATCTCCGGCCAGGATATGGCCCTGGGCCACAAGACAGGCAGCTTCGCCGAGAAGTACACCGTCACCGATATCGAGGGCGACAACGTGGTCGTCACCGAGTTCGTGGACGACGTGCAGATCAGGAGCTATCAGGCTACCCTGGGGCAAGAGGAGACCATCGAGCTCACTCGGGAGAGGTGGCTCATGCTTACCAATGGCAACCACCAGCTCCGGGTGGAGGCCGTGGACGGCAACTTCGCCACCTCGGTGCGGGTCTGGACATTCTCCAAGAAGGAGAGCGTCATCTGTTTCCAGCTCAATGAGCCGGAGGAGACGGACGAGGCCGCATCCAAGGTGCTGGTCACCCCGACATGGCATATCGAGGGCGCGACGGCTCTGGTGGAGGCTTGTAACAACGCCTTCGACGCCGAGCCCACCTGGGAGGACATCACCCCCATGGTGGCGATCAACCGGGTCTATAACTTCACCAACAAGACCAAGACGGCGGACAAGTGGGGCGTCAACATCCGCTTCACCATCACCAAGAACGAGGGCTACGAGGGCGAAGTTTCTGTATCTGGGTTTGGAGGTGCCTACGAATGAGCAGTGTGCAGTATTTGACCCCGAAGAAGTCTGTCGGGGAATTGAACCGGGCAGCTCGCCGGAGCAGCTCCGCCCAGGCCGTCGCGGAGATCATGTTTGTCAAGATGGCCCAGGAGCAGCAGCTCGACGAGACAACGATCTCCGAGTACCCTGACCTCTTTACCCTGTGGGACGAAAACTGGCGGGGCAAGGCGGGCGACATCGTCCAGGACGAGGGCCAGCTCTATCGCTCCATCCACGACGTCAAGGACGCTGGCCAGAATACCAAGCCCTCGGCAACGCCCTCCATGTGGACGCGCATCGGCAACCCCCTGGAGGAGTTCCCGGAGTGGATTCAGCCTATCGGGGCGCATGACGCCTACGACCAGGGGGCGAAGGTGACCCACAACGGCAAGAGGTGGGTCTCCAGCGCAGCCTCCAACGTCTGGGAGCCGGGCGTTTACGGCTGGGAGGAATACCAGGAGCCGGAACCGGCCCAGGAAGCCCCCCAGGAAGCCCAGGACGGGCCCGGGGAGCCCGAGGGCGAGTAACCGGCCACCCACAATGAAAACGGCCCCGGAGGGCGGCGTGTGCCGCTTCTCCGGGGGCCCTATAACGCCCGCCCTCCTGCGGGGGCCGCTCCCCATTCTGGGGGCCGTCGCCGCAAGCGGGCGGGCTTAGAATTACTTCTAAGAAATCCGCTATTTTTTCTCATTTTCGCTGTCCGAGTTTCTCAAAAATTTTGTCGCGCTACAGGAACCGGCCCGGATATTATGCCTGCGGTACTTACAGCAAAAAGGTAGACGAGTGTACCATGCACTATATCAGCTACAATACGCTGTACGCCTATGTGCTGGAGCGGCTGCAATTCTGGTCGTCTGTGGCGCAGAAAGATGAGCGACAGCTTTTAGAACGACTGCTTCAAAATGGCGATAAGGGGCGACAGGTGGAAAGAAAAAAGCGAGAGACCGAACTCAGAAAGGCCGAAAAGCGCCGCAAAACTGTCAATGACCTCTTTGTACGGATGTATGAGGATCGGTCAGCGGGCCGAATCACAGAGAGCAACTTTACTCTGCTGTCTGAGCGTTACCAAGCAGAGCAGGCAGAACTGGACGATAAGATCACCGCGCTGAAGTCGGCCATGGAAAATGATAAGCAGTCCACCGAGGGTGCCGAGAAGTGGGTCAAGCTCATTCGGCAATACAGCGAAATCACGGAATTGGACGCGCCACTGCTCAACACCCTGATTGAGAAAATCCTGGTTCACGAAGGGAAACGGGGACCGGATGGCATCCGAGAGCAGGAAGTAGAGATTTTCTACCGCTTTGCAGGTAAGATCGACATTTAAAAAATGTTTATGGTACTTCCCTAACTATGATTAACGGACGCCGACTCCTCCCTGATCCCCAAGACTATTACGGACGGCGGGCGGACACTG
>CAJTLK010000141.1:0-1086 GCA_910577415.1 uncultured Oscillospiraceae bacterium
TAAGTCCCCGGCCAAAGGTGCGGACGGGATGGTAAATAATAAGGGAAGGATCGGTCATCTTGCTCTCGTCAAAAGCCCGGGTGCGGATGCCGTCCTCGGTCTTCTCAAAAATGCGGTTGCGGGAGTTGACGCTGCGGCCCATGATAAAATAAACCGCCACGGAACGCTTGCCATCGGCACTGCGGCCCAGGGCGATGCCCCGGCCAGGGTAAGGTTTGCCGGAGAGGTAGGAAAAAAAGTCAGTCATGGGGATCCTCCTTATCTTTCACGATCTGGGCCGAGACCAGCTCGGCCGCCTGGGGAAGCAACTGCCACTCGGCCTGTTCCATCACCCGCTGCTGCAGGAGCTCCGGGGTGTCGCCGGGAAGGACCTCCACCGCCTTCTGGAGGAGGATTTCGCCGCCGTCGGGGATCTCGTTGACAAAATGGACGGTGGCGCCGGTGACTTTGACCCCCTTCCGGAGGGCGGCCTCATGGACATGGAGACCGTACATCCCTTTTCCGCAGAAGGAGGGGATGAGGGCCGGATGGACGTTGAGAATACGGTGGGGCCATTGGCGGGTGAAATTTTCACTCAAAATGCTCATGAACCCGGCCAGGATGACCAGCTCGACGCGGTATTGGGCCAGAAGCCGGGAGATCCCGGCCTCAAAGGCCTCTTGGCTCCCCAGCTCCTTCCGGGATACTGCGTAGCCGGGAACGCCAGCCTTGGCGGCCCGATCCAGGGCGTAGGCGTCGATCTGGGAGGAGATGACGGCCACGATCTCCCCGTGGGGGAGCTTGCCGCTGTGCTGGGCGTCCAGCAGGGCCTGCAGATTGGTGCCGCCGCCTGAGACAAGGACAGCGATCCGCGTTTTTTTCATATAACTTTCCTCCGTCAGACGAGGAGGATCTTATCCGCTCCCGAGACCACCTGGCCCAGAGCATAGGCCTCCACTCCGGCGCCCTTGAGGGCGGCCAGAGCGGCGTCGGCAGTGTCAGGGGAGACGATGACCACCATGCCCACACCCATGTTGAAGGTGTTGAACATATCCCGCTCCGGAATGTTCCCAGCCTTCTGGGAGAAGACGGGCGGGATCCGGACGG
>CAJTLK010000141.1:1096-2149 GCA_910577415.1 uncultured Oscillospiraceae bacterium
GCGCACAGCCCGTCGGGGATGGAGCGGGGAATGTTCTCGTAGAAGCCGCCGCCGATGATATGGCTGACGCCGTGGACCTGAGCGGCGGCCAGGGCGGCCAGTACAGGCTTCACATAGATCCTGGTGGGAGTGAGCAGGGCCTCGCCCAGGGTGGCCGAGAGCTCGGGGATATACTTGCCCAAGTCGGCCTTCTCCACGTCGAAGACCTTCCGGACCAGGGAGTAGCCGTTGGAATGGATCCCCGAGGAGGGGAGGGCCAGGATCACGTCGCCGGGGGCCATTTTGCTGTGGTCGATGATCTTGCTCTTGTCCACGATACCAACCGAGAAGCCGGCCAGGTCATAGTCGTCGGGGTCCATGGTGCCCGGATGCTCGGCAGTCTCGCCGCCGATGAGGGCACAGCCGGCCTGGACGCAGCCCTTGGCCACGCCCGAGACCAGAGTGGCCACCTTTTCCGGATCGTTCTTTCCAATGGCGATGTAGTCCAGGAAGAAGAGGGGTCTGGCGCCGCAGCAGATGATGTCGTTGACGCACATGGCCACACAGTCGATACCCACCGTATCGTGCCTATCCATCAGTTGGGCGATGCGCTGCTTGGTGCCCACACCGTCGGTGCCCGAGACCAGCACGGGCTCGGCCATGCCGGAGAGGTCGGGGGCAAAAAGTCCGCCGAAACCGCCCAGGTCAGAGACCACGCCGGGGATAAAGGTACGCTCCACATGCTTTTTCATCAGCTTGACGCCCTCGTAGCCAGCCTCGATGTTGACGCCGGCGGCGGCGTAGGATGCGGAATGAGATTTTTCCATAAAAAACCCTCCAGGTTTAAGAGTAAGCCCTATGTGGGGGTGTAGAGCAGTTATTCCTTACCGTTCCAGCAGTAAGTACAGATATTTTCCCGGTCGATGCCGATGGCCTCCAGCAGACCGTCCAGGGACTGATAGCCCAGGGAGTCAAAGCCAAATTTTTCACAGATAGCATGGAGGAGGCATTGCCCCCGCTTGGTGGCGCTGTCGGCATACTCTTCCAGATGCTGCTGTCCCTCGTCGCCCTCCA